>DATBLH010000034.1:0-28036 GCA_036555445.1 Candidatus Limnocylindrales bacterium
CGAGTTCATGGTCGCGGACTCGCACCGATGGACCCCGATCAAGATCAAGGTGATCATCAACGAGGCCCTGATCATCGCCCACGACGCGGGCCGGGAGTGGATGACGTACAAGGACTGGCTGGCCGCGGCCGACCAGCGGGACATGGGCCTCAAGCAGCCGATCCGGCGGATGCTCGACGACGACCGGCGCGCATTGGCGTACCACGAGGCCGGGCACGCCGTCGTGGCCCGCTACCTCAAGCCGGAAGACCGGATCATGAAGGCATCGATCATCCGTTCCGGCGACGCCCTGGGCGTCGTGCAGACGTCCGAACGCGACGAACGCTACACGTACCACGCGCGCCAGATCGAGGTCGACATCATGATCTCGCTCGGGTCACGTGCGGTCGAGGAGGAGATCCTCGACACGAAGATGACCGGCGCGAGCTCGGACCTCATGAATGCCTCCGCCCGGGCCCTGAACTACTGCTCGATGCTCGGGATGGGCTCCACGCTGCTCGTCCAGCCGCCGAACGCACCGATGACGTTCCCCCTGCCGGTGGCCCGGATGGCAGACGAGCTGCTGATCCTGCTGATGGAGGAAGCGAAACGGCTGGTGCGCGAGAAGGAATACGCCGTCCACGCCCTGGCCGCAGCCCTGCTCGAGAAGGGTGAGCTCATCGGCACCGAGCTCGAGGAGGTATTCGCCGCTGCGGATGCCGCCAACCCGGATCAGGCCGGCCCATTCCAGCGCAAGATCGTCGTCCTGCCGCGCCTGTTCACGAGCGTCCTCCTCCAGGACAGCGACGTTGCCACACGCCCGGAGGCAACTCAGGCCGCCGCCGCGGCGGAGGGGGCGGCGATGCGTCAGCCCGGGTCGCCGAGCGATCCGGCCGGGAGTGCCTGGGCCTCTGGCGGGTCGTGGACCGCCGGGGACGGAGTCTCGACCAGGATCGACTGGACGAACTGACGCACGCGCCCGCGGGTTGGCGTTGACGTCGATGCGGCCGTCCGCGTACGCTGCCGCGCGATGACGCCCACCGCTGCCCGCCGCTCGCAGCAGCAGCCCTCACGGAGGGCCGGTTCGAGCTGAGCGACGGCGCCCGCGCGGCGCCATTCACCTGTCGATCCAACGCCCTCGGTCGAACACCGAGGGCGTTTTCGTGTCTCATGAGAGGGAGCAACCCGATGGAACCGCATCTCATCCTCCGTGGCCTCGTGATCGGCTTCGGCATTGCTGCGGCCGTCGGGCCGATCTCGATCCTCACGATCCGCCGGACCCTCGCGTCCGGTTTCCTGATCGGCCTCGCCTCCGGGCTGGGTGTCGCAATCGCCGATGCGACCTATGGCGGCGTGGCCGCCTTCGGCGTGACGGCCGTGAGCGATGCACTGGTCGGCCTTCGACGCCCGCTCGGTCTCATCGGCGGCGCCTTTCTCGTCTGGCTCGGGGTGCGCACGCTGCTGGCCGCAACGCCAGCGGCGGGTGCGGCGAACGGGACCGACGAGACTGACGCCGCGGAGGTCCGTCCGCGTGGGCTGCTGACGGCCTTTGCCTCGATCCTCGGGCTGACTCTGACGAACCCGATGACGATCCTCTCGTTCGCGGCGATCTTCGCCGGCGTCGGGGTCGCGGGAACGGGGCCGCTGGGAGCGGCCAGCATCACCCTCGGCGTGTTCCTAGGGTCGATGTCGTGGTGGATCGTCCTGACCACCCTCGTCTCCCGACTTCGTTCCCGGGTGACGCCGCGCCGGCTGCGGCTGGTCAACGTCGGGTCTGGCCTCATCGTTGCCGCGTTCGGCGTGGGTGCCGTGGTCAGCGGCATCGTCGGGTGACGATCCGTCGGCAACGGCCGGGTACGATCCGCTCGGACGCACACGAGGAGGAGGTCGTGGTCAGCAGCCCTACGATCCACATCGCTCGAGATCGGTCCCACCTGGCGTGGGATCCCGCGATCCCGCCGATCGAGACGGTCGAGTCCGGTTCGCTGATCGAGCTGGACATGCTCGATGCCGGCAACGGCCAGCTGACGGCCGCGTCGACCGTCGCCGACCTGGCCAACCTCGACTTCTCCCGGGTGGACCAGGTGAGCGGCCCGATCGCGATCGAGGGCGCCGAGCCCGGCGACGCGCTCCAGGTCGACCTGCTGGAGTTCCAGCCGGACTCGTGGGGCTGGACGGCCTCGATCCCGGGGTTCGGCCTGCTCGCCGACGAATTTCCGGATCCAGCCTTGCGGATCACGCATGTGCCGGGGGTGGGCGAACGGGCGGAGTTCCTGCCCGGGGTCCGGGTGCCGGTTGCTCCGTTCTGTGGTGAGATCGGGGTCGCACCGGTGAGCGGGCCGCGCTCCACGATCCCGCCCGACACCCACGGCGGCAACATGGATACCCGCCACCTCACGGCCGGAGCGACCTTGTTCCTGCCGGTGTTCGTCGCCGGCGGGAAGCTGTCGATGGGTGACGGTCACGCCGCACAGGGTGACGGCGAGGTATGCGGGACCGCGATCGAGACGCCGATGCGGGCGCGGGTCCGGGTGACCGTGCGCAAAGACGTCCACGTGACCGCACCCGAGTTCGTCACGGCTTCGGGTGCCGCCGCCGAACGGCCTGTGGGCCAGCGCTACGTCACGGACGGCGTCGGTCCGGACCTCCTGAGCGCGGCCCGCGACGCGACCCGCCGGATGATCGACTGGCTGGGGCGCGAACACGCGATCGGTCCCGTGGACGCGTACCTGCTGTGCAGCATCGCCGTCGATCTCCGGATCAGCGAGATCGTGGACATGCCGAACTACCTCGTGTCGGCACACTGCCCGCTATCGATCTTCGACTAGAAGACCCCGGCCCGGGGTCGAGTCCAGGCCGGGGTGAGGGGCAAATCGAAGGGTGGGTGCGTCAGCCCTCGCTGACCGCCTCGCCGATCCGGTCCATCGCGCTGGCGTCGCGCGACCGGAGGACGAAGTAGAGAACGATTCCGACGATCATCCAGACCGCCACGATGATCGGGACGAGATTGAACGGTTCGACGAGCGGCGCGACCGGGACGTTGAGGATCGGAATCGTCAGACCGCCGAGGACTCCCATGAAGGCCGGGATCAGCAGGATCACGCCGAGCACCGGAACGATCACGTGCTTGATCGGGTTGAACTCGTCGCGACGAGGGCCGAGGTAGTAACCGATCGTCGCGACGTTGACGGCGATGTACATGCCCGCGAACAGCAGCCCGAGCGCGTACCCGATGAAGACGTAGGTCGTCAACGGGCCGCCGTAGATCGCGTTCGTGAACGACAGCCCCAGGGCGATGACGACGACCAGGCCGATGATCGCCTGGAGGTGCACCGCATTGGCCGGAGTGCGATGCACGGGATGGGTCGTTCCGAGCGCGGCCGGCAGGATGCGTGACCGACCGAGCGCGAAGATCGCACGAGTCGACGCATTGGCGCCCGAGTTCGCGTTGGCGACCGAGCTGTTGAGGATCGCGAGGATCACCAGGAAGCCGCCGACCCCCGGCAGCACCTGCTCGGCCATGAAGCCCCACGGGTCGCCGTTGTTGAACGTGTAGAACTCGGCGGCCATCCGCTCGGGGCCGAAGAACACGGTCGC
The DNA here is from genome assembly GCA_036555445.1 of Candidatus Limnocylindrales bacterium. GTDB lineage: Bacteria > Chloroflexota > Limnocylindria > Limnocylindrales > CSP1-4 > DATBLH01. Next base: position 3,577 of record DATBLH010000034.1, read on the forward strand.
GCCGTAGTAGCAGATGGTGTAGAAGACGCCGACCAGGATGGCCGACAGGATCACCGCCTGGCGTACGGTCCGCTTGGGATCGCGCGCTTCCTCGCCCAGGGGCGCTGCGGCCTCGAACCCGACGAATGCCAGGAGGCTGAACACCATGCCTGCGAGGACCGGGCTCAGGCCCTCCGCGCCGGGCAGGAACACCGATGCCGTATTCCGGGAACCGGCGTTGACGATCAGCAGCAGTGCGATCGCCAGGAAGATGGCGATCTCGACCAGCCCGAGGATCACCCCGGTCCGGGTCGAGAAGCCGATCCCGCGATAGGTGAGGATCCACACGAGCGCGGCGCACACCAGCGCTCCCACGATCCAGGCGATCTCGCCCGTGATGCCGTAGTTCCCGAGGATGATCGATCCGTACAGGCCGAACGACGCGAACAGAGCGGGCGGAACGAGAGGCTCGGCAAGCAGGAACGCCCAGGCCATGAGCCAGCCCGCGAAGGAGCCGAGACCCTGGCTCACGTAGGTGTACATGCCGCCGGCCGACGGCATGTGTCGGGCGAGCTCGCCCACTGAGTACGCGGTCAGGAGCGCCGCGACCATCGCAAACACGACCGCGAGCGGGGTGCTCCCCCCGGCGAAGCCGGTTGCCGCGCCGATCGACAGGGCAACGGCGACCGCCGGCGCCATATGGGTGATGGACTGGAACAGGACTTCCGTGAGCCCGATCGCGTCCCGCTCGAGCGACCCGGACGACGACGCCATGCGTCAAGCTCCTCCTCCCCCCATCCTCCCTTACCCGGCGCGGTGGGCGGACCGCGCATCCTGGGACCGGCTGCATACTAGACCGCGCGGAAACGCTCGGGAAGAGGTACCCCGCGTGACCCTGGCCGACTCAGGCCCCGTCTCCACCCAGGCCGAGACGCTGGCCCTCCTCGACGACCTGGGCGCCGATGCCCTGTGGGTCGTGTATCACGATCTGTCGGGGCTCGGTCGGGCGAAGGCCGTGCCGGCCGGCCGATTCGGTGAGGTCGCCGACCAGGGGGTCACGTTCGCGATGGCGAACTGGGACCTCGCCGTCACCGACCACCAGGTTCCACACCCGATCTTCGGCGCCGACTCAGGCGATTTTCGGGCGCTCCCGGATCCGGCGACGATCGTCCCCATCCCGCACCGGCGAGGGGTCGCACAGGCATTCGCGTGGTTGATGGACGACCTGGGCCATCCGTGGGCTGGCGACCCGCGGCGTCTCCTTGCGAGGCAGGTCGACCGGCTGGCGGCCCATGGCCTGGCCGCCCGGGTGGCGTTCGAGGCCGAGTTCAACCTCGTCACCGCCGACCCGGACGAGCTGCTCGCCGATCGCAGTCGGATGTTCAGCGTGGACGGGCTCGACACGCGTTGGGACCTGGGCCGACGGCTGTTCGAGGAGCTGGCGACGACCGGCATCGGGATCCACCAGCTGGCCAAGGAGTACGGCCCCGGCCAGTTCGAGATCAGCCTCCTTCCGGCCGGCCCCCTGCCGGCCGGCGATCGCTTCCTGCTCACCCGGCAGCTGATCAAGGCCCTCGCGCGTGAGCAGGGACTCGTCGCGTCGTTCATGCCCAAGCCATTCGCTGAGCTGCCGGGGAACGGGCTCCACGTTCACATCGGCCTGGTACCGGTCTCCGAGCCCACGGCCGACGCGATCGCGGATCCGTCCGATGAGCGCGCGATCACGGCGACCGGCCGTGCGGCGATCGCCGGCCTGCTGGCCCACGCAGCGGCCCAGGCCGCCCTCGGCTCACCGACCCCGAACTCGTACAAGCGCCTCCTGCCGGGATCCTGGGCGCCGGCCCATGAGAGCTGGGCGATCGGTAACCGGGCCGTGCTGGTCCGGGTGCCGGGCCGCGGCGCCATGCGACACATCGAGTATCGGGCCGGCGACGCGGGCATGAACCCGTATCTCCACCTCGCCGGGCTCCTGGCCTCGATCGTCGACGGACTCGACCGAAGTCTCACTGCGCCCGAGCCCGCAGCCCTGGACGTTGGACATCTCTCGGACGTCTCTGCCGCTGCGGCCGGCTACCCTCGGCTCCCATCGCGGTTGTCCACCGCGCTCGACGCGCTGGAGGCCGATCCGGTCGTGCTCGACGCGCTCGGGCCCGTCCTCCCGGCCCACTACCTCGCCGTCAAGCGCTTCGAGCTGGAGACCTACCTCACCGAGAGCCTCGCCGACGAATCGGCGATCGAGGTGAGCGAGTGGGAGCGGATGACCTACTTCGCGGCTCTGTGAGCGTCGAAGACCGCTTCTCCGCCCTGTTCCCGGGCGAATCGATCGAACTCGTCGATCGGGTGGACGAGATGGCTGGGCGGTTCGATCGGCTCCACGACCAGCGCCCGAGCACGTGCGGGGCCTATGCGCTCAGCTATCTCCTCCCCGCGCTCGGGTTCGCGAGGCACAGAGGCAATGACCTGGCCGCGGAGGACTATCTGGCGCACCTGGCCGGTGTCGTCGTCGAGGGCCACGAGGTCGGTCCATCCCGCGAGGTGGCCGAGCGGGTCGCCCGGGGCGAGCTGACCGGGAGTGAAGCACTCGAGCGCTACGGCAGGGTCTGGTATCGCTGGCCGGTCCGCGCCTCTGACGACCCCGAGGTCCAGGGCACGAGTCCCGACGGGATCGCCCGGGCGATCGCGATCGGGACGGACGGGCGGCTGGGCGCCGTGCCGATCGCCGGCCGGATGGCGGATGGAACCGTGACGTTGGACGAGCGACGTTTCGAAGCGCTGTTCGATCTGCTTGCCGCCGGCCTCGCAACGTGGCGGCTCCACCTGATCCTCAACTACCAGTCGGACGAGCTGCTGGGTCCGCGATCGCCTGCTTACACCGCGGACGGACTGCGTGCACCGGGCGCGATCGATCGCCTGCCACGCGACGACTGGGGTGTGGGGCACTTCGCGGGTGTTGCCGGCCTCTGGCGCCGCCCCAGCGGGGAGCGGTGGATGCTCCTCCTGGACACGTACAAGGAACGCGGGTTCGACGGCTACCAGCCGCAGCCCGCGGATCTGGTCCGGCGCGGTCTCGTCCGCAGCGACGGGCGGGGCGGGGGAGCGCTCCTGATCGTTCCGTCGGACGACCTCAGCGACCTCGAACGCGCCGTCCGCGAGCTCGGGATCGAGCCCCGGATGTGGTCGAACGGGAGCCCGCCACCGGACGGCGACTGATCTCAACCCGCGCTCGCGGGCCTGTGGCGATAGGCGGTTGCAAGCCCGATCTCCCGTCGCTTGCTGCCCGAGGTACCGCCGACGGGCGATGCTCGACCTCCGCTACGCACGGAGGTGCTGCGATGCTCGAGATGGATCGCGACAGCGTTCAGCCTGGCTGGACGGTCTGGACGTCCGACGGGAAGAAGCTCGGTCAGGTGATCGGCGCCGATTCCGACGAGTTCCAGGTGAAGAAGGAAGGAATTCTGGGCGGCACGGTGTCGATCCCCAGGACCGCGGTCAGCGAAGTCGAGACCGGGCGGGTCGAGCTCGACATGACCTCGGACGAGGTCGGCCACCGCTGAAGCCTGACCGGCGCCGCTCGCCGGCGGCGTCAATCGGGCCGGTGCTTTTCCCTGCCCATGAGCTCGTGCGGACCGACCGAGTCCCGACCCAGCACAAACCAGATCGCGTTCACCGGCACCGTGCCGATATTCGCCAGCCGGTGAGGGATCGACGAGTCGATCGAGATCGAATCGCCGGCATTCAGCACGTAGCGCTCGAAGCCGATCCGCACCTCGAGCGAGCCCCGCAGGACGAATCCCCACTCGTGCCCGTTGTGGCGCTGATAGGCGTCCTCGGGGCTCGACGCGCCACCCACGTCGTAGGTGACATGGAGGAACTCCACGCCCGGCTCGGAGACCGTCGTCAGTCGTTCCCACACGACCCCTGAGGCGAGCCGGATCCGTCTCCGATGCGCGGCCGCCTGCAGTGGCGACCGAGCCGCTGCGGACGATGCCGGCCGGGGCTCGTCGGCCGTCCGGCCTTCGCTCGCGCGCTCGCCGGAGCGTCGGTCGAACAGCAGGTCATCGAGCGAGATGTCGAGCTCGGAGACCAGGGCATAGAGAGTGCTCACCGAAGGATTCGCCCGCCCGCGCTCGATCTGCGAGATCAGGCTCGGCGACACGCCGAGCCGAGCGGCAAGGTCGCGCAGGCTCAGCCCCAGCTCCTGGCGTCGCGTTCGCAGCCGGTCCCCGATCTCCGGGTAGTCGGGTCGCCCGTTGCGGACCGAGCCAAGGGCCTCCACGGTCACAGGATGATCCAGCCGCCGTCCACCCGCAGGTCGACCGCGTTGATCCCCCGGTTCTCGAGCAGGAATCGCACCGCGTCCACGATGTCGGCCGCCGCGACGAATCGCCCGGTCGGCGTGCGAGCGAGGACGTGATCGAGGTTCTTGCCCTCCCAGTACGGGGTCTCCGGGACGATCCCGGGATGGATGGCGTTCACCCGGATCGGGGCCAGCTCGATTGCCAGCGTCCGCACGAGGCCGACGATCCCGCCGTTGACCGTACTGACCGTGGTCGACCCGACATAGGGGCGCTCCTTGGCCATGCCCCCGAACAGCACGATCGAACTGTCGTCGTCGAGGCGGTCGAGGAGCGTGTGGATCACTTCCGTGTAGCCGACCAGCTTCTCGGTCACGAGCTCCAGGGCGCCGTCGATATCGAACTCGCGAACCGTGTTCTGGTCACGCTCCATTGCCGCGATGACGAGGTGGTCCACGGGTCCCACCGGGGCCAGCGCGCCGGCGATCTCCCTGGGTCGACGCAGGTCGAACGCCATCCCGGTCGTCACGCCGCCGATCTCCCGCGCGGCTCCCTCCGCACGCGCCCGATCGCGGCCGGTGATGACCACCGATCGACCCGCCTCCGCGAAGTGGCTGGCGACCGCCCGCCCGAGCCCTCTGGTGCCGCCGACCACGACGACCGATCCGTCAGCTCCCATCCCGTCCTCCTCCCGGCGATCAGCCTGAACCGAAGCGCTCCCACTGGTCGACCCAGCGATACGCGTGGCGCGCCGGCGGCTGCGGCGCCTGGGTCTCGATCCAGCGCACTCGCCCATCACCGGTGTTGAAGAAGCCGTGCGTCGAGCCGACACCCGCGAACACGACGTCTCCGGCCCGGAGGGTGTACTCGCGACCGTCGAGCACGGCCTGGATCTCCCCGTCGAGGAAGAAGTAGGTCTCCTCGAACGGGTGATCGTGGACCTGGGCCGCGCCATTTCGTTCGTAGTCGACCGTGAACATCGTCAGCAGCTCGGCGCCGAAGTAGCGATCGACGAGCATCTTCACCGAGATTCCGCTGTAGGCCAGGATCGCGGTGTCCATTCCGGCCGGGCGTCGGCCAACCGCCGGGTCTGCCACCGCGAGCGCCTCGGCCTGGGGAGGCGTGCCCGGGTAATGACCGACCCAGCGCAGCGTGGGCTGGCCGAACGGTGGGTCGACCGCGGCTGCCGCGAGGGCGGGGACGTCGAGAGTGCCGTCGCGGAAGAACGTGTCGCGCCGGCCGGCGTCGGGCCCAAGGCGCTGGGGCGTGTTGACCGACAGCCATCGGATCGGACCGGTTGAGCCGTTGGCGAGCGCGTGCCACCGGCCGATCGGGATGAACACGTAGTCGCCGGCCCGCAGGCGGTAGGCGACGCCGTCGAGCTCGAACAGGAGCTCGCCCTCGAGGACGTAGAGGACTTCCTCGAACGAGTGCACGTGGCGCTGGAGCCAGCCACCGGCGACGAGGCAACCCGCCGCGAGCTCGGTGTGAACGGCGCCCTGTGGCGCCGCGACCAGGACCGCCCGCGCGAGGCCCGAGGCGGTCGGCGAGGTGACCGGCTGATCGACGAACGACCAGTCCACGGGGCCCACGAAGTGCATCGCTCGATTGTAGTGACGCTGCACACCGATCGGAACCCCTGCGAGGCGGCTGAGCGTACCGAGTGGAACGGCGTTGAAATCGAGGCGACCAAGCGGGATACTTGTGCACCGACGCACACACAGGCGGTCTGAGCACCGGCAGCGAGGAGGACATCGTGAGCGCCGTCGTGTCGCCTCCGCCCGTCTCGACCTCGGCTCGGCCCATCCCGTCACCGGGTTCGATGACCGTGGACTGGGAGGAGCGGGTCGATCCGGACCGTCTCCGGACCTATCGCTTCGGTCGTGCGAAGGACGCGCTCGCCGCCTCGGACCTGGGCGCGATGCTGCTGTTCGACTTCAACAACATCCGCTATGTCACGAGCACCCACATCGGCGAGTGGGCTCGGGACAAGATGACGAGGTTCGCGCTCCTCACCCGTGGCGGCCAACCGCACCTGTGGGACTTCGGATCGGCGGCGAAGCACCACCGGCTCTACTGCCCGTGGCTGCCGCCCGAGAATGTTCGCGGCGGGATGATCGGTCTTCGTGGCGCGGTGGCCCCCGAGGCCGGCCTGTTCACCCGCGCCGCCCGTGAGGTGGCCGAGATCCTGGCCGCCGAGGGCGTCTCCGACATGCCGGTCGGGGTCGACATCGTGGAGCCGCCGATGCTCGCCGCCCTCCAGGACCTGGGCATCGACGTCCGCGACGCGCAGCAGACGATGCTCGACGCCCGCGAGGTCAAGTCCCAGGACGAGATCGTCCTGCTCAACACCGCATGCGCGATGGTCGATGGCGCGTACCAGCTGATCGCGGAGCAGCTCAAGCCCGGGATCCGGGAGAGCCAGCTGGTGGCCAACGTGACGAAGTTCCTGTTCGACGCCGGTGCCGAGCACGTGGACAACATCAACGCGGTCTCGGGCGAGCGCTGCAGCCCGCACCCACACGTGTTCAGCGATCGCCTGATCCGGCCGGGGGACCAGGCGTTCTTCGACATCATCCAGACCTTCGTGGGCTACAAGACCTGCTACTACCGGACGTTCGTGGTGGGCAAGGCGTCGCAGCCCCAGCGGGACGCCTACAAGCGCGCCCGAGAGTGGATCGACGCCTCGATCGAGCTGATGCGACCCGGCGTCGGTACCGACCAGGTCGCCCAGGTCTGGCCGCGGGCCCAGGAATTCGGGTTCGACAACGAGATGGAGTGCTTCGGGCTCCAGTTCGGCCACAGCGTGGGCCTGTTCCTCCACGAGCGGCCGATCATCAGCCGCCTCAACTCGCTCGACCACCCCGTGGAGCTCAAGGAGGGGATGGTCATCGCGCTCGAGACCTATTGCCCCGCCTCGGACGGCTTCTCGGCGGCCCGGATCGAGGAAGAGGTCGTGGTCACGGCTGCCGGACCGCAGGTCATCACCCGCTTCCCGTCCGACGAGCTGTTCGTGGCCAACGCGTACTGACGGCGTCATGGCACCGACTCGATCGGCACCTGCGCGCGCGGTCGACATCGACCTCGAGGTCCGCCTCGGGATCTATCGGACGATGGTCGAGTGCCGACTGTTCGAGCAGCGGGCCCAGGAGCTGTTCTTCGAGGGCCTCGTCCGGGGGACGACGCACCTGGGCGTCGGCCAGGAAGCCGTGGCCGCGGGGTTCGCAGCGGCCATGCGCGACGACGACTACACGTTCGCCACCTATCGCGGCCACAACCACGCGCTGGCCCGCGGCACCCCGATGGGTCCGATCTACGCGGAGCTGTTCGGGCGGGCGAGCGGGCTTCTCGGCGGCAAGGGTGGCTCGATGCACATCACGAGCGTGGAGCACCACATGATGGGCTCGTACGCGATCGTGGGCGCGCACCTGCCGATCGCCCTTGGCGCCGCCTGGTCCGCCCAGTACCGCAAGTCCGGCCAGGTCGCCGTGTGCTTCTTCGGCGACGGGACGACGAACATCGGTGCGTTCCACGAGGCGCTCAACATGGCCGCGGTCTGGAAGGCTCCGGTCGTCTTCGTGTGCGAGAACAACCAGTACATGGAGTACACGCCGATCGGGGCGGTGACCGCGGTGCCACGCCCGGCCGCGGATCGTGCGGCGGCATATGGGCTGGACCCGATCGTCGTCGACGGCAACGATCCGGACGAGGTGTTCCGGATCGCACGGTCGACGATCACGCGAGCCCGCGACGGCGAGGGACCGTCGCTGATCGAGGCGCTGACGTATCGCCACGGCGGTCATTCCCGGGCCGATGCCGGCACCTATCGCCCGGACGACGAGGTGAAGGCGTGGCTCGCCCGCGATCCCGTGCCCGGGTACCGGGGCCGCCTGGCAGAGGCAGGGGCAACCGATGACGACCTGGAGGCGATCGATCAGGCCGCGCAGAACGCCGTCAAGGCGGCCGAGGACTGGGCGCGGGCGGCGCCCGAGCCAGACCGCGCGGTGCTCGAGACCCAGGTCTGGGCGGATGGGGGCTCCTCATGGCGGAGTCCTCGCGCCGATGGCTAAGCAGGGCGTCGAATCCTCAGGCCGATCGCCGGCCGGAGCGTCGCCTCGGCCTTCGGAGCGCGAGTGATGGCGCATGGCTGAGCTCACGTACCGGGCCGCGGTCGCGACCGGGATCGCCCAGGAGATGGAGCGCGACGAGACGGTCGTGTTCCTGGGCGAGGATGTCGCCGCGGCGGGAGGAGTTTTCAAGACCACGGAAGGCCTTCTGGCGCGGTTCGGGCCCGACCGCGTCCGCGACACCCCGATCAGCGAGCAGGCGATCGTGGGCGCCGCGATGGGTGCCGCGATGACCGGCCTGCGCCCGATCGCCGAGCTGATGTTCTCCGACTTCTTTGCCGTCGCGTGGGACATGGTCGCGAACCAGATCGCCAAGACCCGCTACATGACCGACGGGCAGGTGACCTTGCCGCTGGTGTTGCGGACCGCGAACGGCGGCGGGCTCCGATTCGGTGCCCAGCACTCCCAGAGCGTGGAGAGCTGGGCGATGGCGATCCCGGGGCTCAAGGTCGTCGCGCCCTCGAACCCGGCCGACGTCGTGGGCCTGATGGCCGCTGCGATTCGTGATCCGGACCCGGTCGTGTTCTGCGAGTCGAAGGCGCTGTTCGCGGTCAAGGGCGAGGTCCCAGACGGCGAGCACGTGGAGCCGCTGGGGAAGGCGTCGGTCGTCCGGGCAGGGACGGACTGCACGATCGTCGCGTTGGCCGCGATGGTCCCGCGTTCCGTCGAGGCGGCGGAGCGCCTGGCGACCGACCACGGCATCTCCGCGGAGGTGGTCGACCTCCGCACGCTCGTCCCGCTCGACGTCGCCACCATCCTCGGCTCGGTCGCGAAAACGAGCCGGCTGTTCACGGTCGAGGAGAATCCACGGCTCTGCGGCTGGGGGGCCGAGATCGCGTCGATCGTGGTGGACGAAGGGTTCTGGAGCCTGGACGCGCCGATCGCCCGGATCACGACGCCCCACATCCCCCTGCCCGCGGCGGCCGTGCTCGAGGACGCGGCGATCCCGACCGCGGATCGAATCGTGGCCACAGTGCGGGACCGCCTCGAGGCAGCGAGATGACGACCGTCGGGCTCGTCGGGACGGGGCGGATGGGCTCGGCGATGGCACGCGCGCTGGCACGGGCGGGTCGGAGCCTCGTCCTCCACAACCGCACCCGCCAACGGGCCGTTGAGCTCGCGGCCGAGCTCGGGGCCCAGGTCGCCGACACGCCCGCCGAGGTTGCGGCCGCGGCCGAGGTGACCCTGACCATGCTCGCCGACGACGGTGCTGTGGATGCCGTGTACGGGGACTCGGACGGCCTCCTCGCCGGAGCACCCGCAGGCGCGACCCTCGTCGACCTGAGCACGGTCCGGCCGTCGACGCTCCGCCGCTTCTCAGATCGCGCCGGCGTAGCCGGCGTCGGTCTCCTGGACGCACCGGTCTCGGGCTCGGTCTCGGTGGCGGAGAAGGGCGAGCTGACCCTGATGGTCGGTGGCGACGCGCCGACGCTGGAGCGAGCCAGGCCGGCCCTCGAGCCGCTGAGCCGGACGATCTTCCACATGGGCGAACTCGGGTCGGGGGCCGCGATGAAGCTCGCCGTCAATGCCGTGATCTTCGGCCTCAACGGGGCGGTGGCCGAAGGGCTGGTCCTCGCCGAGGCCGCGGGCGTGGAGCGGGCGTTGGCCTATGACGTCATCAGGGCCAGCGCCGCCGGCGCGCCGTTCGTGGCCTACAAGCGGGCGGCGTTCGTGGACCCGGAGACGACGCCCACCGCGTTCGCGCTCGAGCTCGCGGAAAAGGACCTGCGCCTGATCACAGAGCTCGCCACAGCGCTGGGAGTCGCGACACCGCAGGCAGATACCAACCTCGAGCTCGTCCGGGCGGCGTTGACCGACGGCCGCCGTGGCAAGGACTTCGCGTCGATCGCACAACACCTTCGTGACACTCGGGCATCCGTCGTTCAGTCCTAGGGGAGTCAGCGAGGAGGAAGCACCGTGGCCGATCGCATCCTGATCAAGGGGGGAACCGTCCTGACCCAGGACGACTCGCTGGGCGAGATCCCGCGCGCCGACGTGCTTGTTGAGGGCGACCGGATCGCCGCGGTCGGGCCCAACCTGCCGGCCGACGGCGCCAAGGTCATCGATGCCGAGGGCGACATCGTGATCCCGGGCTTCGTCGACACCCACCGCCATACCTGGGAAACGTCGATCCGGACGTGCGCCCCGGACTACACCCTGGGCGCCTATTTCGGCGCCATCCTCGACCAGTTCGCCCCCAACTACCGCGCCGACGACGTGCTCGCCGCGAACCGTTGGGGTGCGCTCGAGTGCGCCAACGCGGGGATCACCACGCTCGTCGACTGGTCGCACATCATGAACACGCCCGAGCACGCGGACGCGGCGATCCAGGGCCTCCGGGATGCCGGGATCCGTTCCGTGTTCGCGTTCGGGTTTCCCAACACCTCGATCCAGGCCTGGTGGTTCGGACCGGACTACGCCGGGAGCGTGGAGCGGATCAACGGCGACGAGGCGCGCCGTGTTCGGAGCCAGTACCTCAGCAGCGACCAGGGCCTGATCACGATGGGCCTGGCGACGCGCGGGACGAACTTCTGCAAGCCCGAGGTCGTCCGCTACGAGTGGGAGCTCGCGAAGGAGCTCGGGATCAACATCACGGTCCACGTGGCGATGGACCGCTTCGGCTACACGAAGGGCCAGCTCCGAGCGCTCAAGGCGTTGGACCTCCTCTATCCCGGCACCACGTATGTCCACTCGTCGCATCTCCTCGACGACGAGTGGGAGATGGTCCGGGACTCGGGTGGAACCGTGTCGCTGGCGCCCCAGATCGAGCTCCAGATGGGCCACGGCTGGGCGCCCGCGCAGACGGCCGAGAAGCTGGGCATCCCGGTCGGCCTGAGCTCCGACGTCGCGACCACCGCCCCGTCCGACCAGTTCACCCAGATGCACGCGATCTTCGCGTCCGAGCGGGCGCGTCGTCACCAGGCATCGTGGGACGAGGACCTCGACGGCAACACGCCGACCTCGGACCTGATCAGCGTCCGTCAGGTCCTGCGCTGGGCGACCCTGGACGGCGCCAAGGTTGCCGGGATCGCCGACCGGACGGGTTCGATCACGCCCGGCAAGAAGGCCGATCTCGTGGTCATCGACGGCAGCGCCGTCAACGTGGCCCCGGTCATCGACCCGGTGGCCGCAGTGGTCCTCGCGGCCGACATCTCGAATGTGGAGACCGTGCTCGTCGACGGCAATGTCGTGAAGCGGGACGGCAGGCTGGTCGCCAGTCTCGACGCGCCGCGCAAGGACGTCGAGGCCTCCCGCGACTACCTCGTTTCCTCCGTGGAGGCCCAGGCCGGCTGGCTCGTGCCCGCCAACGCGTAGTCCCCGGTCGGCGCCCCCCGCACCCCCCGCCGGCGGCGCCGACTCTCCATCACGCTGATCCGACCTCTCAGGACCCTCTCATCCGCCCCGCCCACGATGGTGCACGCGGGGCGCCTCGTCGACGCCGGGCATCGTTCACCGGTCGGGCCGACCTCCTCTCCGGCCCGGCCGGTTGGTTATCCGCGCTGGATCGGCTCGGTTGCCGCGTAGACGTCGCTGATCTGGTAGGCGTGCCGCTCCAGTCGAAGCGCCTCGCGATCGACCTGCTCCAGTTCCGCGGCTGGGAGCACACGTTGCCCCATCAGTTCGAGGACCTCGTGGTCCTCGTCGCGAGCCCCCGCCCAGCCAACCCGGACATTGCCCACCCCGGGCGCGTAGTACTTGAGCTGATGGGCATCGGGCTCTTCGGGGTTGAACTCATCGATCACCAGGACGTCGTGGTAGCAGCCGGCGGGAACGCACGTCGATGAGCCGGTCTCGAACACCCGGGCCCGGTCCGTCCATCCGACCGCCGGCCCCCAGCCCTGTGGCCAGCTGGCGCCGAAAGCCGGCTCGGCCCGGATCAGGATCCCCGCATGGGCTTCGGCCTGGCCGCTGATCCAGGTCGGTGCCGCATTGAACTCGCCGTCCTCGTACTCCTCCGGGTGCTCGCCCAGCAGCCACACATTCCCGGCATCGTCCTGCGCGAAGAACGAAATCTCACGCTCCACGATCTGGCCGTTCGTGGCGTCCTGGTCGTAGGCGACGACGGCCCGAACGCCATCGACGACCTTGGTCAGGTCGGTCACGGTGAACACCACGGTGTGCGGCACGCGCCCGTCGTCGATGATCGTGCCCTTGTAGACGAAGCGCGTGCCGGGCACGAGCGGGAACCATCGACCGTCGATCGTGGTCGGGTTTCCGAATGTCGTCCGCGTCAGGTCCTCGAACAGCACGTCCTCGGCGGGCGTCAGCGGAAGCGTCGGCTCGGGGGTCGCGGTCGGCGCGGATGAAGAAGGCCGGCCCGCGGTCGCAGACGGGGTTGACGTTGGTTTCGTGACCGCCACACTGACGCTCGGCGTGGACGTCTCCGAAGCCGTGCACGCAGAAAGGGACACCAGCGTCAGCGCGACTGACACTGCCACCACTCGAAGACGCCTCATCGGGACCACTCCTCTCCCGGGCGGCAAGACGAGCGCGGGGACGGACCTTGCTGGACCGTCGGTCGCGTATTCGGTTGTCGTCCCCCTGACGATTTGACGGCGCCGGCGTGCGCCTCAGGCGACCGCCGGGACCGGAACGGACTTTCGCGGCTTGGCGAACCGCAGGTACAGCGACGGGACAACGAACAGGTTGAGCAGGGTGGAGGTCACCAGCCCACCGAGGATCACGATCGCCATCGGGTGCTCGATCTCGTGACCCGGCAGGTCGCCCGCAATCGCGAGCGGCACCAGCGCCAGGCCGGTGGCCAGCGCCGTCATGAGGATCGGTGACAGCCGCTCCCGGGCGCCGCGGATGACGAGCGCGGTGCCGAAGGTCTCGCCCTCCTCGCGCTCGAGGTGCTGGAAGTGGTTGATCATCATGATCCCGTTCCTGGCTGCGATCCCGAGCACGGTGAAGAAGCCCACCAGGGACCCCAGCGAGATGACCCCGGTCCCCACCCACGCCGCGAGCACGCCCCCCACGAGGGCGGACGGCAGGGTCAGGAACGACAGGATCGCCAGTCGGGTGCTGCCGAACGACGCCTGGAGGAGCAGGAACACGCCGATCGCAGCGGCGATCGCGAACAGGAACAGTCGGTCCTGGGCGGCCTGGCGCTCGACGTACTCGCCGAGGAGCTCCGGGTGGTAGCCCTGCGGGAACTCGATCCCCGCCAGGGCAGCGCGGACGTCGGCGTAGACCGCGCCCAGGTCGCGGCCACGCACATTGGCGTCCACGTCGATCCGCCGCGACAGGCCCTCGTGGTTGATGTGACCGGGCGTGGGTCCGATCGTGACGTCGGCGACGTCGGCGAGGCGCACCTTGACGCCGCCCGCGCCGTCCATCATCAGGTTCTCGATGTCGGTCACGTTGCGACGCGACTCGGGAACGCTCCAAACATGGACGTCGTAGGCCTTGCCGCCGTGGAACACATCGCCCACTTCCTCGCCCTCGATGAGCGTGGCGGCCGTGCGACGGACATCGCCCGGCTTGATGCCGAAGCGCTGGGCGGCGGCCAGGTCGACCTTGACCTGGATCTGGGCGATGCTCGAGAGCTGCTCCGAGTGGAGGTCGACGATCCCCGGGATCCGCTCGAACGCCTCCTCGACCTCGGCCGCCTTTTCGACCAGTCGGTCCAGGTTGTCGCCGAAGATCCGGACCACGATCTGGTCGCTCGATCCGGTGAGGACCTCGCGGATCCGCTCCTTCAGGTAGGTCTGGACGTCCCGCCGCAGGCCGGGATAGCCGTCGACGACCGACTGGATCGCGGCGTGCGTGTCGTCGTAGTCGACGGCCGGGTCGACGCTGATCCAGTTCTCACCGAACTCGATCCCGTACGGCTCGTCGCCGAGGAATGCCTGGCCGATGTGGGAGCCGCAGTTGCGCACGCCCTCGATCTGGCGCAGCTCGACACAGGCGGCGACGGTGATCCGCGTCTCCTCCTCGTGGGAGGTGCCGGGCGCGGTCACCCAGTGCATCAGGAAGTCGCGTTCCTTGAAGTCGGGCAGGAGCGACTGGCCGAGCTGCGGCCACAGACCGATGCCGACGACGCTCACCAGGCCGACCGTCACGAACGCCGGCCGGGCGGAGCGGAGGATGCGCGCGAGGAAGGTGGAGTACGCGAGCTGGAGTCGCTTGGCGATCGGTGAACGCTGGTTCTCGATCGGAGCGTTGCGGAGCAGGATATAGGCAAGGGCCGGCGTGACCGTCAGCGCCACGAACAGCGATGCGAGCACGGCAAGGCCATAGGAAATGACGAGTGGCTGGAAGAACGCCCCGGACAGGCCCTCGATGAAGAACACCGGGGTGATCGTCACGATGTCGATCAAGGTCGCGTAGACGATCGCGCTCCGGACCTCGAGCGAGGACTCCAGGATGATGCGAGCGGTCGGAACCTTGGAGCCCTCGAGACGGTGCTCGCGCAGCCTCCGAACGATGTTCTCGATGTCGATGATCGCGTCGTCGACGACCACCCCCACGGAGATCACGAATCCCGCAAGGACCATCGTGTTGATCGTGGTCTCACGCGCGTAGAGCACCATTGCCGCCGCCATCAGCGACAGCGGGATGGCGACCAGGCTGATCAGGGCGGTCCGCCAGTCGTACAGGAACACGATCAGGACGACGAACACCAGCAGGCTGCCGATGAGCAGCGCCGAGGTCAGGTTGGCGAGGGCAAGTTCGATGAAGCTCGCCGGCCGGAAGATGGTCGTGTCGACCTCGATCCCGACGAGGCCTGGGCGGAGCTCGTCCATGGCCGCCTCGACGCCACGGGTGACGTCGAGCGTGTTCGCCCACGGGAACTTCTCGACGATCAGGAGGATCCCGGGGCCGTCGTTCACCACCGCTTCGCCGTGGAGTGGCTGGTGGTCTCGGACGAGCCGCGCGACCTCGGTCAGGTCGACGAGCTTGCCGTCCTTTCCCTCGACCTTGATGTGGGCCAGGTTCTCGGGGCCCACGACGGGCGGGGCGTGGACGACGTTGAGCCGCTGGTTAGGGGTGTCGATGAAGCCACCGGTGCCGATCGCATGCGCCGGCGTGTACATGAGGATGCCGGACTCGAGCGCCTCGGAGGTCGCCTCCATCACGGTCTCGACCGAGACACCGTGTTCGGCGAGCTTCTCGGGGATCGTCTGGACCTGGTACTGCTCGAGGCGCTCCCCGAAGATCATCACGTTGGCGACGCCGGGGACGCCGAGGAGGCGGGCGCGGACCGTCCAGTAGGAGATGCTGGACATGTCGATGAGGTCGACCGTGTCCGACGACAGGCCGATCTTCATCACCCGGCTGGTGGACGACAGCGGCTGCATGAGGAACGGCGGACTGGCCCAGGTGGGCAGCGTCCCGGTGATCCCGGAGATCCGTTCCTGGACCAGCTGCCTGGCCCTCAGGAGGTCGGTGCCAGGCTTGAACCGGAGCTCGATCTGGGACAGCTGGGCAACCGACTTCGACCGCAGCGTGGTCAGGTTCTCGACACCGGCCAGCGATTGCTCGAGCGGGACCGTGACCAGCTCCTCGACTTCCGCGGCCGAAAGCCCGAGCGTGATCGTCTGGACCTCGACCCGTGGCGGGGCGAACTCCGGAAACACGTCTACCGGCATCGCCTGGAGCTGGCCGATCCCGAACAGCATCAGGACCGCCGCCCCGGCGATGACGATGAACCGGAAGCGCAGGCTGGTCGCGATGATCCGACGCATCAAGGAAGCCCCCGAAGGATCTGCGTGACGGTCAGTGGCCGCCGCCGACGCCGGTCTCGGCGCCGTACAGCTCGGCCGCACCCACGGTCACGACGACCGTGCCCCCGGGCGGGCCATCCGACAGGACGGCCTCGTCGCCCGCGATCGACTCGACCGTGATCGCTGCCCGCTGGAAGACGAGCGGCGCGCTGGTCGCGTAGGCCCAGGTGGCGCCGGTCTTGTCGTAGATGATCGCGGAATAGGGGATGACCTTCCGCGACCCGTCCTCGCGGACCTCGCCCGTCTGCACGCCCAACCGCGCGGCTGCGTGCTCCGACAGGGTCAGCACGCTGAGCCCCGAATCCTGCTTGTCGACGTGGACTGCCTCTTCCTTCGGTGCCGACGGGGGCTTCGCGCAGCCCCCGGCGACCATGCCTGCTGCGAGCAGGCCGACGAGGAACCAAAGACCGGTGCGCTTCATCTCGATCGCTCCTATGCCGTCGTGGGCTCGAAGGCCGCAGGCTCGCTCAACAAGGTCTCCGTGTCGGCCACCGGACGCGGCCCGGAGGTGAGGTACAGGGTTGGCAGGACGAACAGGGTCACCAGGGTCGACGTGATCAGGCCGCCGAGGACGAAGATCGCCATCGGCCGCACGATCTCGAGCCCGGCAACGTCACCGAGCACGACGAACGGGAGCACGGCCAGTGCCGTCCCGAACACGGTCATCAGCGTCGGACCGAGGCGCTCCTGGGCCCCCTTGAGGACCAGAGACGCGCCGAACGGCTCGCCCTGCACCCGCTCCATCTTCTGGAAGTGGTCGATGAGGGCGACCCCGGTGCGGGTGCTGATCGCCAGGACGGTGAACGCGCCACCCAGGGTGCCCAGGGAGAAGAGCTCGCCACCGGCGAGGCCGGCAACGACGCCGCCGACCATCGCCGCCGGGAGGGTGAGGAACACGAAGGCCGCCAATCGCCAGCGACCGAACGCTGCCTGGAGCAGCAGGAGCACCAGGATCGCGGCACCGATCATGACCAGGAGGAGGCGGAGCTGAGCGTCCGCCTGGGCGGCCGCCGGGCTGAACACCTCGGCGTGGTACTCGAGGGGGAAGCCGATCCCGGCCACCGCGGCGTTGACGTCGCGTACCACGGCGCCGATGTCGCGACCGTCCACCTGCGCGCCAACGTCCACGATCCGCATCACGCCTTCTCGCGTGATCACGGTGGGGGTCGGCGCCACGCGGACGTCGGCCACGTCGTCCAGCCGGACGAGCGCGCCCGTCGGCGTCTCGATGCCCAGGTCCTGGACCGAGGCGATGCTCTCGCGGAGCTCGGGCTTGCCCCAGACCACGACCTCGAACACCTTCTGCTGCTCGAACAGGAGGCCGACTTCGATGCCGGACAGGAGCGTCGCCGCGGCACGGCGCACGTCGCCGGCCTTGACGCCGTAGCGGGCGGCCGCTTCGAGGTCGACGACCACCTCCAGGGACGGCTCGTCGATGCTCGTGCGGACCGTCGCCTCGGTGACCCCGCCGATTCCGGCGATCGCCGCGCGGACCGCCTCCGCGTGCTGGTTGAGGACGGGCAGGTCCTGCCCGTAGACACGGACCGTCACGTCGTCACCCGAGTCGGCCAGGACGGAGTCGACCCGCTCCTGGGGATAGGTCACGACCGCCGTTCCGAGTCCTGGATAGCCGGCGACGGCGTCCTGGATCGCGGCCATCGTGCTGTCGTAGTCGGCGCTGGTCGCCAGCGTCAGCCAGATCTCGCCGGCGTTCACGTTCGAGACCTCGTCGGACAGGATCGCCCGCCCGACATGGGCACCCACGTTCTGGACGCCAGGGATTCCGCGCAGCTCGCGGCTGGCCTGGCCGACGATGCGTGCCATCTCGGGGTGCGAGGTGCCGGCAGCGCCATCCCAGTGGATCAGGATCTCGCGGGCGTGGAACGACGGGATCGCCGAGCCACCTGCGGCCTGTGGCACGAAGGCGAGGGCGACCATCGCGGCAATGCCGGCGACGACGACGCCCCCGGTCAGGAACGACGGGCGCAGCCGGCTGAGGATCGATCCGAGCGCGGACTGATAGCGGCTTCGCACCCGGCTCAGGACCGGCGACTCGCGCCGGTTGCTGGTATCGCGTGGCAGCAACAGGACCGCCATCGCGGGCGCCACGGTGAGAGCGACGAGCATCGAGACCAGCACCGCGATCCCGAACGCGAGGGCCATCGGGGGCAGGAACGAGCTCGCCGCGCCACCGATGAAGAACAGCGGGACGAGGGCGACCAGGATCACGAGCGTTGCGTACACGCCGGGCGTCCTGGCCTCCACGACGGCGTCGACGACGACCGACGCGGCTGTCCGGTCCTCGTCGCCATGGATCGGGCGGCGGAACCGGTGGAGGACGCTCTCAACGCTCGTGGATGCGTCATCGACGATGACCCCGATCGCGACGATCAGGCCCGCGAGCACCATCATGTTCAGGCTCGCGCCCGAGTAGTGGAGGACGAGCGCGGCGGCCGCGAGCGAGAGTGGGATCGTGACCAGGCTGATCAGCGCCGCCCGCCAGTCGAACAGGAACGCACCCAGGACGAGCGCCACGAGCACGAAGCCGATGATCAGGGCGAGTGACACGTTGCCGATCGACGCCTGGATGAAGTTCGCCGGCCGGAACACCGAGGAGTCCACCTCGACACCACCGAGTGCGGGCGCCAGCGCCGCCAGCGCGGAATCGACGCCGCGGGTGACGTCGAGCGTGTTGACATCGGGGAACTTCTCGACGACGAGCAACAGTCCCTCGCCATCGCCGACGACCGCGTCCCCGATCAGCGGCTGGTGATCCTCGACGACGGTGGCGACGTCACCCAGTCGCAGGCTGCCATCGACATCCTCGGCATCGACGACGACGCGCGACAGGTCCTCGGCATTCTGGATCGGCAGGATGTGCTGGATGCCCAGGCGCTGGTTCGGCGTGTCGATGAAGCCGCCGGTGCCGGGCGTCGAGGCCTCGAGGAAGGTGAGCGGGGAGACCCACAGTGCGTTGCCCGTGGTCTCGATGACGTCGCCCAGCGAGACACCGGCCTGCCTGAGCTCCTCCGGATCGACGAGCACCTGGAGCTGGCGATTGCGCTCGCCCCAGATCGAGACATTGGCCACGCCGGGGACGCCCATCAGGCGCGGGCGCATCGTCCAGCGGGCGAGCACCGACATCTCGATCGTCGAGAGCTCGCTCGACTTGAGGCCGATCATCATCACCCGGTTCTCGGACGAGAGGGGCTGGAGCATGGCCGGGGGCTTGGAAACGTTCGGTAGGGCGTGGGCCTGCGTCAGCCGCTCCGCCACGACCTGGCGGGCCCGGAAAATGTCCGTGCCGGGCTCGAAGGTCATCACGATCGACGACAGCCCGGTGATCGACTCGGAACGGATCTCCTGGAGGAACGCGACGCCGTTCAGGAGGTCGGCCTCGAGCGGGACCGTGATCAGCTCCTCGACCTCTTCCGCCGACAGGCCGAGCGCTTCGGTCTGGACTTCGACGTAGGGTGGACTGAACTCGGGCAGGATGTCGACCCGCGCATTGCGGAGCTGGGTCGCTCCGAGGAGCATCAGCGCGCCCGCGATGCCGATGACGAGCATTCGGAAACGGACGCTCGATCCGACGAGCCAGTGCATCATGACCGGCGACCTCCCCAAACGACTGACGTTCCCGCCGGCGTGCGGCAAGTGGTCATGGGCGACCAGAGTTGACTACCGCTTCCGACCATGATCCCGTGCACCGGGCCACACCCCCCGTTGAGTTCCGACGCACCGGACGGACGACCTCCGTCCCGGTGCGGGTCCTGTGCGTCGACCGGTGGCCGCCCGATCGGATGGCCACCCCCCGCCGTTCTAGGTTGACCCGAAAGTCCCTGTCAGGTCGATACCTTTGGCGCACTCCGTGGTGACCCTCAGCACCACGGACTGGTTTGAGCGGGCGTCATCGTTGACCAACAGGGGGCACGCGCCAATGCTCGAATCCGACCATTCTCGGCGCAGGACTTAGCCACCCCTCCGAGTAGTGGCCGCGAGGGTGGTGCCTGCGCGGACCGCCGATTCAGTCCGGCGGCGTCAACCGGGCCAGTCGGGAGGATCCGTCTCGACGGTGGGCAGCGCGTCCCAGTCGGCGCGGGGCGGGGCGAACACGTCGATCACGAGCGCACCCTCGGGACCCGTGGTCACGCTGTGGGGCACGCCGCCGAGGATCTGCCAGGTGCCTCCGGGCCCGAGCCGGCGCTCCTCGTCCCCTACCCGGAACATGACCTCCCCCCGGATGACGATGCCGTTCTGCTCCGCCGGGTGACGATGCTCCGGGACGACGGCTCCGGGCTCGAGCTCGACGATCGCCAGGGTCAGCTGGTCGCCCTGGACCCGGCGCGCCCGGACTCCATCCCAGACCTGGATCTGCGTCAGGTCGGCGAGGTCTCGCAGCTTGCTCATGCCGCCCATGATCCCATCCCGGCCCTGGGCCGGCGGGATGCCACCGGGTTACGACGTGACGGTGAGCGTGCCCTTCATGCCGGCCTCTTCGTGGCCGGGGAGCTTGCACACGTAGATGTAGTCGCCGGCCGCGAGGTCCACCCTGAGCTCGTTGGTGATCCCCGGCAGGAGGCCCTCCACCTCGTCGACCACCGTCTCGCCCTGGAAGATCTCGAACTCGTGCTCTTCGTTGCCGCTGTTCGTGACCTCGAACGTCACCGTGCCCGCGCTCGTGGTGAGGGTCGACGGGTCGAACGTGTACTCGCTGGCGGTGACGCTCAGGGTGGAGCCAGCCGCGGACGGTGACGACACTCCAGCCGAGTGGCTGCTCGAGCCGCCAGAGCAGGCGACTACCGCGATGGCGGCGAGGGCGGCGACGAGCATGGCGCGGCGAGGACCGTTCATCGTGAGCCTCCGCGTGTGGGTGGGCTGGGTCAGGCGGCAGCGGCCGTGGGCCGTGCAAGGGTACGCAGGCGATCGCCGAACACGAACAGGATCAGCACCGGGATCAGATACGCCAGGTACCCGGCGAGCTCGAGCGGCGTCGGCTGGGAGCGGTAGCCGAACAGTCCGGCGAGAACGGATCCCAGCGGGCCCGTCTCGGGCAGGATGGCCCCCAGGTCGAACGTGGAGCCGGTGTTCACCAGGAGCCCCGCTTCGCCGAACTCGTGGATGGCAAACGCGACCAGGCCGGCCGACACGAAGACCAGGACGACGCCGGTGATCGTGAAGAACCGTCGCAGGTCGATCCGCACGCCGGCCGTGAAGATCGCCCACCCGGTGGCGACCGCGATGGCGAGGCCTGCCACGCCACCGATGAATGTCGGCAGGCCGGTGCCGGCGGAGGCGAGGATGGCGAGGAAGAACAGGACGGTCTCCAATCCCTCGCGCAGGACGGCGACGAAGGCGAGTCCAACCAGGGCGAGTGCGCTGCCGCCGGCGAGCGCGCTGTCCACGCCACGCTCCAGGTCGCCCTTGATCGCACGCCCGTGTCGCCGCATCCAGAAGATCATCCAGGTCAGGACAGCCACCGCCGCGAGGCCGGCCAGCCCCTCGAACGTCTCCTGGACGACCAGCGGCAGGTCCCTGACCGTCGCCACGACCAGGATGCCCGCCGCAATCGACAGCCCGATTGCCGCCGCGACGCCGAGCCACACGTTCCGGAGCTGCTCGCGGTGGCCAATCTTGACCAGGTAGGCGCCGATGATGCCGACGATCAGCGCTGCTTCGAGACCCTCGCGGAGCATCAGGAAGAAGGCAGGCGTCATCGGCGTCCGAACTTCACGGTTGCGCAGGGTTGCTTGATCGTCGCGCTCAAGGTTCCTTGAATGTACGTCCACACCGCCGAAAGCGTCAAGGCCGGGCGGCCCGATCCTCGTGAAGCGCCGCCAGGCCGACGGCCTCGGCTGCCAGCTCGCCCTGGACGCGCGGTGCCAGCGGCTCGAATGGTTCCAGGGAGACGCGTCCATCCTCGTAGCGCCAGGTGCCGGCGACCGCGCCATCGACGAGGAAGCTGGGGAACGAATGCGGGGTTCGGGTTGCGAAGAGCCGTGGCCGGTGGCGCTCGGGGAGGATCTGCGTCCGGCGTGCGTGGACGAGGAGGGTCGCGTCCCACGTCGGCAGGAAGCGGACCGGAGCCGGCGTGTCCGGGTCGGGGAGAGGAGCGCCGGGGAGGTCGAGCAGCTCGCGCCCGTCCGCGTCGCGGTATCGGCGCACGTCGATCCGGTCGACGACGGGCCTGATGAGGGTGACCGGCAAGCCCGCCCAGCCGGCCAGATCGGCGAGGCTGGCCGGTCCGAAGCCGGCCAGATAGCGGTGTGCCGCGAGTGCCAGCCCCTCCTCCTCGGTGGCGTCCGACGCCGGGAACCAGGCCTCGGCCAGACCGTACAGGTCTGCACGTCGGTGCTCCCAGGTTCCCGAGGGCGGGACGCGGACCAGGTCGACCACGGTGGCGGCGGCGAGGACCGCCGCGCGCGGGTGGCCGTCTGCCGCCATCCGCTCCATGAGGTCTGCCTGTCGGAGCGGTCCGCTCGCCAGGTGATGGCGGAGGCGGTCGGCAGCGGCGTCGACGTTCACGTGGTCAAGCTGGCTGCCCTGGGCGCGGATCCACCACTCGCGACGACCCCGCCGGATCCCTGCCGCAAGCAAGGGGTAGTCGCGCGCCGAGACGATGTGGATCGTGGACCGCATGAGCGTGCCCTGGACCAGCTGACGCTGCTCGAGGGCGCGGGTCAGGTCATCGCGACGGAAGGACCGGAGTCGCGACCACAGGCCGATGTACGCCGACGGCGCGTACTGGGTCTGGAGACCGGCGACCTGCTCGACGGCCTGGATGAGGTCGGCGTCGGAGCGCTCGAGGAGCAGCTGGCGCGCAAGAAGCGCGCGATTCAGCGCTTTCTGGCTCAGGATCCGTTCGGCCACCGATCCAGTCTGCCCGACGGACGCGTGGATCGGGCCGGGTCCCCTGACGTGCCCGAAATGCCGTCCGCGATACCGTGCCCCGCGGCAACCGAGAAAGGAGCCCGCCCATGACGCTCGAGGACAACAAGGCTGTCGTCCGGCGGTTCATCGAGGACGTGTTCGTGGCCGGTCGTGAAGACACCGCCGACGAGCTCCTGGCGCCGGACTTCACCCCCCACACGTGGGCATCGGTGGAGCCCGGGACGGAGAGCTTCAAGCACACGATGCGACGGATGGCACAGACCCTCTCGGACGTCCAGATGACGATCGAGGACGTGATCGCCGAGGACGATCGGGTGGCCGTGCGGCTGACGTCGAGCGCCGTCCCGACGGGCGACTTCATGGGTGTTGCCGCGGCCGGCAAGCCGTACTCGATCCCGGAGATCCACGTGTTCCGGGTCCGCGACGGCAGGATCGCCGAACACTGGCACGTTGCCGATCTGCTGACGATGATGCGCCAGCTTGGAGCCCTTCCGGAGCCCGCACGCCGGAGAGCATGATTGACCGGTCATGACTGCCCGCGCTCCCGCCCGTCGCGCCGCCACCAGGATCGGCAGCATCCATGCGCTGGCTCCGCGACACCGACGCGGGCGGACGGGAGGAGTCTCGTGGGGCGAAGTTCCGCCTCTGGGAGCTCGACCGATCGCTGTTCGAGGAAGCCCTGGCGTCCGGGCGCCCACTTCTCGCGAGGGTCGGGCTGACGGATGGGCACGGCTGGCCCCGCTGTGCGACGGTCCGTCCACCCGCCATCGAGTGGCGGGTCGAGGAGGGCTGAGCCCGCGGCTGCCGGTCCAGGCGATCCGGTGACCGTCCACAAGCGATACTCGCGGTCATGGCCGGATCGGTCGCTCGCGAGGTCGACGTCGCCGTCGTCGGGCTGGGCGGGATCGGTTCGGCCGCTGCCTACTGGCTGGCACGCCGGCTCGGCGACCGGGTTGCTGGGTTCGAGCAATTCGAGCTGGGACACGCCAATGGCGCGTCCCAGGACCACAGCCGGATCATCCGCCTCTCCTATCACCGACCCGACTACGTCCGCCTCGCCCGCCGCGCCTACGCGACCTGGACCGAGCTCGAATCCGAGGCAGGCGAGGGAATCGTGACCCGGACGGGTGGACTGGACCTGTTCCCGCCCGGGGCGGCGATCGCCGAGATCGACTACGCCCGCAGCATGGATGCCGAGGGCGTCCCGTTCGAGCGCATCGACGGCGCCGAGGTCATGCGCCGGTGGCCGCAGTGGCGGCTGGAGGACGGGACGGTTGCCCTGTTCCAGTCGGAAGCCGGCATCGCCGACCCGTCGCGAGGCAACGCCGTCCACCTACGGCTCGCCGCCGCGCATGGTGCCGGCCTCCATCCTCGCACGCCGGTGACACGGCTCGTCGACACCGGATCCGGCATCCTCCTGGAGCTCGCTGGAGGTTCGCGG
>DATBLH010000052.1:0-21540 GCA_036555445.1 Candidatus Limnocylindrales bacterium
GGCGAACATCCTGCTCCTGGCCGACAACCCGACCCGGATGCTCATGGCGTTCTACGACCGCCTGGTCGTTCCGTTCCTGATGTTCTGGCTCATCCGAGCGCTGGCGCCCGGGCAGCGCGACCTCCAGCGTCTCGCGATCGCGGGCGCCATCACCGTCGCCGTCCAGGCGGCGATCGGCGTCCTGTCCTGGGTCGCCCCGAGCGCCCTGCCGGCCCAGTGGCTGGGTCGAGCCGGCGAGCGGACGGTGGGAACCTTCGGCGGGCCCGGCCCGTTCACCGTGACGCTCGTGTTCTTCGGTCTCCTGGTCGCCCATTACGCCCTCGCCGGCACCGGCCGCCGGCCACGCCCGCTCCTGATCGCGGTCGTTGCCGCCGGCCTGTTCGCGATCTTCCTGTCCTTCCAGCGCGGTGGCTGGCTCGGTGCCCTTGTCGGGTTCACCGGCCTGTGGCTCGTGCATCGGCGAGCCACCTCGAAGCTCGCACTGGGCGCGATGGTGGTCGCGCTGGCGCTGGCGATCGGTCCCCTGGCGGCCGAGTTCGAGTTCGCGTCCGAACGGCTGGCCGATGCGGACACCGTCGACTCACGGCTGATCACGTTCGATGCCGCGATCCAGATGGTCGAGGACCAGCCGATCACGGGCTTCGGGTACGGGCAGTTCGAGAAGTTCGACGAGCAGTTCAAGCGGTCGGTAGGTGACGTGGCGCTCGAATCCGGGGGAAGCCTCCACAACTCGTGGCTCGGCCTGGCCGCAGAGAATGGGATCCCCGCCGTGCTGCTCTACGTCCTGCCCGCGATCGTGCTGTTCGTCCGGTCCGTCCGGCTCCGCTTCGGGCTCGCGCGACGGACATTCCTGGGCGCCGGCCTGGTGGTCGTGATGTGGGCCGGCGTCCTCGACATCCTGGTCGTGAGCAACACCATGGACATGCTCCACTCGGGGACGTGGGGCACGATGCTGGCATGGATCGGCCTGGCCGTGATCGCGGTGCAACTGGATCAGGTTCGGGTCCGGGCCCGTCGCACGCGGTCCGAGATCCTGCCCGAGCTCCCGTCCCTGCGGCCGGGCCTGAACCCGCGATGACCGTCGCGCCCGAGCGTCCCACGTTCGATCCTTCGGCCACGATCGCCGAAACGGGCGGCCGCCGGACCGCGGAGTTCGTGTTCATCGTCGGCGTCAGCCGGAGTGGGACGACGCTGGTCAAGAACATCCTCAATGCCTCGTCCCGGGTGGGGATCGCCACCGAGAACCACTATCTCGGCCATCTCATCCCGCGCGAGGGCGCGCGCCACGTGTTCCGGCGGTTCGGGGACCTGTCCGACGATCGGAACGTCGAGCGGATGGTCGACTTCATCTATCGCGGCGGGCTGTTGACCGCGTCGAGGCTGCGGGGGATGAGCCGGCAATGGCGCTGGACCACGCGCAACGTCCCGCGCGACGAGTTCCTGCGACGGATCCTCGCCGGCGACCGCTCGGAGCGGGCGATCTTCACCGTCCTCCTCGAGACGTACGCTGAGAAGAAGGGCAAGGAGATCAAGGGCGAGAAGACGCCGGCCCACGTCCGCTATGTCGACACGCTGTACGAGTGGTATCCGGATGCGCGGGTGATCCACATGATCCGGGACCCGCGCGCGATCTACGTGTCGGAGGTCCGGCGGCGGACGACGACACCGGACTCACTTCCCTACCGGATCCTCGCGCGCGTGCCGCGGCTGCTCTCGGTCGCCGTGCTGCTGGAGACGACGATCGTGTGGGCGGAGAGCATCTGGCGCCTGCGCCGGAACCGACGGCGCTACGGCGAGCGGTACCTCGGGCTTCGCTTCGAGGACCTCGTCGGCGAGCCCGAGCGCGAGGTCCGACGGCTGTGCGCATTCCTGGGTATCGACTACGAGCCGGCGATGATCGACCAGGTCGTGGTCAGCTGGGGCCAGCGGCTGGGCGAACGGGGGATCGACCGGGGGGCCGCCGAACGGTGGCGGACCACGATCGGACCCCTCGCCGACCGATGGCTGCGCACCTGGTTCGGGTCCACGCTGCGATCCCTGGGCTATCCACCGTGAGCACCGTGGTCACGGGGACGGAGCCGATGCCGGACCCCACCCAGGAGCCGACCCGTGCGGTGGTCGACCGTGGCGGCGGCACGATCCCGCTGGTCGCGGCGCTCCTCCGGGCCCTCGAGGATGGCCATGTCCGGTACTGCCACTGGAAGAGCACCACCGGGATCGCGCGTGCAC
This sequence comes from Candidatus Limnocylindrales bacterium, assembly GCA_036555445.1. GTDB lineage: Bacteria > Chloroflexota > Limnocylindria > Limnocylindrales > CSP1-4 > DATBLH01. The sequence goes on from DATBLH010000052.1 coordinate 2,230, forward strand.
TCGAGGGTCGGACCGACCTCGACCTGCTCGTCGACCGCGAGGACGGGGCACGCTTCTCCGAGATCGTGTCGGGCCTGGGATTCAAGCCGTTCATCTCCCACGTGAGCCGTCGCTTCCCGGGCGTCGCCGACCTGCTCGGCCACGACGAGGCGACCGGGCGACTCGTCCACCTCCACGTCTATCACCAGCTCGTGCTCGGCGAGCATCACGTGAAGAATCACCGCCTGCCGATCGAATCGGTGGTCCTCGACTCGGCGGTGGTCCGGGACGGGATCCGGGTCCCGTCGCCCGAGATCGAGGTCGCGATCCTGGCCATGCGGACGCTGCTCAAGTACCGCGACGTCGACGCGCTCAAGGATCGCTTCCGCCTCGGCCGTCGGGGCGGCATCCCGCCGGACACCATGGCCGAGCTCCGCGACCTCCGCGAGCGGACGACGCCCGAGGAGGTGCGCGCGACGATCGAGCGCGACCTGCCGATGATCCCGGCCGACGTCGTACTCGAGTTGCTGGACGTGGCCGCCGGCGACAGCCGCGACGAGGCGACCCTGCGCCGACTCCGGGCACGCGTCCGGGGTGCGCTGGCGGGCTTCGAGCGGCTGCCTCGTCGCCAGGCCCAGGCCCGCTACCTCCAGGCCCGCCTCTCGAGGCAGTGGCCGGTACGCCAGGTGGTGGGTGCCCTCAGCCGCAGCCAGGCGCGCCGGAAGGCGCCCGCCAGTGGCGGCCTGACCGTCGCGATCGTGGGCCCCGACGGCGCGGGCAAGACGACGACGATCGACGCGCTGACCGAGTGGCTCGCGTGGCGCGTCAACGTCGCCACCCTCTACCTGGGGTCCGCTCGGCCATCGCGTGGCGCGGCCGCAGCGCGCGCGATCGTCCATGCCGGGCGCCGCGCGGACTCGGGCGCGCGCCGCTTGCTCGGGGCCGGTCACCCAATGACGCGGGCGACGGGCGCGGCCGCGAGCCTGCTGGACGCGATGCGGGCACTTGCCGAGGCGCGCGATCGCCAGCGCCGCGCCGCCGAGGGCTGGCGGCTGGCGACGCAGGGCTGGCTCGTCATCTTCGACCGCTATCCGCTGCCCGGGGTCCGGGTCGGCGAGCGTGGGATGGATGGCCCCAGGATCGTGCCGCCCGCGACGGGCCGGCTCGCCGGCCTGATCCGTCGACTGGCCGTGGCCGAGGAGCGCGTCTACCGCCGGATCCCGCCGGTCGATCACCTGATCGTGCTCCGCGTCCGCCCCGACGTGGCGGTGGGCCGGAAGCAACCGCGAGACCCGGCCGCGGTGGCCCGGAAGGCGGCCGCCCTCCAGGACCTGGAGGCCACCAGTGCACCCGCGACGACCGTCCATTTCGTCGACGCCGAGCGACCCCTCGATGAGGTCCTCCGCGAGGTCCGCGATCTCGTGTGGCGAGAGCTCTGAACGGGATGGTCGGGGCCGGGGCCGGGACCGGGACCGGGACGGTGGGCGGCGACCCAGCCTGGCCGGTGGCGTCGGGCGGACTCCGGGTCATCGAGCTGGTCGGACCCGTGGGGGCCGGCAAGTCCACCCTTCGGGCCCACCTGGCCGCCGCACTGGCGGGCCGCGGCGTCGAGGTGCTGGAACCGGCCGCGGCCGTCGACCGCGTCCTCCGCCGGTCCGCGCTGGGTCCCATTGCCGGCCCGCTGCTCGGCTCCCGGATCGGGCCGCTCGTTCGAACGGTCGTCGTCGACCTGCCATTCGGCGTCGGACGGTTGGTGCGGCATCCGCGACTCGGACGGTCCGTGGTCGGGGCGCTGGCGGCGTCACCGATCCCAGGGTGGCACCGGCGGATCATCTTCCGGCGGTGGATCGAAGTCGCCGGCCGGGACGCCCTCGTTCGACCGCGCCTCGCGCCGGGCGAGGTCGTCGTGTTCGACGAGGGCCTGATCCACCGGGCCGTCAACCTGTTCGCGTGGCGTCCGGATGCGACCGCCGACAGCGTCAAGGGCTATCTCGCCCTCGTTCCGCCACCGGACGCGGTCGTCGTCGTCCAAGCCGGGTCGGGGGTGGCGGCGGAGCGACTCGCCGAGCGGGGGTTGCCGAAGCGGCTTGAAGGGCGCGAGCCGGGACACGTGGCGGCGTTCCTGGAGCGCACTCGCCGCGTGCTCCGGATCACCGATGGCTGGCTGGCGACGGCCGGCCTGCCGGTCGTCCGGGTGGACAACGAGGGACCGGAAGAGGCGATCGACACGCAGCTGGAGGCGCAGCTCACGCGTCTCGCGGGCGTGCTCCGTGGAGCCGGCTCCATCGCCCCGGTCGGCCCCGCGTTCCGTCCCGGTGTCGGCGGAATCCCCAGGCCCGCTGCCGTCCGGTCGCTTGTCGGCCGTCGAGCACGCGTGCCCCAGCCACCGCTGGCTGTGCTCGCCCGGCTGGGCATCCGAGCGCACGGCAAGGGTCGGCCCGCGGGCGGCGGCCGCGGCTCGAGCCTGATCCTCGACACCGACCGTGGCCGCATCCTGCTGAAGCGGTACAAGGCCACCGTCGCGGTGGACAGCGTGCGCGGAGAGCACGCCGTCCTGAATTATCTCGAGGCGACGGCTTTTCCGGCCCCCCGACTGGTTGCCGGCGCCGATGGCGAGACGCTCGTCGAGGAGGCTGGGCGGCTGTACGCAGCGTTCTCGTACGTGGTCGGCCACCGTCGCGCCGACGCGCGGCTCCTGCCACCCGGCGCTGCCCGCCACCTCGCGGCGACTGCCGGCGGGACCCTCGGCGTTCTGCACGCCACGCTGGCCGGCTTCGTCCCGCCGACCTCGAGCCCCAGCGGCTTCACGAGTCCCGCGGGGCCGCGCGTCCGTGACGTGGACTGGTATCGCGCCCTGATCGCCGACGCGCCGGCGTCACTTCAGGGGTCGGGACATCCCGCCGCGGGCGGCCTGGCGCAGCGGCTGGATCCCGTGGCCATGGAGCTCGGTCGACTGGACGCAACGCTGAGTTCGGCGGAACCGACGCGGGGTGTCGTCCACGGTGACTACGGGCCGTACAATCTCCTCGTCCGGCCGGGACGCCCCATCGTCGTCGTGGACTTCGAGCTCGCACGACTCGACTGGTGGCTGACGGACCTCGTGACCGCCATCCCGCGCTTCGCCATCGGCCGGCGCGGATGGTCCGAGGACCGGGCGATCGCCTTCGTGACCGGGTATCTGGAACGAAACGCGATCTCGCCTGCGGAGCTCGAACGGCTGCCGGAGGTGGGGGCCTATCTCGCTCTGCGACGCGCGATCGTGTGCGTGGCGCGATGGGTCGAGTCGACGGATGACGAGTGGCTCGCGGAGGCGACCGAGAAGATGAACCTGGCCACGGCCTACCTGGATCGGCGTCACCCGTTGCCCGACGCGATCGCGGCGGCGCTGGCCGGCTGACGATGCACGGACAGCGACCGGTCCTCGTCCTCGGCCTCGACGGCGCCACCTGGACCATCCTCGAGCCCTGGATCGCCGACGGCACGCTGCCCAACCTGGGCCGCCTCCGGGAGCGCGGCGCCTGGGGGCCGTTGGCGTCCACGATCCCGCCGTTGACGCCTCCCGCGTGGGCGAGCTTCCTGACCGGCAAGAGCCCGGGCCGTCATGGCGTCTTCCACTTCGCGGAGATCGATGCCCGCACCTCGGATATCGCGGCCGGCGCGCCCACGATCGTGGACTCCCGGAGCATCAACTCGCCCACGATGTGGGACGTCCTCGGCCACGCGGGTCGCCGGATCGTGACGATGAACGTGCCGATGAGCTACCCGCCGCGACCGGTGAACGGCGTCATGATCACCTGCCTCCTGACCCCACCCGACGCGCCCGTCTTCACGTGGCCCGTGGAGCTCACGCCATTCCTGCGTGAGGGCGGCTACCGGATCGATCTCGACCGCTTCATCGGCGAGAAGCCGTTCGAACGGGACGAGCAGGGCGAGAAGACGAAGCGTTCGGTCGAGCCGTCCCTCGAGCTCGTCCGCGAGTTCGCAGAGATGGAGGAGACGCGGGCCCAGACCGCGCTCGATCTCATGCGCACGGAGACCTGGGACGTGTTCACGGTGGTGTTCACGGCACCCGATCGGATGGGCCACTACATGTGGTCCCACCATCTCCCCGAGGAGCTCGACGGCAGCCCCGAGGCCTCGGAGATCCAGCGGGCGATCCAGGCCTTCTATCGTCGCCTCGACGAGCAGATGGGGGAGCTGATCGAGGAGGCGGGTCCGGACGCGACGGTGATCGTCCTGTCCGACCACGGCATGGGCCCGATGTTCCGGCGCCACGTGCACTGGAACGACTGGCTCCACCGCCGCGGAATGATCGCCGTCGCCTCCGGTTCCGGTCAGAGTCCCGATGCCTGGCTGCTCCGATTCCGGTTGCCGCGCGACCGCGTCGGTCGCCTCCTGCGACGCGTCCCGTTCCTCGGTCGCAGCCGGGTCGTGGAGCGGGCACGTCGGGCGAGGACGGCCCGGATCGATCTCGATCGCTCGACGGCCTACTACGTGCGGCTGTTCGATCCCGTCGGCGGGATCCGCGTCAATGCGACCGGGGCCGAGCGCGACGCGCTCATCGATCGGCTGCTCGAGGAGGTCCGCGAGGCGCCGGATCCGCTGACCGGCCGGCCCGTCGTCGTGCGCGCCGGTCGCCGCGAGGAGTTCTTCGACGGACCCTTCGTCTCGCGATTGCCGGAGATCATCCTGGTCATGGACGAGTCACTTGGATCGTCGGACCGGTTGTCGTCGTACAGCGCCCTCGTGACCGACCGCCCGGGTGTCGGCGATCCGGGCGCCCACCGGATCAACGGCGTGTTCATCGCCGCCGGCCCCGAGATCGCGGCGGCCGACGGCCCCATCGCCGACGCGTCGATCGTGGACGTCGCGCCCACGCTGCTCCACCTTGCCGGGGTGGCGGTTCCGGATGCGATGGACGGGCGGGTCCTGTCGTCGATCCTGACCGAGGAGGCGCGCCAACGGCCGGTCGAGCAGGTACCCGAAGGCGAACGCTGGCCGAGCGACGCCGAGGCCGCGTTCGTCGAAACCGGGCGCGCCGAGGAGAGCGACGACCAGGTCCGCGAGCGACTCCGCGCCCTGGGCTATGTCGAGTAGCGCCGCGCGGATGCCGGCGCCGGTGTTCATCGGCGGTCCCGACCGCTGTGGCAAGACCCTGCTGGCGGCGATCCTCGGCTCCCACCCGGAGATCGCGATCAGCGCCGTGGGCTCGAACATGTGGACGTTCTTCTACGGCCAGTTCGGCGACCTCGGCGAGGACCGGAACCTCGACCGCTGCCTGGCCGCGATGCTCCGCTACCGCCATGTCCGGTTCCTCGATCCGGATCCAGTCCGCCTGCGCCGTGACTTCGTCTCGGGCTCGCGGACCTATCCGCGGTTGTTCGCCCTGTTCCAGGAGCAGCACGCCGAGCGGCTGGGCAAACCGCGCTGGGGCGACCAGACCGGCCTCGTCGAGCGCTACGCCCACGAGATCATGGACGCGTACCCGGACGCCGTGATGATCCACATGGTCCGTGACCCGAGGGACCGCTACGAGGCGTCGCTCGCGCTGTGGCCGAAGGGCCGCGGTCGGGTCGGTGGCGCCAGCGCCCGGTGGCGATACTCGATGGACCTGGGCGAACGCAACCGGCAGCGATATCCCGATCGCTACCGCTTCGTCCGTTACGAGGACCTGGTGTCCCGGCCGGAGGAGACCGCTCGAAGCGTATGCGAGCTCACGAACGTCTCGTTCGTGCCGGAGATGCTGGAGCTCCGCGGCATGCCGACCTATCGCGCCAAGCTCGAATCGTCGGTACGGGCCGCGGGCGGTGACCCGGAGGTGCCGGGCGCGCTCATCTCGCCAGCGTTCATCGGCGGCTACCGCGGACGGATCGAGCCACGCGAGCTGTTGTTCATGCAGGATCGGCTGCGGTCGCGGATGCGCACGCATGGCTATGCCCCGGATCCGGTGCGGCTGTCGCCGGCCGAGCGGGTGCGGTACACGCTCCTGGACCTGCCACTCAACCTCGTGCGGATGCACGGCTGGGAGCGCCTCGAGGCGGTCCAGCATCGCCTGCCCGGGGTGTTCGGTCGGACGCCGGTCCGGGCAAAACTGCTCGCGGGAGAGGGTTGACCCGATGGATGGGCCGATCCTGATCGGCGGTCTCGACCGCTCCGGCAAGACCCAGCTCCGGCTGGCCCTCGAGCTGTTGCCAGAGATCGCCTGGGTACGGAAGGTGGAGCCCTGGACCCGGTTCGCGGGGCGACTCGGGGACGTTCGCAAGCCGAGCGTCGCCGATCGGGCGATCGCGCGCCTGGTCGACTCACCCTGGCTGGCCGGTCTCGAGCCCGATGCGGCACGCCTGCACGCGGACCTGCCGGTCGTGCTCGAGGACGCAGGGTCGGCGTCGATCGCGGAGAGCCGCCTGCTGGCGCTCATGCTGGCCCACTACGCCGAGAAGACCGGCTGTTCGCGCTGGGGTCTCCAGGAGGCGGGGGTCGAGCGATACATGGCGAGCGTGCTCGATGCGCTCCCCGGAGCCCGTTGCATCCTCCTCGTCCGCGATCCACGCGATCGACTGGCCGCGTTTCCGGCCGGCCGCCGGCGGTTCGGTGCCGCCGGACCCGCCGCGGCCGCCTGGCTGGCGTCCGTGAGGCATGCCAAGGCCGCGGCCCGCCGACACCCCGAGCGCGTCCTGATCGTCCGTCTCGAGGACCTCGTGGCGCGACCGGCACAGGTGCTGCGCACCATCTGCGAGCATGTCGACGCCGAGTACTCCGACGCACTCCTGGATCCACCCGGCGGTCGCCCCTTCGATGCCCTCGCGGGCCGCGTGGGTCGATTCCGGGACGTCCTCACCGCTGGCCAGGTCGAGCTCATCCAGTCCCTCGCCCCGCGCGCGATGATCGCCCTCGGCTACGAGCCCGCCGAGCCCGAGTTCTCCTCCCTCGGGCGAGCCAGGTACTGGCTCTATGACGCTCCGGTCGGGCTGCTGCGGCTGACGACCTCGCGCGTTCGAGCCGCCGCGGGGAGGCTGTCGTGACCTTGGCCGGCAGAGGCGGCCCGATCTTCGTGGGCGGCCTGGAGCGGACGGGAACCAGCCTGATCTACGCCCTCCTCGCGTCGCACCCGAACATCGCGATGTCCCGCCGGACGAACTGGTGGACGTTCTTCTACGGGCGGTTCGGCGAGCTCGCCGAGGAGGCGAATCTCGATCGCTGCCTGGCCACGATGCTGCGCTACCGTCGCCATCGCAAGCTCGAGCCGGACGTCGATCGACTGCGCCGGGAGTTTGCCGCGGGACCGCGAGACTACGGTCGCCTGTTCGCCCTCCTCGAGGCGCACCACGCGGAGCGCCTGGGCAAGCCCCGCTGGGGCGACAAGTCGCTCCACACCGAACGCTACGCGGCGACCGTCTACCGCCACTTTCCCGACGCCCGGATCCTGCACATGGTCCGCGATCCGCGCGACCGCTACGCATCGGTGGTCAAGCGCTGGAAGCACGTCCGCGGTGGGGTGGGTGCGGCGACGGCGATGTGGCTCGATTCGGTTCGCCTCGGTGAACGCAACGCCCGTCGCTGGCCGGATCGCTACCGCCTCGTCCGCTACGAGGACCTCGCGTCGCAGCCGGTGGAGTCCCTGCGCGGGATCTGTGACTTCATCGGCGAACCGTTCGTGCCGGCGATGCTGGCCATGGGCGGCGCCGAGGACTTCCGGGACCAGGGCGGCAACAGCTCCTACGGCGAGATCCCGGTGGGCACGATCTCGACCGCGTCGATCGGCCGATTCCAGCAGGTCCTTCGTCCCGGCGAGATCGCGTTCATGCAGTCGCTCGCCGGCCGGACGATGCGACGCCACGGCTACGACCCGGTGCCGGTCGATCTGGGCAGCCAGCGTCTCCGCTTCCTTGTTCGGGACGTCCCCACCCACCTCGCGATCATGACCGGGTGGCGGCTGAGGGAGCGCTACTTCGACCTGACCGGGCGAAGCCCGTCGTCCCACACCCTGGTCGAGCGGGAGCTCGACGCGGAGGGCACCGGCCCGGTTCAGGCCTCGAACGAGTAGCCCGACAGGAAGTCGAACCGCTCGATCTCGCCACGAACCCGTTCGACCTGTTCGGCCGGCCAGTCCACACTGTCGCGGCTCCGCGACGGTGACGGGAACAGGATCCCCGCGCAGGCATCGAGGTAGCGGGCCGGCGCGTCGAGGCCCACGAAGCGGCAGAGCCCGCTGATCCGGGCCCGCGGATCGCGGATCAGGTCCTCGTGCCGCAGGTCGTGGAGGCGCTCCGGCCCGATCCTCCGTCGGAGGTCGACCAGGGTCTCGCAGTCGGCGAAGTAGGCGCGGATCGCGTCGTCGAGGTCGCGCCCGCGACGGATCGTCATCGTGCTGATGTTGTCGTACGGGTTCCGGGACACGTGCACGTAGCGGACACGAAGGCCTCTCATCCGGCGGTCGATCCGATCGAGGAGCTCGGGACGGTCGCGCATCCGATGGACCGCGGTCCCGGCGGTCGAATCACCCACCACCCGCAATCGCTCGAAGCGTCCGTTCGCCCAGCCGGGGACGAGATACGAATAGGTCGTGCCACCCCGCCCCGCCTTCCGCCGCTGGCCTCGGGCGAGCCGCTCCGACTTGTCGAGCGTGAGCGCCAGGACCTGGTCCCGGTGGAAGCCGAGCTCCACGAAGTGGACGGCATCGAGCTCGTCCGAGACGACGGCCTCCGGGTGCGCGTCCAGGAGCGAGCCCACGATGCTGTGCCCGCTCCGGCCGTGGCCGATGAACAGGCAGTAGGTCTCGACGCCACGCAGGTCCGCCCGCCGACGGACGGCGGAGACCAGTGACGTCGCAAAGCGCCAGGCATCGATGGCCGGGGTCGCGCGAAGGCGCTGCTTCGCGCGCGCCAGCGCCCCGGCGGACGGCGGCCCGGCGGTGGAATCGGGTTCGGACATGCGGCTCCTCGGCTGGCGGACGGACGCCAAGGGTACCGATCCACGAGCCGCGGCGGCCGACGTTGCCGCGATGCACCGACAAGACCACACCGCACCGACCAGGACCCTTGGCACAACCAGAAGTACTACCCACAATCCGTTCCATTCATCTCCGAACACGCCGGTGTGACGCGGTGCTCGATTCCCGAGCCGCGTCCGTCTGGTCGAGGAAAGGACTCATCCGTGCGTCGTCGCCTGCTCGCCGTTACCGCCGTGGCCGGGCTCATCGTGGCCCTGCCCGGTGGCGTCCTTGCCGCTCGCACGTCCTCGGGCACGCCGGTGCGCTCGACGGGGGCGCCCGCGATTCGCCGTGCGTTCGCCAACCTGGAGCGCGTCACCGCGGCCGATGAGCTGGGCTTCGCCCGGCCCGGTGGACTCGCCTGGAACGCCGCAGCCAAGCGACTGTCGGTGTTCGACCTGGCCCGGCCCGGACGTGGCGTCGAGGCCACGTCCGCCGGGGCGCCGATCCGCGCCATCACCGGCAACGGGGCCGCCGGCACCTTCAGCGGAGCCAATGCCGCCCGTGTCCGCGTCTCGCTGACCGGGACGTTCCGCGGCCTGGCCGTTCACCCGACCAGCCACCACCTGTTCACCTATGCGCCGGCATCCCGGACGCTGTGGGAGCTCGACGCCGCCGGCAAGCCGGTTGCGCAGCGCAGCCTTGCGACGGCCGGACTGGATGATGTCCGGGCGATCGTGATCGCCCCATCCGCCGACACCAGCGACGCCGCGGGCCGGATGTCCGCCTACGTCACCGACGCCGGTCGGGTCGTCAGCGGCCGAACGGTCGGCAGCGGACTGTACGAGATCGTCCTGAGCGCGCCCTACCGCGCGTCCACCCTCACGGCCGCCGCGGTCGGCAGCGTCACGCTCGTGCGGACGATCAACACCGGCGCCGGCAGCACCAGCTGGACGCCCGACAGCCCGGACCCGTCCGGTCTCGCCTATGTCCCGTCGCGTGGCCTCGTCGCCGTCGACGGCGAAGTCGAGGAGACCACCGGCGCCGGCTTCCACGGCGCCAATGGCTGGTTCTCGACCCTGACCGGGACGAGCACCGGGACGTTCAACACGGTTCCGGCCAGCCCGACCAACAAGGAGCCCGTCGGCGCCGCCTACGACCCGGCACGCAACGAGCTGTACATCTCCAAGGACGGCGCCGCGTCCACCGTGTGGGTCTACAACGCCACCACGATGGCGCTCCTCCGATCGTTCAACGTTTCTGCCGCGCCCTACAACGACCTCGACGCCGAGGGTCTCGGCTTCGGCAACGGCATCCTGTACATGGTCGACGCGATTGACAACGACATGGTCAAGGTGCTCCCCGGCCCCAACGGAGTCGTCGGGACCGGTGGCGACGACGTCGTCAGCGACTACGACCTTCAGCAATACGGCCAGGACGAGCCCGAGGGGCTCGACGTCGATCCCGTGACGGGCAATATCTGGATCGTCAGCAACAAGATCAGCGGCGGCGGGACCCCCGAGCCGATGATCGAGGTCACCTCGACCGGAGCGCTCGTGTCTTCGGTCTCGCTCGCGGCCGCCAACCCGAACTCACCTGGCGGACTGGCCATCGCGCCTCCGTCCGCTGGCGGTGCCGGCTACAACCTCTATGTCGCCGATCGGGGCGTCGACAACAACGACGTGCCGAGCGAGAACGACGGCAAGATCTATGAGTTCAGCACCACCGGCGGACCGCCGCCGCCGCCACCCCCCGGCGAGGAGCGCATGACCAATCTCGGCTTCGAGCTGGACGCCAACAGCGACGGCAAGCCCGATGCGTGGACCATCAACAACGGCTTCACCCGCAGTCCGTCCTCGGTCCACGGCGGCAGCTTTGCCGGCCAGCATTTCCTGACCACGGACAAGGGGTACGACGTCTACCAGACCGCGACCGGCATCACCGGCGGGACGACCTATGCCTTCAGCGGCTGGGTGAACATTCCGCCCACCACCGACGCGTTCACGTTCCAGATCCAGCTCAAGTGGCGGAACTCCTCCGGCAACGTCGGCGGCACCACCACGCTGTACACGGCAACCGCCGCGACCGCCGGCTGGACACACGTGGCGGCCAACGCGGCGGCGCCCGCTGGCGCGACCGAGGTTCGGGTCATGATGAAGGTGAAGAAGCTGAACGCGACGATCTACGTCGACGACTTCTCGCTCTTCGGCTGACCCGCCGTCCGGCCGGACGGTTTCCAACAGCAGCGCGGACTCAGGGGCGGTAGCCAAACCGCCTGAGCTCCCGCCTGCCGATGACTCCGAACCAGGCCTTGACCAGGGGGTGTACGTGATCGCGCCATCGATCGACGCTTCGCCGATCGAAGCCCTGCGCAGCGTGCCGCTCTTCCTCGAAGCTGGAACCCACCACGACCGTCTCGTCCAGCAGGTGCTCGTCGAACGGGATCCCGACGAAGGCGCAGATCTCGGTCACGACGCCCCGCGGGTCGGCGACCAGGTCCTCGAATCGGATCAGGCGATAGCGTTCACCGAGCTCCCGGGCATGACGCCGATGGAGCCTCGCCGCATCCAGCCAGACGCGCGAGGTCTCGACGACCTCGAGCGGCGCGAGGAGTGGATCCAGGACCCGTGCCGGCACCTTCGGCAGTCGAGCCTTCATCCCGCGCCGCCCTTCCCCGGTCCGCACGAGGCGCGAGGCGTAGATCGCCCGCGGGTCGCGGAAGGTGTGGATGAATCGCGCATCCGGGAACCAGCGAGCGAGCGTGGCAACCTGGTACAGGTGATCCGGGGTCTTCTCGCCGCGGACGGCCACAGCCCGGTCGGCGCACTGTCGTTCGACGTAGAGATCGAGGAGGAGGGAGAACAGCGCCCGTTCGCTCAGGTCGGTCGCCAGCACCCGGTCGATGAGCGAGTCGACTTCGAGATTTCTCGACGGCCACGTCCAGAATCGCGGCTTCAGGAGCTCCGTGACCACGTCACGGACGGCCGTTCGGCGGACGTCACCGTCGCCGGCCGCGGCGTCGGCCAGCCGACGATGCAGGCGGGCTCGCCGGCTGTGCTTGAGAAAGTGGGTCTCCGACGCCAGGCAAACGGCGGGCGATCGATTGAGGACGTGGCGGAGGAGCGTGGACCCGGTCCGCGGGCTGCCGACGATGAACAGGTACGGCGCGGGGCTCGACGCCATCGACCCGATCGCGCTCCGGTCCTACGCGAACGACCGGAGGAAGCGCCAGTAGAGGCGGGCGACGAAGCTGTACGCGGTGTACTCCGCGCGATGCAGACGGCTTGGCGGCTCGACGTCCCAGCTGGCCGGGAACTCGTAGCCCCAGCGTTCCATGTACGGGCCGAGGACGCGTCGGGCGCGGCGCTGGGCCTCCGGCGTGTAGTAGGTGGAGAAGTCCCGGTCGCGGGTGCTGGTGCGATTGACCACGGGCAGCGGGCGCACCGGCTCGATCCCGATTCGGCGCAGCGCCTGGTCGAAGTCGTCGGCAAGTCGCTCGAACCGGATGACGAAGTCGAACGATCGATGGGACAGGCTGGCCCACGTGTCGTACGGCAGGCGGTAGAAGCGCAGGAAGAACGTCGAGAACTCGGGCTCGCGCTGCTGGATGAAGCGGAACATCGCGTCGTCGCGGAGCCGGAACAGGAGCCGTCGGTGCCGGAACGCGCGATCCGGATCGGTTCGCTTCGACTTGTGATCGGTCAGCAGCTTGAAGTAGAGGCTCACCGCGTCGTCGAGCGGGTTCCGGATTCCGGAGAACACGAAGTACGACTTCTCGTCGTCCGTGGCCTGGCGCAGGAACTCCTGGTACGTCGCATGCTTGTGCAGGATCGCCTTCGCGCCGTACTGGTCGCGGAGCTCATGCCGGATCGCCGTCGAGCCGGTTCGAGGCAACTCGACGAAGACGAACCGGTGCTCGTGGCTGATCATCACGGCGACGCAGAACTCCAGGACCGAGGGAGGGAGGAAGGACACGACGATACCATCCGGTTTCGTGCCCAAGCCCACGTCGGTGCCGCCCGTCACCGAATCCCGAACCGCCCTGCTGCCGCATGACTGATCAGCCACCGGGCGTCCTCCACGTCGTCGCGAACCTCGACACGGGCGGCGCCCAGGAGGTCGTCCGGACCCTCGTGCCGGCCCTGGGCATGACCGGCTTCCGTCCGGTCGTGGCCACGCTCCGCGACGGCCCGTTGCGGGCGGCGATCGAGGAATCGGGGGTTCCGGTCGAGGTGATCGCGGGTCGCGCCCACTCGCTCACCGCGCCGCATCGCGCCCTGCCGGAGCTGCGGCGGCTGCGCCGCGACCTTGCCGCCGTGGTCGCCCGCCATCGGATCGCGGTGATCCAGACGCACCTGCTGCGAAGCCTGGACTTCCTCGTCCTGTCCCTGCGCCGCGAACCCGGTGTTCGAGGCGTGCTGTGGACCGTCCACAACGCCCGTCTCGACCTCCGATCGGACCAGGTCCCGTCGGGCGCCGTCCAGCGCGCTCTCCTCGGTCCCAAGCGTGCCGGCTATCGGACGCTCTACCGGACCGGGGCTCGGCTGGGTGACGGGTTCGTGGCCGTCTCGGACGAGGTGGCCTCGTCGATCGTCCGGGAGATCCGGCCGCCGGCCGACCGGATCACGACGATCCCCAACGGCGTCGACACGGAACGCTACCCGGCACCCGTCGATCGCGCCGCGGTCCGCCGCGAGCTGGGGGTGTCGGACGACACGGTCCTCGTGCTTTCGATCGGGAAACTGATGCGCCAGAAGGGCCATCAGTCGCTGGTCGACGCGATGGGGCTGCTCGACGACCGGAAGGCCGTGGTGGCGATCGCGGGCGAGGGTGAGCTGCGGGGAACCATCGAGACACAGATCGCCGACGCGGGTCTCGGCGACAGGGTCCGTCTCCTCGGTCTCCGTCGCGACGCGCCCCAGCTCCTCGCGGCAGCCGACGCGTTCGTGCTGCCGTCGCTGTGGGAAGGCCTGCCGATGGCACTCCTGGAGGCGATGGCATCCGGATTGCCCGTCCTGGCAACCGAGGTCTCCGGTACGAGCCAGGTCGTGGAGGATGGGATCTCGGGTCTCCTCATCCCCGCCGCGGACCCAGCCCGCCTGGCGGAAGGCCTGCGGGAGCTGCTGGCCGTGGCGCGGTCGCCGGAACGGTCGGAGGCCATGGGCAGGGCGGCCCGTGACCGCGTGGTGGCGCGGTTCGGGGTCCGAAGCCAGGCCGAGGCGCATGCCGCCCTCTATCGATCGATCCTCGAACGCCCGGCAGCGAGACCGGCCACGGTGCGGGCATGAGCGCCACGGAACCGCTCCGGCTGACCTTCGTCGTCGGCACCTACCCGGTGCTGACGACGACGTTCATCGATCGCGAGGTGGAGGGCCTCACGGCGTTGGGCGCGGATCTCCGGATCATCTCGATCCGCCGCTCGGCCGCGACCCTGTCGCCCGCCCAGGAGGCGATCCGCGAACGTGTGTCGTACCTGTTGCCGGTCTCGATCCCGAAGTTGATCGCGTCGCACGCCTGGTGGCTCGTCCGTCGCCCGCGCACCGTCCTCGGGACGCTGGCCTGGCTCCTCCGGCGCCCGCATGGCGGCGCGTCGCGCCTGCGGACGGTGCTGCACGTCTCGACGGCGCTCTATGCCGCGTATGGCGTCCGTGACCGACGGGGCGTCCACATCCACGCCCACTTCGTGGATCGCGCGGCGACCGTGGCCCTCGTCATGGCCCGGCTCCTCGACACCACGTACTCGGTGACCGCCCACGCGAACGACATCTACATCAGGCCGGTCCTGCTCCCCGAGAAGTTTGCCGGCGCAACGTTTGCCGCGACCTGCACCGAGTACAACCGGCGCCATCTCGTGGACGTCCTGGGGCCGGTCATCGGTGGCAAGGTCGAGCGGATCTACCACGGGCTCGATCTGGCCCGGTACACCGCCCGTCCGGAACCGGCCGCCGCGAGGCCGATGATCGTGACCGTGGGCCAGCTCAAGGAGAAGAAGGGCCTCCGGCACCTCGTGGCCGCCTGCCGCGTCCTCGCCGACCGCGGGATCGACGTCGACTGCGAGATCGTGGGCGACGGCCCGCTCCGGGACGATCTCGCGGCGCAGATCCGGGAGCTCCGACTGGAGGACCGGGTCCGGCTCACCGGCTCGCTGCCGCACCCGGCGGTCGTCGAGCGCTATCGGCGGGCGAGCGTGGTCGTCCTCCCGTGCGTGGTTGCCGCCGATGGCGATCGGGACGGCATCCCGAACGCGATCCTGGAGGCGATGGCGATGGCGATCCCGGTGGTGTCCACGCCGATCAGTGGCATTCCCGAGGTCGTCCGCCAGGACGAGACCGGGCTGCTGGTGCCGCCCGGCGAGGATGTGCCACTGGCCGATGCGCTCGAGCGGCTGCTGCTCGACCCGGCCCTCCGGGCCTCGCTCGGGGATTGTGGACGGCAGTTCGTGACCGCGGAGTTCGACATCAGCCGCAACGTCCGGCGCCTCGCCGCTGCGTTCGCGGGCGGGCGCCCCGCCTGAACCGATGACCGATCGCCCCGACCCGATCCAGGCGGCGACCCTGTCCCGTGCCATGGTCCTCGTCTGGGGCCCGCGCAACAAGGGTCCACGCAGCGCGGCCCTGGCTCGAGAGCTCGGGATCGCCGACGCTCGGTTCATCACCGCCGGCAGCGGCAAGGGCCTTCGCTCCGCCGTCGGCCGCTACCCGCGCCAGCTCGCATCGACCGTCCGTGCCCTGTTCGACGCGCGCCCACGGGGCGTCCTCGTCCAGCATCCGCCGAGTCCGGTGGTGTGGGTGGTGGCACTGTACGCGGCGCTGACGGGCGCCCGCTACGTCATCGATGCCCACAGCGACGCCTTCCAGCGCGGGCGCTGGCTGCGGCCGCTGTGGCTGTCGCGGCTCCTCGCCCGACGCGCCCAGGCCGTGCTCGTGACCGATCCGCATTGGGCGCGGACCGTTGGGCGATGGGGCGGCGTCGCGATCGTCAATCCCGACGTGCCCACCGCGTTCGAGACGGACGAGTCCTACCCCGTGGGCGAGGGATTCTCGATCGCCGTCGTCAACACCTGGGCCACGGACGAGCCCATTGCCGCGATCGTCGCGGCGGCACACGACCTCCCGGGTGTCACCTTCCATGTCACCGGACGTGCCGACGCGCGGGTCACCGCGCTGGGGCCACTGCCGCCGAACGTCCGATTCACGGACTTCCTGCCGGAGCCGGCGTACTACGCCCTCCTTGCCTCCGCGTCGGCCGTGATGTGCCTCACGACCCGGGATCACACGATGCAGCGCGGCGCCTGTGAGGCGCTCTCGCTGGGCCGCCCCATCGTCACCAGCGACTGGCCGCTGCTCCGGGACTATTTCTCCCAGGGCACCGTCCACGTGGACGCAAGCTCCGACGGGATCCGGGAAGGAGTCGTCCGCCTCCGAGCCGACTACGATCGTCATCTCGCCGCCGTCCTGGACCTTCGCGAGGTCCGCCGTCGGGAATGGGAGGACCGGCGAGCGACGCTCGTCTACCTGCTCGGCGGGTCGTCAACCCAGCATTCATCCGACCCGGCGATCGCCGGGTCAACGGGAGGTTCCTCATGACCAGCGTCAGCATCTTCGGCCTCGGCTACGTCGGCTCCGTGTCGGCCGCCTGCTTCGCCGACCGGGGCCATCGCGTCATCGGCGTCGATGCCAGTCCGGTCAAGGTGGACATGATCCGGTCCGGCCGGAGCCCGATCATCGAGGACGGCCTGGACGAGCTGGTCGCCAAGGGCATCTCGTCCGGACGCCTGGAGGCAACCGACGACTGGCGACGCGCGATCCAGGAGACGCAACTCTCCATCATCTGCGTCGGCACGCCGTCGAATGCCAACGGCAGCCTCGACCTGTCAGCGGTGCGCCGGGTGGCGGAATCGATCGGCACGGCGATCGGGGAGAAGGACGGCTATCACGTCGTCGTCGTCCGCAGCACGATGCTCCCGGGAAGCACCGAAGAGGTCGTCATTCCGACCCTCGAGCGCTGCTCGGGCAAGAAGGCGGGCGTGGACTTCGGGGTCTGCTTCAACCCCGAGTTCCTGCGCGAGGGCAGTTCGATCAGGGACTTCGACAAGCCGCCGTACACGATCATCGGCGGCTCCGAAGAGCGGGCCACGAACGCCGTCCGCGAGTTGTACGCCGAGCTCGACGCGCCGCTGTTCACGGTCCCGATCCGGGTCGCCGAGATGCTCAAGTACGCGAACAACGCGTTCCACGCACTCAAGGTGGCGTTCGCCAACGAGATCGGGCTGCTGTGCCAGGCACAGGGGATCGACAGCCACCAGGTGATGGACATCTTCGTCCAGGACCAGAAGCTGAACATCTCGCCGTACTACCTGCGACCGGGGTTCGCATTCGGCGGCTCGTGCCTGCCCAAGGACCTCCGCGCTCTCCTGCATCACGGGCGTTCGCTCGACGTGTATCCGCCGGTCCTGGAGGCGATCCTGCCGTCCAACGAGCGGCACGTGGATGCGGCATACCAGATGATCCGGCGCACCGGCTCCAAGCGGGTCGGCGTCCTCGGGCTGTCGTTCAAGGCCGGCACCGACGACCTGCGCGAGAGCCCGATCGTGACCCTCGTCGAGCGGCTGATCGGACGCGGGTATCACGTCCGTGTCTACGACCGCAACGTCTCGCTGGCGAACCTCGTGGGCGCCAACCGGGCCTACATCGAGCAGGAGATCCCGCACATCGCGTCGGTGATGACGACCTCGCTCCAGGAGCTCATGGACGACGTGGACGTGCTCGTGATCGCGAACGGCGACCCCGAGTTCCGGACCGCACTCGACGGCCGGAAGGCCGGTCAGCAGGTCATCGACCTGGTCAGGATCGAGAAGGACGGCCGTCCGAACGACCCGGCCTACCAAGGGATCGCGTGGTAGGCGAGCCGTCGCGCGATCGACGGGCGCTGGTAACGGGCGGCGCCGGGTTCATCGGGAGCACGCTGGTCGATCGGCTGCTGGCCGAGGGCTGGCAGGTCGCGGCCTTCGACGCCTTCGAGCCGTTCTACCCGCGCGAGCGCAAGCTCCGGCACCTCCGGGCAGCCACGGAGAACCCCGCCTTCCGGCTGGTCGAGGGTGACACGCGCGACCAGGCGGCGATCCTCGAGGCGGTGCGGGCCACCCGCCCCGACGTGGTGTTCGACCTCGCCGCCCGCGCCGGGGTGCGGCCGTCGATCGCCGATCCTGGGAGCTACGTGGACATCAACGTCCACGGGCTCTCGAACACCCTGGGTGCGATCGCCGAGGTCGGTGCGCGTCTCGTCTATGCGTCCTCGAGCAGCATCTACGGCGATGATCCACGTCGGCCGTTCGCCGAGGAGCAGGCCGCCGGGCGACCGTTGTCACCCTACGGGGCTACCAAGGTGGCCGGGGAGGCGCTGGTCCACGCCCATCACGCCGTGACCGGGCTGCCGGTCGCGGTGGCCCGGCTGTTCACCGTGTTCGGACCGCGTCAGCGACCGGATCTCGCGATCCACACGTTCGCCCGTCGGATGCTGGCCGGTGAGCCGGTGCAGCTGTTCGACGGCGGCCGTGGCAGCCGCGACTACACATTCGTGGCCGATGTGGTCGATGCGTTCGTCCGGCTGGCCGACACGCCGACCCCGTTCCTGCTGATCAACGTCGGCAGTCACCGACCGATCGAGACCTCGGCGGTGGTCGACGAGCTCGAGCGCGCGCTGGGCGCGAGGGCGGAGCGGGTGTTGATGCCTCGCCAGCCGGGCGACGTGGAAGCCACGTTCGCCGACGTGTCACGTGCGAAGGCCACGATCGGCTGGGAACCGACGACACCGTTCGCAACCGGGATCGACCGGTTCTGCGCGTGGCTCCGGGAGGATCTGGCCGAAGCCGGCTGACCTCGCGTCCCTCGATCGCTCGCCGCCAGGCGATCGCCACGACGCCGATGGCGGACGGCGTGACCGGCCGTCAGGCTTCGGCGACGGCCTCCGCGATGCGGTCCGGTGAGGCCGTACGCCCGACGCTCAGGTAACGCAGACCGGCTGCGGCCACGCGGGCCGGGTTGAGCGCGTTCCGGGCATCGAACAGGACATCGCCGCGCATCGCTTGCCGGAGCATGCCCGGGTCCAGCGTCACGTAGGCAGGCCACTCGGTGGCGAGCACCGCGGCGTCCGCCCCGCGGACCGCCTCGACCGGTGACGCGGCCTGCTCGATCCAGGGCATCGTGGCGGCCACCCGCTCACCGGCCTCCGGGTCGCAACCGACCACGGTCACCCCCCGATCACGGAGCGTCGAGGCCAGCGTCAGGGCCGGAGAATCGCGGATGTCGTCCGTATCCGGCTTGAACGCGAGCCCGAGCAGGGCGATCCGCCGGCCCTCCAGACCACCGAGCGCGGTCGCGAGTCGATCGGCCACACCCAGCGGC
>DATBLH010000055.1:0-5277 GCA_036555445.1 Candidatus Limnocylindrales bacterium
GGATTCAGCTTCCGCTGGGTCGCCGCCGCGATCGAGAACACGGGCCTCCAGCGGGCGCTGCTGACCTCGCTCACCGCGGCTCTCGGCGCCACGCTGATCGCGCTCGTCCTGGGCACGCTCGCGGCGATGGCCGTTGCGCGCCACCGCTTCTTCGGTCGGGAGGCGATCTCGTTCGCGGTCATCCTGCCGATCGCCCTGCCCGGGATCGTGACCGGGATGGCGCTCAGCACCTCGTTTGCGACCACCGGCGTGCCGCTCGGCCTGGTGGCGATCGTGGTCGGGCACGCCACGTTCTGCATCGTCCTCGTCTACAACAACGTGATCGCGCGTCTCCGCCGCACGGCCGCGTCACTCGAGGAGGCCTCGTCGGACCTGGGCGCCGACACCTGGCAGACATTCCGCCACGTGACGTTCCCCAACCTGCGGTCGGCAATGCTGGCCGGCGCGCTGCTCGCGTTCGCGCTGTCGTTCGACGAAGTGATCGTCACGATCTTCACGGCGGGTGGGCTCCAGACCCTGCCGATCTGGATCTTCCAGAGCTTCAGGCTGGCCAATCAGGTCGCGGTCGTGAACGTCGCCGGCGTGGTCGCGATCCTGCTCTCGGTGATCCCGGTCTATTTCGCCTCGCGGCTCACCCAGGGCGAAGGCGTCGGGCGGACCTGACCCGCGACGGACTACATGCTCGGGACGTAGTCAGGATCGAGGTACCTGCCGGGGTTGTCCCGAAACTCGAGGAGGCAGCCCCGGCCGCAGAACCAGTACGTCGTCCCGTCGTGCTCGAGCTTGAGGTCGGAGGTCTCGGTATCGACCTCCATGCCGCATACGGGATCGATCGCGATCGCCATCGATTGTCCTGCCTTCGTTGTGTCGATCGTGTTGCTCGGTTTCGAAGGATAGAGCCGGGCCATCGATCACGCGGAGCGGGCCTCGGCTAGCATCCGACCCACGATGAAGACCGACGTGGAGCGCGTCCGGACGGCCCTGGTCGCGGAGCGGCGACGGCTCCAGAGCGAGCTGGCAGAAACGATCCACGCGCCGGGTCCGATGACCTATGGCTCGCAGGCGGCGGCCGCGACCCAGGTCTTCGAGCAGCAACGGGATCTCGCCCTGCGTGAGCGAGCGGAGCAGCATCTCGCGCTCGTGGACGCGGCGATCGGTCGGCTCGCCGCCGGAACGTTCGGCACCTGCATCCGCTGCGAGAAGGCGATCGCGCCGGAGCGTATCGAGGCGCTTCCATGGGCCGCTCATTGCATCGAATGCCAGCGGGACGTGGACCGGGGGCGGGCATGACGGCCGTCGACGTCGGAGGACTGGTGGCAATCGATGCCATCCGGGCCGCCGCCCGAACGCTTGACGGGGTGACCACCCGGACGCCGCTCGTGTCCATCGGGCCCCCAGGTGCGAGGCTGTTCCTGAAGGCCGAATCGTTGCAGCCGATCGGGGCGTTCAAGCTGCGTGGGGCGTACGTCGCCGTGTCCGGCCTGCCGAAGGAGGCGCGGGACCGTGGCGTGATCACGTACTCCTCCGGGAACCATGCACAGGGGGTGGCCCGGGCGGCCCGGCTGCTCGGCGCGCCGTGCGTCGTCGTCATGCCCTCGGATGCCCCGGCGATCAAGCGACGCCGCGTGGAGGCCGACGGCGCCGACGTCGTGGAGGTCGGTCCGGCGAGCCACGAACGACGCCGGGTCGCCGAGGAGCTCGCCGCCTCCCGCGGGCTGGCCGTGATCCCACCCTACGACGACGATCGGATCATCGCCGGCCAGGGAACCTGCGGACTCGAGATCGCCGAGGCACTCCCCGACCTCGCGCTCGTGCTGGTGCCGGTCGGTGGCGGCGGGCTCATCTCGGGCGTTGCCGCGGCCGTCAAAGCGATCCGACCCCGTGCGCGCGTGGTGGGGGTCGAACCCGAGCTCGCCGCCGACGCCCGCGACTCCCTGGCCGCCGGGCACATCGTGGAGTGGACGGCGCAGGACGTCGGTCGAACGATCGCCGACGGCACCCGGACGCAGGCCCTGGGGACGCGCACGT
Source organism: Candidatus Limnocylindrales bacterium (assembly GCA_036555445.1). Lineage (GTDB taxonomy): Bacteria > Chloroflexota > Limnocylindria > Limnocylindrales > CSP1-4 > DATBLH01. Next base: position 2,029 of record DATBLH010000055.1, read on the forward strand.
TCGCCCACATCAAGGCGCTTGTCGACGGGATCCTGACGGTCACGGAGGCGGAGATCGCGGCCGGCGTGCGGATCGGCGCCGAGGAAGCGAGGCTGGTCGTGGAGCCTTCGGGCGCGCTCGGGATTGCCGCCCTCCGGTTCCGCGCCGGGGAGCTCGGCCTGGACAGCCTCGATGGTTCCGTGGTGGCGATCGTGTCCGGGGGGAACGTGGATCCGGATCGCCAGCGGGAGTACCTCACCGCTCCCCTGCCGGTCGGTTGACGGCGACCTGCCGCCGCTAGCCGCGCTCCCGTCCGAGGCGCTCGGCGAGCCGCGCCTCCCGCTCGCGGATCTCGGCGCGCGCCGCATCGGCCCGGCGATCCTCACGCGCCTGCCCGCGTTCGTCGGCTCGCATCCACACCCGGACGAGGCCGAAGACCGCGACCAGGAACAGTGCATCCCCGGTGAGCCACATGATCGCCCCCGCGACGTGCTGATCGGCGAGCGGATCCGGCAGCCAGGGCGCGGCGAGGGTCGCGTAGTGCCGGTAGAGCGGCGCCGACGCGTACGTGATCGCCACCGCGAGGAACGTGTTCTGGGGCATCTGCAGGAACACGTACATCGCCCGCACCACGGGTGGCATCCGCCACGGAGCCGGGTCGGCGCCGAGGGCCGGCCACCAGAACAGGAGTCCGGCCGCGAGGAACAGTGCGTGCTCGGCGTCGTGGATCAGCGGGTCCTCGAGCGCGGCCTCGAACAACGGCGAGAAATGCGCCGCCCACATCACCGCGGCGAACACCACCCAGGCGACGATGGGATGCGCGAGGACGCGCACGAGCCGCGAGTGGAGGATCGGCAGCAGCACCCGTCGTCGCGTCTCGGACGACGACGCGCGGAGGGCCAGGGTCACCGGCGCCGAGAGCACGATCAGGGGCGCGGCCACGAGCACGAGCAGCACGTGCTGGACCATGTGCACGGAGAACAGCGCGGTGTCGTAGCGGCCGATCCCCGACAGGAGCGCAACCGCGATCGCGGCCAGGCCTGCCAGGAAGCCGATCGAGCGGCGACGGGGCACGGGATTCCCGGGATGGGCCAGGTTGACTCCGCGAACGGTCCGCAGCCAGACGAACGCGGCCAGGACGAGACCGATGACGACGAGCGGCTCGATCGTCCAGGTCAGGAGCAGCCGTGCCGGATCGGGCGGCCGGTCCGGGACCGGTCCGTGGGCCATCGCCCCGGCCGGGGACGCGAGACTCGCGATCGCCGCCAACAGCGGCCACATGCGCCGGAGCCACGTCCTCACGCGAGGCATTGTCGCCCACCCGGGTCGCCACCCCACGGGCGGCGCTTCGGTATCATGGCCGCGTTCGGCCGCGCCGAACGATCGCTGCCGGTCGGTCACCCCGGCCGCCCTGCCGGCCGAGTCGGTTCCACCCACGCCGAGGACCCTTGATGTCGAGCAGCCCGAGGACGAATTCCGCGCCCGTCTTCGCGATTGCCGGTGTCGTGGCGATCGTGGTGGCGCTGATCGTCGCCCTCAGCGTGGCCGGTGGCACGGATCCGTTCACCGCGCTGCGCCGGGCCTGGGACGCCATGTTCCCGCCCGTCGCCGCGACCGAGCAGGGCCGGGATATCCGGAACCTCTACGACGTCGTGTTCATCTTCGCGACGGTGATCTTCATCCTGGTCGAAGGCCTCATCGTGTGGACGGTGATCCGCTACCGGCGCAAGCCGGGTGACGACGAGTTGCCGCCCCAGGTCCACGGCAACAACATCGCGGAGACGCTGTGGACGGTGGTCCCCACCCTGATCGTCGCCTTCCTGTTCTTCATCTCGTGGCAGACCCTGAATCGCGTGGACGCCGTGTCGGCGACCCCGGACCTCCACATGAAGGCGCTCGCCGGCCAGTTCCAGTGGCAATTCGTGTACTACGCCGAGGACGGCCAGACCGAGCTGTTCACGCAGCTCGTCCCGGCGGGTCCGGACGGCGGGCTGGCGGTGCCGGTGGGCCGGACGGTCCAGTTGCAGCTCGAGAGCCACGACGTGATCCACGCGTTCTACGTCCCCCACTTCCTGTTCAAGCGCGATGTGGTCCCCGGGCAGGTCAACCGGTTCGACTTCAAGGTCGACGAGAGCCAGGCGGGCCAGACCTTCGGCGGCCAGTGCGCCGAGCTGTGTGGGACCGGTCACCGGGTGATGGTGTTCGAGGTCCATGCGATGACCCAGGCCGACTACGACGCCTGGATCCAGGAACAGGTTGAGAAGGCGCAGCAGTCGCCACCGCCATCGCCCAGCGGCGGCGCGCCGCCACCCTCGGCCACGCTCGAGCTGACCGCCCAGAACGTCGCCTTCACCGAGACCTCGCTCGAGGCACCCGCGGACCAGCCGTTCGCGATCCACTTCGTCAACGCCGACAACGGCATCCCGCACGACGTCGCGATCAAGGACTCGTCCGGCGCGATCGTGTTCAATGGCGAGGACGTGACCGGACCCGGCGAGGCAACCGACAACGTGCCACCGCTCCCGGCCGGCAGCTATCCCTATGTGTGTACGTTCCACGCCAATATGACCGGCACCCTCACCGTGAAGTAGGGGATCCCTGATGGCGACCACTGCGCTCCACCCCGCCGCCGCCCGCTATCGCAGCGGGCTGTACGAATGGCTGACGACCACCGACCACAAGAAGATCGGGATCCTCTACCTCGTCAACTCGTACGTGTTCTTCTTCCTGGGCGGGATCCTGGCACTCCTGGTACGAACCGAGCTCGCGGCACCCGGGCTCCAGTTCCTGCATGACGAGGGCGTCTACAACCAGGTGTTCACGATGCATGCCTCGTTCATGCTGTTCCTGTTCATCATCCCGATCCTGGCCGGCTTCGCGAACTACGTGGTGCCGCTCCAGATCGGCGCGCCGGACATGGCCTTCCCGCGGATCAACGCCCTGTCGTTCTGGATGCTGCCGCTGGGCGGCCTCCTGATGGGTTCCGGGTTCCTGGTGGGTGGCGCCGCCGCCGCCGGCTGGACCAGCTACCCGCCGCTGACCGAGGACCGGCCGCTCGCGGCGACCGGGCCGGGTCAGGACCTGTGGCTGGTGGGACTGATCCTGATCGGTACCAGCTCGATCCTGGGAGCCGTGAACTTCATCGTCACGATCTTCAAGATGCGGGCACCCGGGATGACCCTGTTCCGGATGCCGATCCTGGTCTGGACATCGCTGGTGACCAGCGTCCTCGTCCTGATGGCGACGCCGGTCCTGGCGTCGGCGCTGATC
>DATBLH010000060.1:0-17447 GCA_036555445.1 Candidatus Limnocylindrales bacterium
CCGGGCCCTCGCGCTCCACGACGATTCGAAACACCTCCCGCCGACCACCGAGGATCGCCTCGACGATCGCGCGGTCGTCACTGGGCATGGCAAACGGGGCGGAAGCGTCGATCCTGGACTCCCCCGGGGATGGCCGAGCGACGCCGGTGCCCAACCGGGCGGGCCTCGCTTGCAACCATGATGACGCCCGGACGGCGCCGGCATCATCCACGGCTCCGGGTCAGTCGCCGCCGGGACCGGAATGGTCATCGCCGCCACCGGGGCCGCGATTCCCGCCGTCGTCGTGGCCGGAGTCGTCGTCGCCCGGACCGTCGTGGCCACCGTGGTCGTCGCCGCCTTCGTCGCCGGCTCCGTCATGCCCGCGATTGGCGCCGCGATCGTCGGCTGCGCCCTCGGGCTCGCCGGTGGTGCCCGCCGGCGGCTCGGCCGTTGCGTCGGCGGTCGGCTCGGCCGTTGCGGCGTTGCTCCCGGCCTGGGTCGGATCCGCGGTCGGTTGGGTCGCATCGGCGGTCGCCTGCGACGCCTGGCCTGTCGGCGAAGACCCGGCCAGGTCCGCGCCAGCGGCGCCACCGACAATGAGGAACAGGGCGACCAGCGCGACGGCGATGGTTCGAGGAAGGCGGGAGTCGAGTCGCATGGGGATGGGTTCTCTGTGATCGTCGCCCGGCTGGATCCCGGGTGCTATCTCATCGAGACACGAAGCGCGGAGAAGGTTTCAGGCGCCCCTGCCGGTCTCAGACGATGAGCGCGGACGCTCGGAGTCCCCGAACCTCGGGGTAGCGGATGGCGACGAGGGCGAGGATCGCGAGCGTGGCCACGCCGCCGCCGGCGAGAGCGACCGGGGCACCGAACCGCTCGGCGATCCCACCCGAGATGAGGTTGCCGAACGGGATCGCGCCCCACGACGTGAGGATGTACAGCGACATGACCCGTCCCCGGAGCCGGGCCGGGACGAGCACCTGGATCAGCGTGTTCGTGGTCGCGTAGTAGGCGACCTGGCAGCCGCCGAGCACCGCGAGCGCCCCCAGCGACAGCGGGAGCCAGCCGGACAGGGCGAACACGATCAGGGCCGAGGACCCGACGGCCAGACCGGCGAGCATCAGCCGGCCGCTGCCGCCCGAGGGCCGCAGGAGGGCGACCGAGACCGCCCCGGTCAAGGCTCCCACGCCGATCGCCGCGGTCAGCAGCCCGAGGCCGGGAGCGCCGATGCCGAGGATGTCGCGAGCGTAGACCGGCAGGAGGACGAGGTAGTTCAGGACGAACAGCGCGGGCACCCCGGCGAGGAGGACGAGCACGGCCACCCGCTGGTTCGCGCGGACGAAGCGAAGGCCGTCCACGAGGTTCGACCACAGCGACGCCTCGGCTCGAACGAGGCTCGCCTGCGATACCCGGAGCGTGGACAGGACGAGGGCGACGAGCAGGAGTCCCAGCGCATTGACCCAGAACGCCAGGGCCAGCCCGCCACCCGCGATCGCGAGGCCGGCGATCGCCGGGCCGATGATCCGGGACAGGTTGAACTGGGCGGAGTTGAGCGCGATCGCGCTGCCGATCGCCGATCGCTCGACGAGCGAGGACACGACGGCCTGGAAGGCAGGCGTCCCGAGCGCAGTCGTGCAGCCGGCAAGGAATGCGAGGACGGCGACGTGCCAGAACATCACCGTCCCCGTCGCCGTCAGGGCGGCCAGCACGGCAGCCACGATGGCGGCGCAGACCTGGACCGCCACGAGCAACCTCAGCCGGTCCACTCGATCGGCGAGGACGCCCGCGACCAGCGACAACAGGAGCACCGGCGCGGTCTGTGCCGCGCTCGTCAGGCCGAGCAGGCCCGGCGAGTCCGTGAGGCCGAGGACCAGCCACCCCTGCGCGGTTGCCTGCATCCAGGCGCCGACGTTGCCGACGAACGCGCCGCCGATGAAGCGCCGATAACGCGGGGAAGCCAGGGCCGGCAGCCGCGCCGCGAGCCCGGAACCGGCGACGCGGGGCGCATGGGGCGCCGGTCCCGGATCCGGGATGGGCGCGATCTCCTCAGCGATCGTCGTTGGCGTGTGGCTCGGTGGGATCCTCGACTCCCTCATCGGGCTCCTCGGCGCCCTCCGTGGGTCCGGCATGCCCGTCGTCGACCGGGCCCAGCTCCTCGTCCACGCCTTCGAGCGGGCCCGGCGCGGCGGGACCCTCGTCGCGTTCGACGACGACCTCGCCCAAGCCCGCCGCCTCGAGGTCGGCACCGAAGGCGTCGACATCACCGACGAGCACGATCGCCGCGCGCTCGAGATCCAGCCGCTCGCGGGCGGATCGCCCCACGTCCTCGATCGTCACCGCCTCGATCGCGGGGCGATAGCGGGCCAGCTCGTCGTCGGGTAGGTCGTGGACGACCATCCCGGCCAGCGCGCCAACCACGGCGCCGGCGGTCTCGAACCGAAGCGGAAACACGCCGACGAGGAAGTCACGCGCGCTCCGGAGCTCGTCCGGCGTCACCGGCTCGTCGTGGATCCGGCGCAGCTCGGCGAGCGTGTCCACGATCGCGGGAACCGTGACCTCGGTGTTCACGGCGGCCCGAGCGGCAAACGGACCCGCGGCACGACGGAGGTCCCACCCCGCGTGGGCGCCATACGTGTAGCCCTTCTCCTCGCGCAGCTTCATGTTCAGCCTCGAGTTGAACAGGCCGCCCAGGATCGCCCCCATCACCGACAGCGCGTGGAAGTCCGGGATCTGTCGAGACACGCCGACGTGGCCGATCCGGATCTCGGTCTGCACGCTCCCCGGCCGATGGATCACCCGAACGAATCGTTCGGACACCGCCGATGCCGCGGGCACGTCCCCGGCGGGGCGGGCACCGGACGATGGCGTCCAGCCGCCGAACAGCCGGTCCGCGATCGCGGGAACGTCGAGGCCGCCCAATTCCCCACCAACGATCAACGTCACCCGGGCGGGATCGAGGCCGGCCTCGTGGACCTCGCGCAGGAGTTCCGGATGGAGCCCGGTCACGGTCTCCTTCGTCCCACCGGCCGGCCGATGGTAGGGCGAGGACGGCGTGTACACGGTGTCGGCGAACGCCTCGTCGGCGCGGCGACGCGGATCCGCGCGTGCCTGAAGCAGGTCGTTGAGTCGCTCGTCGCGGAGCCGCTCCACCTCACTCTCGGGAAAGGTGGGACGCGCGACCATCTCCTCGAGCAGCGCCAGGGCAGGCTCGAGCCGCGAGGCCGGTACGTCGATCGCCGCCGACGTGGCATCCCAGCCCGCCTCGGCATGGAGCCCGGCCCCAAGACGCTCGGCGGCCTCGACCAGCTCGACCGCGGTGTAGCGCTGGGTTCCCTCGGACAGGGCCCGGGCTGCCAGCGCCGTCGCGCCGGCGTGGAGCGACGGCTCGTCCGCGGCACCCCGTCGGAGGATGAGCGTGGCCGAGACGAGCGGGCGACCCGGCAGGTCCACGATCAGCAACGTCAGGCCGTTGGCCAGCCGCTCGCGACGGAACGGCGGGAATTCGTATGGTCGGGGTGTCCCCGGTGTGGGCCGATCCTCGACCACGATCGACGCCGTCATGCGGCGACCTGCTGCTCGGGCTGGGCCGCGTTCTCGACCGGCTCCACGGCGTCATCGGCCGGCGGCAGCTCGGGGAGGTACGTGAGCACCACGCGGTTGTCCGGGCGCAGGACGTCCGCTGCCACCGCCTGGATCTGGTCCGCGGTCACCGCGAGGTAGCGACCCAGCATCCGGTTGATCAGATCGGGTTCGTCGAACAGGGTGGCGTACATCGCGAGGCGATCGGCCCGCTCCTCCACCCGCTGGAGCGCGCCGAGCTCGTCGGCCTCGACCAGCGCGCGGGCGCGCGCGAGCTCATCTTCCGAGACCGGGGAACTTGCAAGCCGCCCGAGCTCCTCGTGGAGCACGGTCTCGACCCTGGCCGCGTCGACACCCGGACGAACCGTTGCCCACCCGGCCGAGACGGATCCCCCGCCCACGAACCCGAGCGTGAAGAACGCGATGTCCTGCGCGATCCGCTCGTCGCGCACGAGCCGCCGGTGGAGCCGACTGCCCTTGCCACCGGCCAGGATCTGGCTCGCGATGTCGAGCGCGTCGAGGCGCGGGTCGCCGAAGACGGGCGCCCGGAAGCCGACATACACGCGGGGCAGCGGTACGCGATCGTGGACGATCTCACGGCGCTCGCGGCCGAGCGTCGGCGGCAGCGACAGGTCGGGGAGCGATGGGAGGTCGGGATTGGAAGGGATCTCCCCGAAGTAGCGGCCCACCCACTCGCGCACGCGCTCGGGTTCCACGTCGCCGACCACAGCGAGCACGGCGTTGTTGGGCGCATACCAGGTGCGGAAGAACGCCTTGACGTCGTCCAGGGAGGCGGCGTCGAGGTCTTCCATCGATCCGATCGTGGGGTGGTGGTAGGGATGCTCGGGCGGGAACAGGTGGGCCTGGAGCTTCTCGTTCCAGCTGCCATACGGCCGGTTGTCGTACGACCAGCGCTTCTCGTTCTTGACCACTTCGCGCTGGTTGTCGAGGTTCTCCTGGCTGAGGGCATCGAGGAGCGTGCCCATTCGGTCGGCCTCCAGCCACAGTGCGAGCTCGAGCTGGTGCGACGGAATCGTCTCGAAGTAGTTCGTGCGATCGAGCCATGTGGTCCCGTTCATCGTGCCGCCCGCGGCCTGGATCAGCGCGATGTGCTCGGCCTTGCCGACGTGGGCCGAGCCCTGGAACATCACGTGCTCGAACAGGTGCGCAAACCCGGTGCGGCCGGTCTGCTCGTGCTTGGAGCCGACGTCGTACCAGATATTGACCGCCACGACCGGCGCCAGGTGGTCCTCGGCGACGATCAGCCGAAGGCCGTTCGCGAGGCGCTCGTCGGTGAACTTGACCTGGGGGACGGTCATCGTCGGGCGGGCTCCTTGCGGGCGGATGGCCGGGTCCGGCGATTGTAGGCGCGACTCGCCCGGGACCGCCCGGCCACCGCCGAGTAGGCATCAGGACTTGACACGTGGCGACCGTCGGCGTTAGATTCCTATCTAACACGAGTACAGGAGACTTCGAACCCGACGATGGCCGCTCGACCCAGGATCCGCCCCGCCCGCAACCGCGATCGCTCCGCGGAGGTGAGTGCACGGCCGGCGGTCCGAACCTTCGGCGGCGGTGGCACGCAGTACACGATCGAGTTCGATGTCCGCCCGGCCTACGACTTCCTGTTCTCGCTCTCTGGCGACGCCGGTTCCACGGATGACCTTCCCGCCGCCGATCGGCGATGGCTGACCGACGCGCGCGCCTCTCTCCCGGAGGACGTCGGCGCGTCGGTCAGCCTGCTCTTCGAGCACGACATCTGCGCCCACCTCGCGGCGCTCCTCGTCGACCGGCCCGAGGCGAGGACCGCGGACGACCTCACGGACGCCGTGAAGGCGATCACCCCCGACGAGCTGATTCGGACGATCTACTCGTGGGCATTCCGGGAGCCCGAGTTCGCCGCCGGGCTGGAGCGGTATCTCGCCGGCAAGGCGACCGTGGAGGAGATCGAGCCGAGCCTCCCGGAGGCGAAGCGCGAATTCCACCGTCCGATCCTCGCCGACCGCGTCGAGACGCATCGGCAGTGCATCCTGGTCCTCGAGGCCTGGGCGGCACGCTTCCGATCGATCGAGCCTCGGATCATGGCGATGCTCGAGCGCGACCATGACCTTCGAGCCGGCGACCGCGCCACGCTCGATGCCTCCGACCTCATCGAGCGCACCACCGGCGGCATCCGCTGGCTCCCGGAGGCGGGCGTCCGCCGGGTGATTCTCGCGCCGTCGTACTTCACCCGTCCCTACAACTTCCTGTTCGAGGGCGAGGGCTGGCGGTTCTTCGGCTATCCCGTCGCGGACGAGGCGCTCGACGCGGATGATCCGCTGGCACCGACCCAGTCGGTCGTGCGGCTGCATCGCGCGCTGGGCGACGAGACCCGTCTCCGGATTCTCAAGCTCCTCTCGAAGCGCGATCTCTACCTGACCGAGATCGCCCAACAGCTCGAGCTGTCCAAGCCCACGATCAAGCACCACCTTGCCCAGCTTCGTGCCGCGGGCCTGGTGACGATCACCGAGGCAGGCACGGTCGTCTACTACTCGCTTCGGCGCCCGCGGCTCGACGACGCCTCGATCGAGATCAAGCGCTACCTCCTCGACTGACCTGAGCCCAGCCGGCTCGATCGCGACCACGCACACCCGGGGGTTAGATAGATGACTAACAGAGAACAGACCACCGCCACACCCGTGTCCCGAGAGGAGGGCCCGATGGAACGATGGAGCCAGCAACTCTTCCACGCGTCGCGACTCCGGATGGAGGAGCACCTTGCCGAAGCGGCCGACGAGCGGCTCGCACGCCGGGCACGCAATCGTCGCGAAGCCGCCGGCATCGCCACCCTGAAGCAGCGGATGGGCTGGCGACTGATCGCCCTCGGCAGCGCGATCGCCCGTGAGCCCGGCCGGGCGGAGGGTCGAAGATCGGGTGAAGGCGCCCGGATCGAAGGGCGTGCCTGAGGCCGACCAGCCATGAAGGTGGGGCTGCAGCTGCCATCGTTCAGCTTCCCGGGCTGGCCCGCCTCGATCGGGCCGACGCTGGTCGAGATCGCCCAGGCGGCCGAAGCGGGTGGGCTGGCCAGCCTGTGGCTGATGGACCACCTGTTCCAGTTGCCGCCGGACACCGGCTGGGGCGGCCCGGACGAGCCGATGCTCGAGGCGTACACGACGCTCGGGTTCCTCGCCCGGAGCACGTCGACGATCGAGCTCGGTCCGATGGTGGCCGGCATCGTCCACCGTCATCCGGGCGTCCTCATCAAGACCGCGACGACCCTCGACGTCCTCTCCGGCGGCCGGAGCTGGTTCGCCGTCGGGGCCTCGTGGTACGAACGCGAGGCGCACGGCCTGGGGGTCCCCTACCCGCCCCGCCGCGAACGCTTCGACCTGCTCGAGGACACGCTCCAGCTCGCCCACCGGATGTGGGCCGACGACCGCCGTCCGTTCGAGGGACGAACGATCCGCCTGGACGAGCCGATCAACGTGCCACCCCCGGTCGCCCGGCCCCGTCCGCGGATCATGGTCGGCGGTGGTGGCGAACGGCGGACGCTGCGGCTGGTGGCGCGCTATGCCGACGCATGCAACATCCTGGTTCCGGATCCCGGCGAGAGCCGGCGCAAGATCGAGGTCCTCAAGCGCCACTGCGACGAGATCGGGCGGCCGTTCGAGGAGATCGAGACCACGTCGCTCGTCGAGATCGACCTCCGCCCCGGCCGGATGATCGCGCGTGATGTCGTCGACGCCCTCTCGGTCCAGGCCGCCGAGGGGATCGCCCACGTGATCGTCAACCTGCCCGAGGTCCACGATCTGGGTCACCTCGACGTCCTGCGCCGCGAGGTGGTCCCGGCGGTCGCCGACCTGTCCGCGGCCTGAACCGGGAGCCGACGCTAGACTCCCATCCGATGCGCCCCGTTGCACGCCTGCTTGCCATCGTTGCTGCGGGCTCGCTGATCCTCCTCTCGTGGGCCGTCGCGCTCGGTCACGCGGAGCTCGTCCGCACCACCCCGGAGGACGGCGCCACGGTCCCCGCCGGGGCGATCGACATCATTGCCACCTACGACGAACCCGTCGGTCCGCGCAGCCACATGGAGCTCCACCGCGGCGGACGGCAGGGCGAGGTCGTGTCGAACGGAGCGATCGACGGCCGCACGATCCGGATCGGCCTCGACGGCCTTCCCGCCGGCGCGTACACCGTGACCTGGGTATCGCAGGGCCAGGACGGCGAGATCGCCCGCGGGACCTGGTCGTTCACGGTCCTGGCACCGACACCGTCGCCGAGTCCCAGCCCAAGCGCGACCGCCAGCGAGCCACCGAGCGCCTCGGCGACATCATCCCCCACTCCATCACCGAGCGCCGGCCCGTCGGCGAGCCCGAGCCCATCTCCGGATCCCGGTGCCACCGCTTCGGGCGGCGACGTCGTCGTGCCCATCCTGGCGGCAATCGCGATCGTCGTCCTCGGTCTGGGTGCGCTCCTGCTCCGCGGGCGCCGATCGCCGTGAAAACCCGGCTGGCGCGGTCGGCCGCGCTCGGCCTCGCCGCGCTCGCCGTGACCGCCGGGCCGGTCCTCGGCCACAGCCTCAACACGACCTACGAGAGCCGCCTCCCGCTGGTGGTCTACCTGGCGGGCGCCGCGATCGCTGTCGCGCTGTCGTTCGCGTTCGTGCTCCTGCGAGATGTTCGCGCGACGCTGCCGCCGGCCACGAGCGTCGACCGCCGGCCACCGGCCTGGCTCAGGGTCGGGCTGCGCGCGATCGGCCTCATCGCCTGGCTGTGGATCGTCGCCCAGGCGATCGCGGGCGGCGGTGGCGACGCCGACGTCGGGACGCTGTTCCTGTGGGTCTATGGCTGGGTCGGGGTCGCGCTGATCTCCGCGTTCGTGGGCCCGGTCTGGCAGTGGCTGAATCCGTTCACGACGCTGTTCGACCTTGGTGCCTGGGTCCTGCGTCGCGCCGGCGTGGCCACCTGGGAGCCCTCACCTTATCCGGGGTGGCTCGGGCACTGGCCGGCCGTCGCGGGCTTTGCCTTCTTCGTCTGGCTGGAGCTCGTCATGGGCGGTGCGCCGGGACGGACGCTCGACACCGTGCTCGTCGGTTACACGCTGTTCACGCTGGCGATGATGGTCCAGTACGGCCGCGACCCGTGGCGCGCAAACGGCGAGACGTTCTCGGTATGGTTCGGGCTCCTCGGCCGCCTTGCCCCGTTCGCGCTCGTGAGCCCAGACGGCCGAGTGCGCCGCCGCCCGTTTGCGAGCGGGCTCCTGGAACCCGGCTGGTCACTCGCGGACGTGGTGCTGATTGCGTTCGGCACGGGCTCGATCCTGTTCGACGGCCTCACCCAGACGACGCCCTGGTACGAGGTGTTCGGGGCGCCGGGCGCCCTGGGCGAGACCGTCCAGCTCGTCGGATTCCTCGGGGTCATCGCCGTGGCCGCGCTCGCCGTCTCGCGTCTGGTCGGGATCGCACCCACCGCCGCGGGTCTCCTTCCGATCGCGGTCGGCTACCTGATCGCGCACTACCTGACCTATCTCCTGATCGACGGGCAGCGGATCCTGGTCGCGATCTCCGATCCGCTCCAGCAGGGCTCGGACCTGTTCGGGACCGCGTTCACCGTGCCCAACGGCGACTGGCTGCCGCCGAGCTCGGTGTGGACCATCCAGCTGGCCGCCGTCGTCGGCGGTCACATGCTCGGTGCCTGGGGTGGCCATGTCGTGGCGAGGCTCAACGCGCCACCGGCAACGGTCGGCCGGGAGGCGGCGACCCGGGCGCCGGGATCCGCGGCGGATGCGCGGATGCGCCAGGTGCCGCTGGCGGTGATCATGGTTGCGCTCACGACGCTCACCCTGTGGTCGCTCGGCCAGAACATCGTGCGCAACCCGGCACAGCAAAGCGGTCTCGCGGCCGAGGTAGCCGTCGACTCGTCGAGCTGAGGAGGGCGGCCGAGCCGACGGACCCGGCCGGCCCGGGTCAACCGGCCAGGACGGCCTCGCGCGGCTCCCGGGTCACCCACTCGCCGAGTGGCCTGACGACTGCGATCCGCCTCGCGACATCCGGATCCAGCGCTTCGGCCGCCGCAATCGCGGTCTCGATCGCCGTGAGGCACAGGATTCCCTCGGCGATCGCCGCGTGCCGGATCTCGGCCGCGTCGCGCACCGCCCCGGAGCGCGGGGTGGGCGTGTTGACCACCAGCCGGACGTCGCCGCGGGCGATCGCGTCGAGGATCGGCACCTCGTCCGGCGGGTGCGCTGCCTCGCCCAGCTTCGCGATGGGGAGCGCGTCCAACCCGGCTGCCTCGAGCGCCCGTCGGGTGCCGGGCGTCGCTGCCAGCCGATAGCCGGCGGCCCTGAGGGCGGATGCCAGCTGGACCAGTCCGCCCTTGTCGCGGTCGGCGATCGAGAGCAGCGCCACCGGGGCGGGTCCCGAGCCCGCGGTCGGAGGCACGAGCGACGCTCCGGTCAGCGCCTTTGCCAGCGCCAGCGGGGCATCATCGCCGATCCCGATCACCTCGCCCGTCGACTGCATGTACGGCCCCACCGAGGGGTCGACGCCGATGAGCTTGGCGGTCGAGAACGCGGGCGCCTTGACCGCCCGGAAGGACGGCGCCGGGAGGAGGCCCCCGTCCCAGCCCAGGTCGGGCAGCGTCGCTCCCAGGGCGATCCGGACCGAGAGCTCGACCATCGGTACCCCGGTGACCTTGGACAGGAACGGCACCGTCCGCGAGGCTCGCGGGTTGACCTCGATGAGGTAGACGCCGTCGTCGCGGACGATGAACTGCGCGTTGACCAGGCCACGTGCGCCGAGCGCAAGGCAGACCCGCTCCATCGTGGACACGATCAGCTCCTGGTCCCACTCCGCGACGCTGCCCGGTGGGAACAGCGCGATCGAGTCGCCGCTGTGGACGCCGGCCTTCTCGACGTGCTCGAGGAGGCCCGGGATCAGGACCCGCTCCCCATCGCTCACCGCGTCGACGTCGACCTCGATTCCCTCGAGATAACGGTCGATCCGCACCGGGCGGTCCGGGTCGACAACGGCGGCCGCCGCGAGATGGCGGGCCAGGTCGTCGGGGCTGTAGGCAAAGTCGATCGCGAGGCCGCCGATGACGAACGACGGTCGGACGATGACCGGGTAGCCGATCCGATCCGCCAGTGTCAGCGCCTCCTCCACGCTGTGGGCCATCCCGCCCTCGGGCTGCGGGATGCCGAGCCGGTCGAGGAGGGCGGCGAAGCGGGTTCGTTCCTCGGCCTGGTCGATCGCCTCCAGGTTGCTGCCCAGGAGCGGCACCCCGTCCGCGGCGAGCGGCCCCGCGAGGTTGAGGGGCGTCTGGCCCCCGAACGCGACCACCGCGGGCACGGGATCGGCGGGATCGGACGATTCCGCCTCGAGCACGGACAGCACCGACTCCGGATCGAGTGGCTCGAAGTACAGCCGGGTGGATGCATCGAAGTCGGTCGAGACCGTCTCCGGGTTGGAATTGATCATCAGCGCGCTCCAGCCCGCCCGGCGGAGCGTGTCCGCGGCCTGGACCGCGCAGTAGTCGAACTCGATCCCCTGCCCGATCCGGACCGGCCCGGAGCCGATGACGAGCGCCGCCGGTCGCTCGACGGGTGGGGCCTCCGGCGTGGACCCCGCGGCGGCATAGGTCGAGTAGAAGTAGGGGGTCTCGGCCGCGAACTCGGCGGCACAGGTGTCCACCATCGCGTAGCCCGGCCGGAGCCCGAGTGCTCGGCGCGCGTCGCGGACGTCGCCCGGTGACCGCCCGCTGAGCGCGGCCAGCTCCCGATCGCCGAAGCCGGCGCGCTTCACGGTGGCCAGGAGCGCCACCCCGTCCGGATCGCCGGTGTCCACGAGCCTGCCGCCCGCGCTGCGCACGTCGGCCTCGAGGGACACGTTGCGATGCATCTCGGCCAGGAACCAGGGCGCGACCCCGGTCGCCTCATGGACGGCGGTTTCGGGAACTCCTCGCCGGAGCAGGCCAAGGACGCGCCACAGCCGCGAGTCGGAGGGGGACAGGAACCGGCGGAGGACGATCGGCGCCGCCGACCGCTCCGCGTGACGGGTCGATTCGCAGGCCTCGCCGCGCTCGTCGATCCATCGGATCGGCGCGTCCGACTCGCCGCCGTCATCGGCCGGTGCCAGCACCGCGGCCAGGTAGTCGAACGTGGCCTGCCAGGTCGGATCCTCGGCCAGCGGACCGGCCCCGGCCTGCTCCAGGCCGCGGAGGGCCTTGTTCAGGGCCGAGCCGAACGTCCGGTCGATCGCCATCACCTCGCCCGTCGCCTTCATCTGCGACCCGAGTGTCCGGTCCGCGGATGGGAACTTGTCGAACGGGAAGCGCGGCAGCTTGACGACCACGTAGTCGAGGGCGGGCTCGAACGCCGCCACCGTGGTCCCGGTCACCACGTTCGGGATCTCGGCCAGACGCCGACCGATCGCGATCTGGGCGGCCACCCGGGCGATCGGGTAGCCGGTCGCCTTCGAGGCCAGGGCCGACGACCGGGATACCCGTGGGTTGACCTCGATCACCGCGTACTCCGTGGAGTCGGGTGACAGCGCGAACTGGACGTTGCAGCCGCCCTCGACGCCGAGCGCGCGGATGATTGCGAGGGCCGCCGAGCGGAGCCGCTGATGGACCTGGTCGGGGAGCGTCTGGACCGGCGCCACGACGATCGAATCGCCGGTGTGGACGCCGAGCGGATCGACGTTCTCCATGGAGCACACCGCGATGCAGGTGTCGTCGGCGTCGCGCATCACCTCGTACTCGATCTCCTGCCAGCCGACGAGGCAGCGCTCGACCATGACCTGCCCGATCGGGCTTGCCCGTAACCCGGCCCGGACCCGCTCCCGGTAGGCCTCCTCGGTCTCGACGATCCCGCCGCCGGTCCCGCCCAGGGTGAACGCCGGACGCACGATGGCCGGCAACCCGATCTCGGCCAGCGCCTCGGTCGACGACCGAACGCGGAGCTCCGGCGTGGCCCCGGTCACGATCGCGCTGGGTGCGTAGGGCTGGCCGATGCGATCCAGGAGGTCGCGGAACAGCTGCCGATCCTCGGCCGCCCGAATGGCGGACAGGGGCGTCCCCAGGAGCCGGACCCCGTGCCGTTCCAGGATGCCGGCGTCGGCGAGCGCCGTTGCCAGGTTGAGTGCCGTCTGCCCGCCGAGCCCGGCGAGGAGGCCCTCCGGCCGCTCGCGTGCGATCACTGCGGCCACCGCGGGGACGGTCAGCGGCTCGAGGTAGACGACGTCGGCGACCCCCGGGTCGGTCATGATCGTGGCCGGATTGGAGTTGACGAGGATCGTCCGGATCCCCTCCGCCCGGAGCGCGCGACAGGCCTGGGTCCCCGCGTAGTCGAACTCGGCAGCCTGCCCGATGACGACGGGCCCGGAGCCGAGGATCAGGACCGATTGAACGTCGGTCACGAGCGATTCACACCAACCCGAGCCGAGCCACGAACCGGTCGAACACCGCGAGGGCGTCGAGCGGGCCGGGGGCACCTTCCGGGTGGTACTGGACCGTCTCCACGGGCAGCTCCCGATGCCGCAGGCCCTCGACCGAGCGGTCGTTCAGATTGAGCTGGCTGACGTAGAACCCACTCTCCGGCGGCAGCGTCTCGCCCACGACCTGGACTTCGTGATTCTGGGCGGTCACCTGGACCCGGCCGGTGTCCAGGTCGCGGACCGGGTGGTTGGCGCCATGGTGGCCGAAGCGGAGCCGCCTCGTTTCGGCGCCAGCAGCGCGCCCCACGATCTGGTGCCCGAGGCAGATCCCCAGCAGTGGGCGGCCGGCGTCGATCACGGCGCGGGCCAACGCCACCTGGTCGCCGAGCCGGGCCGGGTCACCGGGGCCGGGCGAGAGGACGATGCCGGCGACGTCGTCCGCGAGTGCCTCGGCCGGAGTGATCGTGTGCGGCAGGACCCGAACCCGTGCGCCCCGTCGCCGGAGCGAGCGCACGATGTTCGCCTTCAGACCGAGGTCGACGATCCCGACCACCGGACCAGCCTCGCTGGGTTCGCCGTATTCGACGATCTCGGACGGCGACACCTGGCCCACGAAGTCCTGGTCCTCCCAGCGCTCGACCGCGCGCGCGGCGGAGATCGCGAGCTCGGGGTCCACCGTGCCGGGTTCGGTGACCACGCCACGGAGGCTGCCGTGCGTCCGGAGGTGACGTGCGAGGGCGCGGGTATCAACGCCCGCAATCGCCGGGATGCCCTCACCGCGGAGAATGCCTGCGAGCTGCCGCGCATCGTCGAGGACGGCCGCGGTGGCATTGGCCACGACCAGGGCCCTGAGCCAGGGCCGGACCGACTGATCGTCGGCCGAGTCGCGGCCGTGGTTGCCGATCAGGGGATAGGTCATCACGACAACCTGGCCGGCATAGGACGGGTCGGTGCAGACCTCCTGGTAGCCGGTCTGCGAGGTGTTCACGACGAGGTCCCCACCGGACGTCACTGGGGCCCCGAACGCGATCCCCGGGAACACCGTCCCGTCCTCGAGGGCGAGCGCGGCCGGACCGTGATCGCCGATCCGGGGATCGACCAGCGCCGAGGCGAGCGGGAGCGGCGGAGCCATTCGCGAGGCGATCATCCGATCGTGCATCCCGCCCGGCGGGCACAAACAAACCCACCGGCGCCGGCGGCGCGGTGGGCAGGCAAGCACGCGGTCATCGAGCCTCCTTCCCGGCCTCACAGGACCGGATCGCCGGCCTCACAGGACCGGCCCAAAGGATGGCCGCAGGGTAGCACGGCGACCCGTCGTCGGCCGCGCCAAGGTTGCTTGCCGGGTCGGTGACGGCGGCGAGGAGCGTCCCGCTCGGGGTGGTCGACTGGCGTGGTGAGCCCGGAAGGATTCGAACCTTCAACCTAGGGATTAAGAGTCCCCCGCTCTACCGTTGAGCTACGGGCCCAGGGAATCCAGCCGCCAATTCTAGCGACTTGGCGCCGGCCAGCCGTTCGGCAAGGCCACGGCGCGGCTGGTGGTTCACCGCCCGGGGCCCGGGATCCACGGCCACGCCCTTGGCGATATCGAACGAATGTTCTAATCTGGGCGAAGCCCCCAAGGCCAGCCCAGGAGGACGACGTGGACGAGCCGAGGCTCCGGATCAGTACGCCCCATACCCACGAGCGAGGTCGCGGTCTCCGGATCGAGCATCGACACGGTGACGACTGGCTGCCGCTCTCGCCGGGCCTCCCGATGCTCACGCCCGAGCCGACCCATCGCCGATGGATCGTCCTCTATCGGTGCACGATCGAGTGCGGGCACACGGTCACGTCGGAGGTCCCCGCCTGATCGATCGCACGCGACAGCGGGATCCGGAACCCTACTCGGGCTCAGGCGGCGTAGACCGCACCAACCCCGGCCGGTTCACCGACCAGGTCCCCATCCACGCCCGGAGCGCTTCCCGTGAACCCACGCGCGCGGGCGTGGGCTCTTCGATCTCGCCCTCGACCGTGACCCGCGGGATCCAGCCGAGCCAGCGCGGCAGCCACCAGTTCCACTCCCCGAGCAGTCGCATCGTGGCCGGGAGCAGGACGCTCCGGACGATCGTCGCGTCGAGGAGCACGGCGACCGCGAGCCCGAACCCCAGCTGACGCACGATGACCAGCTGCAGCGTCACGAACACCGCGAACACGACGACCATGATCGCGGCCGCGCTCGTCACCGTCCCCGAGGTGATCGAGATCCCGGCCTCAACGGCGGCGTTCGAGCCCAGCCCCCGATCCCTCGCCTCCTTGATCCGGGTCAGGATGAATACGTGGTAGTCCATCGAGAGGCCGAACAGGATCGTGAAGATGAAGATCGGCACGAACGCCTCGATGACACCAGGCCGGAAGCCCAGCAGGTCACTTCCGTGACCGTCCTGGAATAGGAAAACGAGCAGCCCGTAGGCCGCGCCGGTGGACAGGAGATTGAGGGCAATCGCCTTGATCGGGATGACGATCGAGCGGAACGCGACCAGGAGCAGCAGGAATGACAGCGTGAGCACGAAGCCGATCACGGTCGGCAACCCCGAGCTGTAGTAGCTCACCGAGTCCAGCGTCGCCGCGGCGGCGCCGGTCACGTAAGCCTCCACGCCGAGGGACCCGAAGTGTCTCGGCACCAGGTCCCGGCGGACCTGGCGGACGAGGTCCAGGTTCGCGGCGTCGTTCTGGGTCCCCGACATCGTGAAGCCGACCATGGCCACGGTCCCATCCTTGGAGAGACGGCTCTCGGCCGGACCGGACAGCCGCGGGAGCCCCACGGCGTCGGCGCTGAACGCGCTGATCGCCCGCTCGGTCGCCGGCTCGTCGGCGTGAGTGACCACGACCTGGAGCTCGAGCGTGGTGCCCTCGGGCCACTTCTGGGTCATCAGGTCGACCGCCTGGACCGCATCGAGCGTGTCCGGGAACGCCGTGAAATCGGTACGACCGATGTGGAGCCGCGAAACGGGCGACGCGACCGCGATCAGGAGACCCGCGGTGACGATCGTGAACAGCACGGGCTGTCGCATGACGCCACGGACGATCAACCCCCAGAAGCCACGACCCTCGGCCCGGTCGCGTCCCGGGAGCGGGAGTCGGAGAGCATCCACGCCGCCGCCCAGGATCGCGAGGGTCGCGGGCAGGAACGTGAGCGAGCCGACGACCGCCACCAGGACGACCGAGATCGTGCCCAGCGCCATGGATCGGAACAGCTCGTCGTCGAGCATCAACAGGCCGGCGATCGAGATCATCACCGCGAGCCCGGAAAAGAAGACCGCCCGCCCGGCGGTTGCGCTGGCCGTCTCGATCGCGGCCAGTTTCTCGCGTCCGCGGCGACGCTCGGTCCGGAAGCGGGTGATCATGAACAGCGAGTAGTCGACCGCGACGGCGAGACCGATGAGCACGATCAGCTGGGTCGCGTACGGACTGACCGGCGTCACCGCCTGGCTGTAGAGGGCCAGCAGCCCGAACGCCGCCAGAAGCGACGTGATCGCGAGCACGAGCGGGACGACGGCCGCCACGAGCGCCCCGAACGCGACGATCAGGATCAGGAACGTGAGCGGGATCGTCAGCCGCAGCGAGCCGTCGAGGTCCTCGTTGACCAGCTCCGAGATGTCCTCGTTCGCGAGCGTGTTGTTCAGGACGTGGGTCCGGAGCTGCGGGTAGTCGTGGTACAGGGCGTCCGCCAGCACCCGGACCGGCTCGAGCCGCTCCTCGAGCGCCGGGCCGTCCCCGAACACGCGGCCCACGATGCGGACGGTCGTCCGGTCCGGGGATACGAGTCCGGCCTCCGGCGGTGCCAGGAGCGGAGGCACCACCTCGGCCACGCCTGCCTCACCGAGACGGCGCGTGGCGTCATCGATGGCCGCGGCGACCCCGGGATCGTCGACCGTCCTCGTCGGACTGGACAGGACGATGAGGACCTGTTGCGACGGCTCCTCCGACCCGGACGCGTTGAACACGACGTTCGCCTTGCCGGCCTCGAAACGGCTCCGCTCTTCGTTCGAGACCGCATCGCGGGAACGGGTCCCGCCGGCCGCGATGCTCAGCGCGAACACGCCGATCGTGGCCACGAACCAGAGTGCTGCCACCGGCCACCGATGGCGGGCGCTCCAGGTCGCGACCCGGATCGTCCACGGGCGTCGTCCGGGGTTGCTCGCAGCGGTCACGACCGGGAGCCTAGCGGGTCAAGGGCGTTGCCCTTGACGCCCTTCGCGCCAGCGTCCCGTTCGAAGTGGACATGGCGTCACGCCGCGCGATGCAACTCCGTGCATCGGCCGGGAGGCATGTCGTCGGATCGCGAACGGAGAGCGTTGCGTCTATGCGACCGGACGAGCTTCGCTCACCTCCCGCAGTAGCTTCCGCGGCGCGGTCATCCGCCACGCCTCGACCAGCAGCGGGCGGACGAGCTCCGGCTCGATCCGTTCCAGCGCCACCGCAACCCACCCGTAGCGTC
>DATBLH010000016.1:0-18498 GCA_036555445.1 Candidatus Limnocylindrales bacterium
ACCAGGCCACGGTGTGCGAGAACATCGGGCATGAGGCGGCGCTCATGTCGCGCGCGCTGGCGCTCGACCTGATCGGCGCCGACGACTTCGGGTCACGGCGCGCGTAGCCGGAGGCCGCCACGGACCACGGATACAATCGAATCGCGCTGAACAGGAGGCGCGATGACGACGAGCGAAGACCCACTTCAATGCCGATCGCGTTCCGCCCACGACTGCCCCGCCGCACGCGCGCGCGGCGTCATGCCGCCGCGGGTCCACCTACCCCGGAGCGCACCCAGCCGCACGTAGAGCGCCTTTCCCACTCGGACATCGAGTGGATCCACATCGAGGAGCCCTCCGCCCTGGAGCGCGCGTGGCTTGCCGAGCACTTCGACTTCCACGCCCTCGACCTCGAGGACGTGCTCTCGCGCAACCAGCGCCCGAAGATCGACGTCTACGACGACTACCTGTTCATCGTCCTCCACTTCCCGGTGTTCGAGAAGGCGACCGGGCGGCTGCTCACGGCCGAGGTCGACACCTTCGTTGGCCCCGACTTCCTGATCACGCTCTCGGAGCAGCAACTGCCGCCGTTGTCGGCCCTGTTCGAGCGGCACGGCGAGAGCGAGGAGCTGCGCGAGACGGCGTTCTCGAACGGGCCCGGCTATCTCCTCTACCGGATCGTCGACCGCTGCGTCGACGGGTCATTCCCGATGCTGCGCAAGATGGGTGCCAAGCTCGACCGGCTCGAGGACGACATCTTCGAAGGCCGGTCCGCGGAGATCGTTCGCGACCTCAGCGAAGCGAAGCAGGAGATCATCAACTTCCGCCGCATCGTCCGACCGATGCGTGCCGTCCTCCGCGACCTGGAGCGGACGAAGCAGCGCTACCTGGCCGAGGAGCTCGAGATCTACTTCGATGACATCTCGGACGCCGCGGAGCGGATCTGGGACATCCTGGAGAACTTCAAGGAGGTCGTCGAGGCGCTCGAGGACTCGAACGAGAGCGTTCTCTCGCACCGGGTCAATGAAGCCTTGCGCGTCCTCACGGCCTTCAGCGTCATCCTCCTGCCCCAGACGCTGATCGCGAGCATCTTCGGGATGAACGTGCTGTTCCCGGGCGAGGGGACGGCAGCCGGGTTCTGGGTCCTACTGCTGCTGATGGCGGCCATCACGATCGGACTGCTCTTGTTCTTCCGGCGGCGCGGCTGGCTCTGAGGGCGGCGGCCCTCGCGCCGGCTCGGGTCACGCCGGCAGGTGGCGCTCCGCTGGACCCGTGTACGTCATGTCGGGGCGGATGAGCTTGTCCACTGCGGCCTGCTCGATCGCATGTGCCGTCCAGCCGGCGTGGCGGGCCAGCGCGAACGTCGCGGGGAACAGGTCCGGTGGCAGCCCGACGCCCTGCAGCACGGCCGCGGTGTAGAACTCGACGTTGGTCTTGAGCGGCCGGTCCGGGTGGCGCTCTGCGAGCAGCCGGAGCGCGATGTCCTCGACCTGGACGGCGAGGGACAGCCAGTCCGCCATCGAGCTCATCCCCTCGGCGACCTTGCGCAGCGCCGCCGCGCGCGGATCGTAGGCCCGGTAGACGCGATGGCCGAAGCCCATCAGCCGCTCCTTGCGATCGAGGGCGCCGCGGATCCACGCCTCCGCCCGCTCGGCCGATCCGATCTGGTGGAGCTGGTCGACGACCTCCGACGGCGCCCCGCCGTGGAGTGGACCTTTGAGGGCACCCACGGCCCCTGCGACGGCCGAGGCGAGATCGGAGCGGGTGGACGTGATCACGCGACACGCGAACGTGGACGCATTGAGCCCGTGCTCGGCGGCCACGATGAAGTACGCCTCGAGCGCCCGGGCAGCGGCCGGATCGGGGCGCTCGCCGGTGAGCTGGTGGAGGAACGCCGCGGGCAGCGACAGGGACGGATCCGGGTCGACCGGCTCCTTGCCGTCGCGGATCCGCGCGAACGCCGCAAGAGCGGACGGTGATGCCGCCGTCAGGGTGCGGGCCTGGTCGGCGGTTGGCGGCCAGCTCAGGCGCTGGGTCGCGCCCCAGGACGAGATGGCAGACCGGAGCGCGTCCATCGGGAGGGCGTCCTTCGGGAGTGCGCGGATCGTGTCCAGGACGGCCGGCGGAGCCGGCGCCGGCCCGAGCGTGACACCCGGATGCCACTCGCCGGTCCACAACAGATCGGCCACCTCCGCGAACGTGCCGCGCTCGACGAGTTCCCCGATCGGGTACCCGCGATAGAGCAGGCGCCCGCGCTCGCCATCCACGAGACCGATGGCGCTCTCGGCGGCAACGACCCCGGTCAGCCCCGGGGAATAGTTCCGCTCGGCTGCCTCCGCGGAGGCCGATGCGGCTGATGCGCCGGAGCCGGCTCCGCCAGCGTCGGTCACGGGTGGCGACACCTCCTTGGCGAGTTCATCGTACCGTTGCCGCCGTGGTCGCCCGGATCAGCGATCCGGCCCGCTTACGGCGCCGATCGCAAGGCGCACGATCACCGCGCCGAGCAGGGCGGTCACCAGGGCGCCCAGGAATCCGCTTGGATCGCCGAGGTGCAGCTCGCGGGCAAGGTAGCCACCGATGATCCCACCCAGGATGCCGACCAGGATGTTCGGCAGGCATCCACGCGCCTGGCGACCGGGGACGACCAGACCGGACAGCCAGCCGGCCAGGAGACCGAGGATCAGCCAGCCGATGAGACTCTCGGGCATCGGCTCCAGTCTCGCATGCGAGCCGACGTTCGGCTTGGCGAGCCTGCGCTAGGACGGTCCGAGGTGCTCCTCGACGGCGGCGACGAACGTCTCGGGGTGGGTGTGGTGGGCGCCGTGTCGCGCTCCCGGGATCGTGACCACCCTCCCGTCCGCGAGCCGCAGGTCGAGGGCCTGGGTGGCGCGCTGGAACGCCGATCGGCTCTGGCCGCCGACCACCTGGAGCACCGGCTGGCGCACTCCGCCCAACGCATCGAGCGACGCCGCGGGCGCCGACTCCGCCTCCAGCTCGCGGACGATCGTCGGTGCGGCCGCTGCGCGTGTCGCCCAGATCGGATCGGCGCGATAGGCGTCCAGGTCGCCCTGCGACATGCCGACCACCTCGAGCAGGAACGCCGACAACAGCTCGTCGCCGTCCCCCGAGTCGGCAAGCTCACGCAGACGCCGGACCAGCCCGGCGGGCTGGTACGCGTCGGTCGCCACCGGCGGCGCGGATTCGTAGACCACGAGCCGCCGGATGGCCTCCGTCCGCAGGGCCGCACCGAGCGCAACTCGACCCCCGAACGAGTGCCCGACGACGTCCACAGGCCCGCGCCCGCTTCCGGCGAGCTCCTCCGCGGCTGCGGCGAGATCGTCGAACTCACGCTCGATCGAGTAGGGCTGCGTGTCTCCCGACGCCCCGCGGCCGCGGCGGTCGAGGCCGATGACCCGTCGGCCGCGCGCCAGGATCGGCCCGCTGACCCGCCAGGTCGTGTGATCGGCCGACGCACCGTGGACGAGGATCACCGGGCGGCCGCTGCCGCCGAGGTCGAACAGCGCGATGCCGGTGCCGTCCGCGGATCGAACGACGTCCATGGCTATCGCCCGGTTTCGAGCGCCGACGCTGCCCCCTTGTCCAGGATCCAGGTCGCGCCTTCGCGTGCTGCGAGTCGGGCCGGAAGGTCGTGGGGGTCCCCCTCGCCTTCCAGGGCCTGGGCGACCACCGTCGCTTTCTCGTCGCCACTGACCACCACGACGATCACCCTCGCCACCGACAGGACCGCCGGGTTGAGGGTGACCCGCGGAACGTGGGGCTCGACGTGGCTTGGGGCCGGGATCGCGAGTGCCCATTCCGGCCGATCGAGCGCCTCCGACCCCGGAAACACGGAGAGCAGGTGGCCGTCCGGCCCGACGCCCACGAGCACCAGATCGAACGCGGGCCAACCGTCGCGCGCTCCCGGCCCTGCAGCTCGGAGCTCCTCGGCATACGCCTGTGCGCACCAGTCCGGACCGAGCCCCTCGCCGATCGCCTTGGTGGTCGGGAACGGGTGGACGTTGAGGGCCGGGATCGGCGCCCCCAGGTCTCTGCCCGCAGTAATGTCGGCGGCGTACTCGCCGATCCCGGATTCGCCGGAAAGCCCGGCTCGTCCGATGAGGATCTCGTCGGCGGCCTGCACGTTCGAGAGCGGATGGTCGCTGGGGACGAACCGGTCGTCACCCCACCACAGGTGAACCCGCGACCAGTCCACGGTGTCCCGCAGGGGCACGGTGGCGAGCCGGCGATAGATCCCGGCTGGCGTCGAGCCGCCGGTCGTGGCCCAGTCTGCGCGTCCGGTGCCGTCGACGGCAGCCTCCAGCACGGCCGCGATCCGCTCCGCAGCGATCCGCGCCGCGGTCTCGGCGTCCGGCGCAATCACGATCTCGGCGCTCGACCTGCCGGTGGCGGTCATGCCAGCCCCGCTGCCGAGGACCGGATCGGCTCGCCGGGCGCGAGGCCTCCGGGCGTGGTGGCCGTCGCCAGTGCGGCCGCGGCGCGGATCGCACCGATCGAGACCGTGTCTCGGTCGGTTGCCTCGATCGTCTCCGCCAGGAGGTCCACCTCGGTCCGGCGTGGCGCGAGGAAGCCGCGCTCGAGGATCGCCACGCCGTCCTGCCAGGCGCGGACGTTGACGGTCTCCTTCTCGGCGGTCACGTCGACACGCAGCTCGGATCCCCGTCGCTCGCACAACAGCTCCACCCGGAGTGTCGTGCCCGCCGGCATCGGCGACAGCACCGGCCTGACCACGACCGCGACCTCACCCTTCCCGGTCGACAGCGTGGCCGCGAGGCCGCGAGCCATGGGCGGCGTGTTGCCTCCCGCGCGGGGGCGTGCCTTCGCGGTCGATGAGCGTCCTTCGGCCGGGTGGAGGGACTTCACGACCGAGAGCTTGAGCCGCGAGGCGAGCCAGGCGACGTGATAGACCGGCTTCACGAGGTTGGTCGAGCCCGGCGCACCGGTCTCGTCATGGGTGCCGTAGGTGACGCTGATCCGGCGCAACGATCGCAGATACGGCGTCAGGTCGGGGTCGTCGAACGTCGACGCGATCGCTTCCCGCCAGCGCGACTGGCGAAGGAGCGCCAGGTCGGTCACGCTCACCCGTCCGCGCTCGAGGAGGCGGGCCAGTCGCGGAAGTCGTTCCAGGCCGTCACCCGACCATGTCGAACCGTCGACGATCAGGCGATCCGCGATCGCGAACACGTCGTCGGTCGCCTTGCTCGCGACCGGCAGCTCGCCCGGCCACCAGACGAGGACCGGCAGGTCGTGGATGAGCAGCGGAGCGACGATCGCCTGGAGGTGGCGGCCGGATTCGCCGCCCGCGGTCAGGTAGATCAGTTCGGCACAGGTCTCGGCGGCTTCGGCGTTCGGGAGCACGCAATGGGCCTGGATCTGGGCGTCCAGCCAGGACGGGCCGTCGGGGTCGGCACTCGAAAGGATCATCGTGCGCGATGGATGCCGCCCGGCCAGCCGGGAGATGATCGCCGCGCAGTGCTCGCCAACCTCCGAGTGCCTGGCCACCACGACCAGGTTCATCACGCTCGTGCGCGCCGCGATCCGGCGCCCGGGCTCGCCCTCGACCATGACGGTCAGGTTCGGCTCCGCCCAGATCCGGGCAAGTTCCTGCTCGATTTCCTCGATGCTGCGGGCGCGGGAACGCCAGCGCAGCGTGGGCTCGCCCGGCGGCGGGGCGTCCGCCAGCTGGACCTGAGAGCTGCCCGCAGGTCGGGAGCCGACCGCGAGGATCTCGCCGATTCGGCCCGGGTCGCCGGTCCCGTCCGTGCCCTCCCGGTTTCGCGCGCCGCTGAACTCGCCCATCAGATCCGGCGCCAATTCCGCCCGTCGCGGGCGAGCAGGTCCTCGGCCGATCGCGGACCCCAGGTGCCGGCCTCGTAGTTCGGGAACGCCGGTGGTGGTCCGGACAGCCAGGTCTCGAGGATCGGCGTCACGATCGCCCACGCCTGCTCGACCTCGTCGGCGCGGGTGAACAGCGACGGATCCCCGGTCAGGACGTCGAGGATCAGGGTCTCGTAGGCATCCGGCGAGTCGACCGAGAACGCCGAACCGTAGGTGAAGTCCATGGTCACGGTCCGAACCTCGAGACCGAGACCGGGCACCTTGGACCCGAACCGGAGCAGGATCCCCTCGTCGGGCTGGATGCGGATCGCGAGCAGGTTCGGATCGGGATCGGAGTTGGCGTCCTGGAACAGCCGGTGCGGGACCTCCTTGAACTGGATCGCGATCTCCGTGGCCCGCTTGGGCAGCCGCTTCCCGGTCCGGAGGTAGAACGGCACGCCGGACCAGCGCCAGTCATCGATGCTGAGCTTCGCGGCGATGAACGTCTCGGTCTCGGACTCCGCGTCCACCTCGTGCTCGGAGCGATAACCGGGAACGGGCTGAGCCGCCACCCAGCCCGGCCCATACTGGCCGCGGACCACGTTGCGCTGCACATCGTCCGGCCCGACCGGGGCGATGGCCCGGAGGACCTTGACCTTCTCGTCGCGCAGGGCGTCGGCGTCGAACGTCGCCGGCGGCTCCATGGCCACCAGGCTCATCAGCTGGAGCAGATGGTTCTGGAGGAAGTCCCGCGAGGCACCGGTCTCCTCGTAGAACGCGCCGCGCGATTCAACCCCGATTGACTCGGCCACCGTGATCTGGACATGGTCGACGTAGCGACGGTTCCAGAGCGGCTCGAAGATTCCGTTGGCGAACCGGAACACGAGGATGTTCCGGACGGTCTCCTTGCCAAGGTAGTGATCGATCCGGTAGACCTGCCGCTCCCGGAACACCTTGAGCACTTCGCGGTTGAGACGGGTGGCGGTCTCCAGGTCGCGCCCGAACGGCTTTTCGATCACGATCCGTCGCCATCCGCCGTCGTGCTTTTCGTGGTCGAGGCCGCACCGGCCGAGCTGCGCGACGACGAGCGGGAACGCCGACGGCTGTGTTGCCAGGTAGAAGAGGTGGTTGCCCATCGTCCCCTTGGCTTGGTCGATCTCGTCCAGCTTCCCGACGAGCTGATCGAAGGTCGCGTCGTCCGCGAAGTCACCCTGGTGATAGCTGAGCCGCGACAGCAGCGTCGCGGCGATGTGGTCCTCGACCGGGACCCGGCTGTACTTCCGTAGCGATATGTCGATCTCGGCGCGGAACGAGTCGTCGTCGTAGTCACGCCGACCGACGGCCACGATCTCGAACTCGTGGGGGAGCAGGTTCGTTCGCCACAGCTGGTACAGGGCGGGGAACACCTTGCGGTGGGCGAGGTCACCCGTGGCGCCGAACAGGACGAACACGTTCGGGTCAGGGACCTTCTCCAGCCGCAGCCCCTCGCGGAGTGGATTCTCGGTCACGCGCGAGGACGGTCGGCGCCGGGTGGTGACGTGGGCGAGCCGCATCTCGCGCATCGTCCGCGGCTGGTCGCGCGCCGGAGCCCGGGTGGCCGGATCGGGCGTCCGGGTGGTGGTCATGACGGGAATCCGAGCGTCGCTCCGCGCACGGTCAGTCGGTCTTCACCGCGTGGCCACCGAACTCGTTCCGGAGCGCGGCGAGAACCTTGGCGGCATAGGAGTCCTCCTGGCGTGAGCGGAAGCGGGTCTGGAGAGCGACGGTGATCACGGTCGCCGGGACGTCCTTGTCGATCGCCTCCTGGACCGTCCACCGGCCTTCTCCGGAGTCGGCGACCCAGCCCCGCAGATGCGTCAGGTCCTGGTCGTCGGCCATGGCGCGCTCCATCAGCTCCAGCAGCCAGGAGCGGACGACCGAGCCGTGATTCCAGAGCTTGGAGATCGCCGCCAGGTCCAGCGTGTAGTCGGACGCGTGCATGATCTCGTAGCCCTCGGCGTATGCCTGCATCAGTCCGTACTCGATGCCGTTGTGGATCATCTTCACGTAGTGCCCGGCGCCGGGACCGCCCACATGGAGGTACCCGTCGGTCGGGGCGAGCGAGACGAACACGGGCTCCAGCGGCTCGACCGCGTCGCGGTCGCCGCCGACCATCAGGCAGAAGCCATTGGCCAGCCCCCAGATGCCACCAGAGACGCCGGCGTCGACATAGCGAATCCCCTTGGCCGCGAGCTCGCGGTGGCGGCGGACGTCGTCGTGGAAGTTCGAGTTGCCGCCGTCGACGATCGTGTCGCCCGGCTCGAGGTGCTCGAGGAGCTCGGCGATCTGGGCCTCGGTCGCGTCACCCGCCGGGACCATGATCCAGACGGCCCGTGGCTTCTCGAGCTTCGAAACCAGGTCGGCGATGCTGTAGGCGCCGTCCGCACCTTCGCCCTCGATTTCGTGCGTCTTCTCGCTGGTCCGGTTGTAGGCAACGATCTGGTGGCTGTCGCGGAGCAGCCGTCGGACCATGTTCGCGCCCATCCGGCCGAGACCGATGAAACCGATGCGCATCGAGGTCGCGCCTCCGTGCTGGTCCGTGTGAAGGATATGCCGGGTCAGTCCTGCCCCATGGACTCGGATTCGATGGCCAGGACCTTGCCCAGCCGCCGGACGTGCCGTGTCTCGCCGCTGAAGATGGCTCCGAGGAACGCGATCGAGCACTCGTAGGCCGGCTCCGGCCCGATGATCCGGGCACCCAGGGTGAGCACGTTCATGTCGTCGTGCTCGACGCCCTGATGCGCCGAGTAGGTGTCGTGGCACACAGCGGACCGGACGCCGCGCACCTTGTTGGCGGCGATCGAGGCACCCACGCCGGAGCCACAGATCAGGATCCCGCGGTCCGCTCGCCCGTCGCGGACGGCTTCCGCGAGGGCGCGGGCGAAGTCCGGGTAGTCGTCCTCCGGGTCGGATCCGTCGCCCCCGAGATCGATCAGCTCGTGGTCTCCGACATCGCCCAGGCGGCGAAGGAGCTCGGCCTTGAGTACTGCGCCAGCGTGGTCGGCGGCGAAGGCGACGCGCATCCCGGTCAGGAGTGGCCAGGGTCGCTGGCGGACGTGCGGTCGACCATCGCGCCACCGCTGGACCCATCGCCGCCCTCAGCTCGCGGTTCGCCGACGACCCCGTGGCCCGGGACGTGGCCCTCGGCGAGGGCCGGGATCCGGCCGCGAAGGCCATCGCGGACGACCCGGCGGGCAACGTCCGCAACGCGATCGACGGTGAACCCGAGCTTCTCGAAGATGACCGCCGCCGGTGCCGAGGCACCGTAGTGATCGAGGCCGACGATCGCCCCCTCGTCCCCGGCGTATCGCTCCCAGCCCAGGGAGACTCCGACCTCGATCGTGACCCGACGGCGGACGGCGCTCGGGAGGACGTGCTCCCGGTAGGTCTCGTCCTGGAGCTCGAACAGCTCCCAGCACGGGAGCGACACCACCCGGGCATGGATCCCGTCCGCGGCGAGGCGTTCGGCCGCGCCAAACGCGAGCTGGAGCTCGGAACCGGTCGCGATGAGGATCAGGTCCGGTGCGCCGTCCGTGTCGCGCAGGACGTAACCGCCGCGGGCGACCCCGTCCCGTGCCCGCTCCGCCGTTCCCTCGAGCACCGGCAGCTTCTGGCGCGTGAGCGACAGCGCCACCGGTCCCGGGACCGACGGCAGCTCGTCCGAGCCGCGGGCAACCGCGACCCACCAGGCCGCCGCGGTCTCATTCGCGTCGCCCGGGCGGACGAACCACAGGTTGGGCATCGCGCGCAGGGCCGCGTAATGCTCGACGGGCTCGTGGGTGGGACCGTCCTCGCCCAGTCCCACCGAGTCATGGGTCCAGACGTAGATCACGTGGAGACCGGAGAGCGCGGCCAGGCGGACCGCGCCGCGCATGTAATCGCTGAAGTTGAGGAAGGTTCCCGCGTAGGGGATGAATCCGCCGTGATACGCGATCCCGTTGACGATGGCGCCCATCGCGTGCTCGCGGACGCCGAACCGCAGGTTCCGACCGGGGTGCTCGGCCGAGAAGTGGTCGGGTCCGCCTGCCTTGACGTCGGTCAGGTTCGACTCGGACAGATCGGCCGCGCCACCGAACAACTCCGGGACCGGACCGGCGAGGGCCTGGATGGCGTCCTGGCTGGCGTTGCGGGTGGCGACCTGCTCGCCCACGGCCGTGGTCTTGAGGCCGTCGGCCCAGCCCTGCGCCAGACGGCCGGCCAGTCGTCGGCGAAGCTCTCGGGCCTCGTCGGGATTCGAGGCGCCGAAGGCGTCCATCGACCGCTCCCAGTCGGCCACCAGCGTCGCGCCCGTCGTCACGGCCTGTCGGAAATGCTCGGCTACCTCACCGGGCACGAAGAACTCGCGATCGGGATCCCAGCCGTAGGCCTGCTTGACGAGGCGGACTTCGTCCTCGCCCAGCGGCTGACCGTGGGCCTTCTGGGTGTCCTGCCGGTTCGGAGAGCCGTAACCGATATGCGTGCGCACGGCGATCAGGGATGGACGCTCGTCGCCGCGCGCGTTCTCGATGGCCGCCTGGATGGCCGGCAGGTCGTTGCCGTCCGCCACGCGCTGCGTGTGCCAGCCATAGGCATCGAAACGGCCGAGGACATCCTCGGACCACGCCCACGCCGTCGGGCCGTCGAGCTGGATCCGGTTGTCGTCGTAGAGGAAGACCAGGCGCCCCAGACGGAGATGCCCGGCCAGGCTGCATGACTCCGACGCCACGCCCTCCTGGAGATCACCGTCAGAGCAGATCCCGTACGTCCAGTGATCCAGCAGGGCGGTCGCCTCGGGGAACTCGGCAGCCAGGCGGCGCTGGGCGATCGCCATCCCCACGGCATTCGATATCCCCTGCCCCAGCGGCCCGGTCGTCCCCTCCACGCCGGCGGTGAGACCGAATTCGGGATGACCGGGTGTCCGCGACCCCCACTGGCGGAACGACTTCAGGTCGTCGATCGTGACGTCGTAGCCGGTGAGGTGGAGGAGCGCGTAGAGGAGCATGCTCGCGTGGCCCGCCGACAGCACGAACCGGTCGCGACCGGGCCAGTCCGGGTGCGTGGGTGCGTGGCGAAGGAATCGGGTCCACAGGACATAGGCCATCGGCGCGGCGCCCATGGGTGCGCCCGGGTGGCCCGAGTTCGCCTTCTGGACGCCGTCGATCGCGAGCGTCCGGATCGTGTCGATCGCGAGCCGATCCAGGGGATCCGTTCGAGCACGAACCGGATCGTCGAGTGGCGACGCAGAGACCGCCGCGGCATCCGCAGGCGTGGTGGTCATCGGGCAGTTCCGGATAGCGTTCGGTGGGCAGAGATCGCGGGTCGAATTGTACGGCGCGACAGCCGGTGGACCGGGATCACAGCGGGCCCGCGGGCGTTGCAGTCGGCTTCCGGAGGCGCACTATCCTCGCGCCATGAGCCCCAGGCGTCGCGCTCCTCGTGTGCTCGTGCTCGGCGACCTGGCCCTGGACGTCGTGCTCGCCCCGACCGGTCCGCTCCGGAC
Source organism: Candidatus Limnocylindrales bacterium (assembly GCA_036555445.1). Lineage (GTDB taxonomy): Bacteria > Chloroflexota > Limnocylindria > Limnocylindrales > CSP1-4 > DATBLH01. The sequence continues at coordinate 11,333 of DATBLH010000016.1, forward strand.
CGCGACCGACGTGCCGGGTCGCGTCACCTTTCGCCAGGGTGGGTCGGCGGCAACCACCGCACGCTGGCTGGCTCGCCTCGGTGCCCGCTCGACGCTCGTCACGGCAGTCGGTCGCGACGGCGTCGGGCGGACGCTCGTCGACGCCCTTCGCCGGGACGGCGTCGTCGTCCGCGCTGCACGCGTGCCGGGCGTTGCGACCGCGCGGATCGGCGTGCTGGTGGATCCACGCGGTGAGCGGAGCTTCGTGGCCGACCGCGGCGCCGCCGAACGATTGGCGCCCGAGGCGATCTCGCGTGGCTGGTTCCGGGCGCTCGATGCGATCCACCTGCCGGTGTACTCGTTCCTCGGCGATCCGCTGGGCCAGGCCGCTCGACGCGCGGTCGAGCTGGCACGGGGCGCGGGCGCTGCCGTGAGCGTGGATCTTGCATCGATCGGGCCGCTGATGGCCCACGGTCGATCGGCAGCCGAGGGGCTCATCCGCGAGATCCGTCCTGACCTGTTGTTCGCGACGGCGGCCGAGGCGGAGGCGTTCCTCGGCGGACGCCGCCAGCTCGAGGAGCTGCTCGCATTCTCGCCACTCGCGCTCGTCAAGCGCGGCCCGGCCGGCGCCGCCGTCCTCCTCGAGCAGGGCGGCAACCGGGTCCGGTTCGACGTGGCGACCGAGCGCCTCGCCACCAGGGACACGACCGGCGCCGGCGACGCCTTCGACGCCGCGGCGCTGCTGACGTGGCTTGCGGCGCCGCTCGAGGACCGCGCCCGCCCCGCCGTGTTGCGGCGTGCGGCTCATGCCGGTCAGCGAGCCGCGGTTCGCCAGCTCACGGCCGCGCGGACTGAGGTGGCGCTCGGATGACGGATTCGGTCCGCTCCCGACTCGCGGTCCAGCCCGAGGTGGCCACGGCCCTGCGCAACGGGATCCCGGTCGTGGCCCTGGAGTCCACACTGGTCACCCACGGCCTGCCGCATCCCGAGAACCTGGAAGTCGCGCAGGGCGCTGAGTCTGCCGTGCGAGCGGCCGGCGCGGTGCCGGCGACGGTCGCGATCCGCGACGGACGGCTCCTTGTCGGACTGGCGCCGGACGAGCTCCGGTCACTCGCGGGATCGGCCGGCACCGATGTTCTCAAGGCGGCTCGACCCACGCTGGCCGCGGCCCTCGCCGCGCCAGGCTGGGCCGGGACGACCGTCTCGGCGACGATGATCGCCGCGGCCGCAGCTGGAATCCGGGTGTTCGCGACCGGTGGCATCGGCGGCGTCCATCGCGGGGCGATCGGTGGCGGTCGTCCGAGCCTGGACATCTCGTCCGACATCGAGGAGCTCGCGCGCACACCTGTGGTCGTCGTCTGCGCGGGCCCGAAGGCGATCCTCGACGTGGCGGCCACGATGGAGGTGCTCGAGACGCGCGGCGTCCCGGTCGTCGTCGTGGGCCAGGACGAGGTCCCCGGGTTCTACTCCCGGCGGTCCGGGGTGCGGGCACCGACGAGCGTGCCGGATCTCGAAGCCGCTGCCGTGCTGGTCAGGACCCATCTCGATCTCGGCCTCGGGAGCGGGGCGCTCGTGTGCGTCCCGGTCCCGGATTCCGAGGCGCTCGCGGACGCGACGGCGCGCGAGGCGATCGAGCAGGCCGAGGCGGATGCCGAGCGGGCCGGAGTCCGCGGTCCCGCATTGACGCCATACCTGCTGGCTCGGATCGCCGAGATCACCGGCGGGGCGTCGGTCCGCGCCAACCGCGCGCTGATCGTCAACAACGCGCACACGGCCGCCGAGCTGGGGCGTCTGCTGGGCTAGCCGCCGAGCCGCGCCCGGCCCCCCGACCGCGGGTTGCCGAAACCATGGACGGCAGCGCCATCGTTCGATCAATATCTTCCTGAAGTTCGATCACCCTCGTCCAATTCCCGACCCGTCGACCTATACTCCGCGTCCCGTGCCAACGCCCTCCCCGACCCCACCGCCTGCCATCGACGTCCGTGGACTTCGACGGATCTACAGGATGAAGCCCGCGCCGGTCGTCGCGCTCGACGGCGTCGACCTCGAGGTCGCGCCGGGCGAGTTCTTCGGGCTGCTCGGCCCCAACGGTGCCGGCAAGACGACGCTGATCAAGATCCTCACCACTCTCCTGTTGCCCTCGGAAGGCACGGCGCGGGTCTTCGGCTTCGACGTCGAGCGCCAGACGAAGCAGATCCGCCGAATCATGAACATGGTCGCGGGTGGCGAGCAGTCGGGCTACGGGATCCTCGACGTCCGCGAGCAGCTGTGGATGTTCAGCCAGTTCTACGGGCTGCCCGCGCGAGACGGCTGGCGACGCGTGGACGAGCTGATCGAGGCGGTCGGGCTGGAGGAACAGCGCCGCCAGCGGGTGAGCACGCTGTCGACCGGCCAGCGGCAGAAGATGAACTTCGCGCGCGGGCTGCTCAACGATCCGTGGATCTTCTTCCTCGACGAGCCGACCCTCGGCCTCGACGTCTCCGCGGCGCGAGCCGTCCGGGAACTGGTGCTGGCGTGGAAGGCCGCCGTCCCCGGCCGTACCGTCCTGCTGACCACCCACTACATGGCCGAGGCCGACGAATTGTGCGAACGGATCGCGATCGTCGACCACGGCCGGATCCTTGCCATCGGCACGCCGGCCGAGCTGAAGCACCGCGTCCAGCGCGAGTCGATCTTCCGCCTCGAGCTCGACCGGATCGAGCCCGGCGGGGCGTCGCTCCAGCGACTGCCGGGCGTGGTCTCGGCGACGGTGGCGGCCGACGAGAGCGACGGCGCCGCCGAGCGGCAGACCGCCGCCATCAACCTCGTCCTCGAGGATGACGCTGCCCTGGGTGGCGTCGTCAGCACCCTGGCCGGTCGCGGCTCCCAGATCCTCGGCCTCCGCAAATCCGAGCCGACTCTCGAAGACGTGTTCGTCGAGCTCGTCGGGCGCGGCTTCGAGGACGCGGACACCGGAAACGGGAACGGGAGGACACGAGCGCAGGACGAGGAGCCGGCGCGGGACGAGGAGCCGGTCGCATGACCGCCTGGGTGCACCGAACGAGCGCCAGTCCACAGGAAGCTGCGGCGTGGTCGACACGCCAGGTCCTGCTCACCAACCTGCGGACCGTCGGCGGGCGTGCCTACCCCAGGGTTCGAGGCCTGATCCGCGAGAAGTCGTGGGTGTTCTTCGAGATCCTGTTGCCGTTCCTGGCCACGTCGGCGTTCGTGTTCGTCTACCGCGCGCTCCAGGCACCACCCCAGTACATCGGGTTCGTGGTCCTCGGCGGCGCGATGACCTCGTTCTGGCTGAACGTCATCTGGATGATGGCCCAGCAGCTGTGGTGGGAGAAGAGCCAGGGAAACCTCGAGCTCTACTTCGCCGCCCCGATGAGCTTCATGTCGGTGCTGCTGGGGATGGCGATCGGCGGCCTGATCATGAGCTCCACCCGTGCGTTCGTCGTCCTCGTCATCGCGACCGCCGTCTTCGGCGTGTCGTTCGCGGTGGACCAGTGGTTGCTGCTGCTCGCCGTGTTCGGGCTGACCCTCACGGCGCTCTATGGCCTGGGGATGGTGCTGGCCGCGTTGTTCCTCATGTGGGGCCGTGAGGCCTGGCACCTCACCCAGTTCATGATGGAGCCCGTCTACTTCGTGTCCGGGCTCAACTTCCCGGTCGGCCGGCTCGGCTTCCTGGGTGCGCTGGCGATCAGCCTGCTGCCGCTGGCGGTGGGATTGGACGCCATGCGCCAGCTCGCGTTCGCCAATTCCGCGTATCCGGGTGGCACACCGACACCCGAGATCGAAGTCCTGATCCTGGTGGCGATGACCGTGGTGTTCCTGGTCGTGGCGCGGGTCGCACTTCAGTCCCTGGAGCGACGCGCCCGCCACGAGGGCCGGCTGTCGATCCGGTGGCAATGACCGGCGGCACCCTCGCCTCGCCCTCGTGGGGTGGCTTCGACGAGTCACGAACCCGCGGCCGAGGAGTCCGCGACCTTGCCCGGAGCTTCCGGACGGCGGTGAAACTGGGCTGGCTGATGGAGGCGAACTGGACCGACCCGATCCTGTTCTTCATCTACTCGGTCGCGAAGCCGGTGAGCGCCACGCTGCTGCTCGTGTTCATGGTCCAGGTCATCGGCGGCGCCAGCAGCCGGGAGTTCCAGGCATTCGTCGTCGTGGGCTCGGCGCTGTGGTCGTTCGTGATCAGCGGGATCGCCGGTCTTGCATGGGCGATCCTCGACGACCGCGAGCGATATCGGATGCTCAAGTACATCTACGTGTCCCCATCCGACTTCATGGTCGTGCTGCTCGGTCGGGGTGTGGCGAGGATCGGCGTCGGCGGGATGGGCGCCCTGATCACCCTCGCGCTGGGCGTCGTGGCGCTCGGTGTCCCGTTCGATCCGGCGCGCGTCGATTGGCGGCTGCTGATCGTCGTGACCCTGCTCGGGCTGGCCACGATCACAGCGATCGCCGTGGTCATGGCCGCGATCTGCATCCAGACCCGGCAGGAGGCGTGGTCCTACCCGGAGGCCGTGTCGGGGGCACTGTTCCTCGTCAGCGGCGCCGTGTTCCCGCTCGCCGTCCTCCCGGCTCCCGCCCAGGTGCTGGGCCTCCTCGATCCGCTCACGTGGTGGATTGCCGGCATCCGCGAGGCCCTGTTCCCCGGTGGCGTGGACTCGGTCGGAGGCCCAGGGTCCGTGTGGCAACAGCTCACCGGACGTGCCGCACCCGAGGCCGCGGAGATCGCCCTCGCCTTGCTGGTCACGGGAGCCCTCGTTACACTCGCCTCCTTCGCCCTGTTCCGTGTCAGCGAGCGGCGGGCGAAGAACGCTGGTCTGCTGGACCAGACCACGGGTTCCTGAACCGTCGTCGCGACGGAAGCGGACCCGGGCGGATGGCCGCTGACCCGGCGGCACACGGGAGGCCCGATGCGCATCTACGAGGGGAGCCCGCGCCAGGATTTCGAGGAGGTGTTCCGTTCGATCGGAGCGTTCCTCGACCAACGCGGCATGCGCGAGGTGCTGCTCGCAGAAGCACCGGACGGGTTCATCGTCCAGGGACTGGTGACATCGGGCGAAGGCGGCGGCGCCTGGTCCGAGTCGATGGGCACGGTGGTCAAGGAGACGCTGACCTTCCTGGACGACGACATCGCGCGGTTCATGGAGGAAGCACTCGCGCGTCGGGGGCGCGGCGGGGCGGAGACGACGCCACCGGGACACTATGAGAAGGCCTTCCGCGTCCTCGGCCGCTACATGGACAGCCAGAAGCCCAAGGATGTGTTCTTCTTCGAACAGGACGGCGCCTTCGTCATCCGGCTCCTCCACGGAAGCCAGACCGGCGTCAGCCACGTCCTCGCCGAATTCACCAAGGACGACATCGAGCAGCTCGTCGCACAGGGCCCGACGCTTCGGGACGGCGACTCCAATCCCGGGACCGCGTCCGCGGCCGCCGGCTAGCCCTTTTCAGGAGGTAGGCATGAAGGCACTACGCACCGTCGCCGTCGCCCTGGGGATCACCCTTGCGGCGCTGATCATCATTCCGCTTCTCGTCCTTGCCGGATTGTTCGTGTGGCTGAAGCTCACCGAGGAGTCCGACGAGGAGGCCCTCGAGCTCGATCAGGAAGGCGCCTGAGCGACTCGCTTCTTCGACGAATCGACGCCCGCCGCGATCGCGGCGGGCGTCTTGGTATCCGCGACAGCATGAGCGAGCCGTGTCCGTGAGCGCGGACGCCGCGCCTCCGCCGCCTGCGCTCCGACCTGGCGACCCGCCGCTGGCGATCCTCGTCGACTACGACGGGACGGTCGCGCTGACCGACGTCTCGGACAGCGTGATGGCCGCGTTCGTGACCGGGGAGTGGGAGGAGCTGGCGGCGCGCTACGACGCCGGGCTGATGGGCTCGCGCCGGCTGATGGAACGCGAGATGGAGCTCCTCGACGCCGACGAGGCAGCCCTCGCCGCGACAGCGGCCGCCCAGCCCCACGACCCGGCGTTCGCCCCATTCGTGGCTCGCGCGCGCGAGGCAGGCATCCCCGTCGAGGTCGTCTCGGATGGCTTCGGGTTCTTCATCCGGCCGGCCCTGGCCACGCTCGGCCTCGCGGACCTGCCGGTGATCACGGCGCGAACGACGTTCTCCGGTCGCCGGGCGCGGATCGAGTTCCCCAACGGCCATCCGCGGTGCTTCGTGTGCGGCACCTGCAAGCGGGAGCGAGTCCTCGCGCATCAGCGCGCCGGGCGCGCGGTCCTGTTCGTGGGCGACGGGGAGTCAGATCGCTACGCCGCGGGGTACGCCGACATCGTGTTCGCCAAGCGGGCCCTGGTCACGATCTGCGTCGACAACGGCTGGCCGTTCCATCGCTGGACCGAGTTCGCCGAGATCGATGCGTGGCTCGACGAGACCGTGGCCGCGTGGCGTCGCCACCCGGGAACCCTGCCGGCGCCGGGATCGGGTGGGCATCCGTACTTCTGTGGGCCCGAGGTATGGGGCGAGGGCCTGTGGGACCCACCGGCGCCCGCCGGAGCCCGTCCGGCGAATCGCCAATGAACGCGACGTGAACACAAGCGCGCGGATCAAGGCTGGCTGAGCGTCGGCGGCCAGCACCGCGTGCGTGGCTCCGTGCCCCTCAACGCGGTTCCGGGCTTCGCCGTCGACGTTAGCGCTCATCCGGCGCGCGTTGGCGATTCCACGTCGGCACCCCAACGCGCGGGGCCGCCGGACGTTGCCGGCGAGGACCGATTCCGATAGCATCAGAAAAACCCCGGAGGACCTGACCCATGGCGAAGTATGTCTTTGTGACCGGAGGCGTGACCTCCTCACTCGGCAAAGGCATCACCGCCGCCAGCATCGGTCGGTTGCTCAAGGCGCGGGGGCTCCACGTCTCGATCCTGAAGCTGGATCCGTATATCAACGTGGACCCCGGGACGATGAGCCCGTACCAGCACGGCGAGGTGTTCGTCACCGACGACGGTGCCGAGACCGACCTCGATCTGGGCCACTACGAGCGGTTCATCGATGAGAACCTGACCCAGCTCAGCAACGTCACGACGGGCCGGATCTACCAGGCCGTGATCGCCAAGGAGCGGCGCGGCGACTACCTGGGTGGCACGGTCCAGGTGATCCCGCACATCACCAACGAGATCAAGGAGCGGATCGCGCGCGTCGCACGCCAGGGTGAGCCGGACGTCGTGATCGTCGAGGTCGGCGGGACCGTCGG
>DATBLH010000025.1:0-12861 GCA_036555445.1 Candidatus Limnocylindrales bacterium
CGGCCGATCCTGCTCCAGGACCTCCAGGGCCGCAACTGATGGACGCATCGTCGGTCCGCGACCTGGCCGAGCGGATTCGGTCGACCTCGGGGCGTCTTTGACCTAGACGCGAAGCAGAAGCGCGTCGAGGAGCTCGACGCGCTCACCCTCGAGCCCGCGTTCTGGGACGACCAGCGCGCCGCCCAGAAGGTGCTCCGCGAGGCCGATGCCCTCCGTTCCGAGATCGCCCTCTGGGGAGGATTGAGCGGTCGCGCGGACGAGCTCCTGGCCCTCCTCGAGCTGGTCGAGGAGTCCGCCGACCCGGAGCTCAGCCGGGAGCTCGAGGAGAGCGGCACGGCACTGGAGCGAGAGTTCGGCCGGGAACGGACCGCGCTCCTGTTCAATGGCGAGTACGTCGATCGTTCGGCGTTGCTGTCGATCAGTGCCGGCGCGGGTGGCACCGAGGCGACGGATTGGACGGAGATGCTGCTCCGGATGTACCTCCGCTGGGCCGAGCGTCACCGGTTCTCGACCGAGGTCGTGGACGAGACGCCGGGCGAGCAGGCCGGCCTCAAGAGCGTCACCGTGGCCGTCGACGGCCGGCGCGCGTATGGCTGGCTGCGACCGGAGCGCGGCGTCCACCGGCTGGTCCGGATCAGCCCGTTCGACGCGCAGAACCGGCGTCAGACGACGTTCGCGCTGGTCGAGGTGCTGCCCGAGGTCGAGGACGACGTCGAGATCGAGCTCGACTGGGACGAGATCCGGGTGGACACCTTCCGCTCCCAGGGCGCGGGCGGCCAGCACGTCAACAAGACCGATTCGGCCGTTCGCCTGACCCACACCCCGACCGGGATCGTGGCCCAGAGCCAGAACGAGCGATCGCAGAGCCAGAACAAGGAGATGGCGATCAAGGTCCTCAAGGCGCGGCTGCTCGAGCGGGCGCTGGAGGAGAAGGAAGCGGAGCTTCGCCTGCTCAAGGGCGAACACGTCGAGGCCGGCTGGGGGAATCAGATCCGGAGCTATGTCCTCCACCCCTACCAGATGGTCAAGGACCTGCGGACGGGACACGAGACCGCGAACACGAGCGCCGTCCTGAACGGCGACCTCGATCCGTTCATGCAGGCCGAGCTCGAGCGACTGGCCACCGATCGGCCGCCTGCCGGCGACGACGAGGCAGCATGAGCCCGGCCGGCGCTGCCGCCTGGGGGACCAGCTACCGGCCGGCGACCCCGGGAGACATCCCGGCCTGCGGCGAGATCTGGCGAGAGTCGATCAACGACTACCAGGGCCGTCTCGGACAGCTGCCGACGGGCGAGGACCTGGGGCCCATCGGCCGCCTGCATCGCCATCTCCAGGCGACCGATCCCGACCGATTCTGCGTCGCGGCCCGTGACGGCCGGCTGGTCGGGTTCGGCGCTGCGACCCGGCGTGGCCGCGTGTGGTACCTGTCGATGCTGTTCGTCCGACCGGGCGAGCAGGGAGTCGGGATCGGGCGCACGATCCTGGACCGGATCCTGCCCGGCGAGCCGGACGTGATCCTGGCGACCGGAACCGACAGTGCCCAGCCGGTCTCGAACGCGCTCTATGCGATGCTCGGGATGGTGCCCCGCGTTCCCGTCCTGTCGCTGATCGGGCGGCCGACGAGCCGCGAGCATCTTCCGCCGCTCCCCGCCGCCATCCGCGCCGAGCCGTTCGGGGTCGCCCCGGACGGTGATGGATCGTCGGCCGAGCGCTCGACGGTCCTCCGGATCCTGTCCGAGCTCGACCTCGACGCGCTCGGTTTCGCGCATCCCGAGGACCACGCCTGGCTGTGGGCGGAAGGCCGGCAGGGGTTCTTCTACCGTGGCCCTGACGGCCGCCCGCTGGCCTACGGCTACTCGTCGCCGGTCGGACGGGTAGGACCGGTTGCCGTCCGCGACCGGGAGCTGCTGGTCCCGGTTCTCGGCCACCTGTTGACGGCGATCGAGCCGCGCGGGGCGTCCGCGCTGTGGCTGCCCGGGAGCGCGGGTCCGGCCGTCACGGCGCTCCTTCGGGCCGGGCTTCGGATCGAGGGCTTCCCGGTCCTCTTGTGCTGGACCCGGCCATTCGCGGATCTCGAGCGCTACCTGCCGATCTCGCCCGGGCTCCTGTGATCCTGTTGCCGCTCTTCGCGGGGCTCTGCTAGCCTTCGCCGCGACGTGGCTCCCCCGCTCGTGCCCGTGGACGGAGTCGAGCCGGATCGGAGCGGGCGAGGTCGCCCGACTCCACCACGGAGTCGCCCGTGACGCTCGCCCCTCCTGGTGCCACCCCCTCGCTGCGTGAGCGATTGTTCCGCGCGACTCCCGAGCGGTCCCGTGAGGGCCAGGCCGTCCTCCTGCTCCACGACGTCACCAAGACCTATCCCAACGGCAAGACGGCGCTGCGCGATGTCGACCTGAGCGTCCCCGAGGGCGACTTCGTGTTCCTCGTCGGGCCGTCCGGCGCCGGCAAGTCCACGCTGATCAAGCTGCTGATCCGGGACGAGCTGCCAACGGCCGGCAGTGTCGTCCTCGACGGCCAGAATCTCGTCCGCCTCTCACGTCGCCACGTGCCACGGGTTCGTCGCAAAGTGGGCATTGTGTTCCAGGACTTCAAGCTCCTGCCGCGAAAGTCGGTCTGGGAGAACGTGGCCTTTGCGCTCGAGGTGACCGGCACCCCGGGACGCCGGATCCGGCCGGCGGTCGATCGGGTGCTGGCGCTGGTGGGGCTCACGGCCCAGTCGAGGCAACTCCCGTCCCAGCTCTCGGGGGGAGAACAGCAGCGGACGGCGATCGCCCGCGCCCTCGTCCATGACCCCCGGATCATCATTGCCGACGAGCCGACCGGGAACCTCGACCCGTTGATCAGCTGGGAGATCATCCAGCTCCTGCTCCGGATCAACGAGCTGGGCGTGACCGTGCTCATGGCGACCCACAACGCGGACGTCGTCACCGCGCTCCGCAAGCGCGTCGTTGCGCTCGAGGAGGGACGGATCATCCGCGACGAGGTCGGTGGCGCCTACCACCGCGAGGACTGAATGATCACGTTCATCGCGTTCAGCCTCCGGCGGGCGTGGCAGGGTCTGTGGCGGAATGCGCTGATGACGATCGCCGCCACGGCCACGATGGTCCTGATGCTGCTCCTCCTGGCCGGCTTCTGGATCATCCAGACGGGGCTGCTCGCCGGGCTCGAGTTCGTGGAGCAGAAGGTGGAGGTCGTCGCGGACATTCGCGACGGCGTCCCGGACAGCCAGATCGCGGATCTCCAGGCTCGGATCGAGGAGATGCCCGACGTGACGAGCGTCGTCTACGTCAGTCGCGAGGACGCGCTCGCGCGCTTCCGCGAGCAACGGGAGGCGCAGGGCGAGGAGGACCTGTCCCGGTTCCTCGAATCCAACCCCCTCCACGCGAGCTTCGAGATCAAGCTCCTCAATCCGGCCTTCTTCGATGCCGTCTACAACCGGCTCAAGGACGAGCCGGCGATCGAGCGCGTGAAGAACATCCAGGACCTCGTCGGCCGCGTGCTGACCGTCACCAGCTTCCTCCAGACGGCGGGCGGCGTGATCCTGATCGTGATCGGGCTGATCGTGCTGTTCATCATCGTCAACACGATCCGACTGGCTGTCGTCGCCCGTTCGGAGGAGATCGAGATCATGCGCCTCGTGGGCGCCTCCGACGCGTTCATCCGCTGGCCGTTCGTGTTCGAGGGAGCCCTCGTCGGACTGATCGGGTCCGCCGTGACGCTGGGCGTGCTGGGCGCGGCGGCGGATCCGCTGGGTCAGTTCATGTTTGACTTCTTCCGCGTCCTCCCGATCGAGGTCGGCACCCTCGGGCGGGACCTGGTGGTGCTGGTGATGGGCACCGGGATCGGGCTGGGGATCCTCGGCTCCTGGCTCTCGGTGCGCACGTACCTGATCCGCTGATCCGCGCCCTCGGCCAAGGTCTGATGCGGATTCGTTCACACTCGATCCACGCCCGGGACGCCGCGCGTAGGATCGAATGCAGGTCGGTGTAGGCTTCGCCGTCCCGCCGCCCACCTGGCGACTCCAACCCGGCAGTCCGGAACGCGATGCATCCCTCGAACGATCAGGCAACCGATCCCGCCGATCCCACCGCACCGACGGCAGCCACCCCGGCCCCGCGCTCTGACCCGCCCGTCGGCGGAGCGGCCGGCCACGGCTTGTACGACCTTCCGCTGACCCCCGTCACCGTGCCCGGCCAGGAGCGGAGGCGGCTGCCGGTCGTCGGCATCGCCCTCGCGATCGTGGTCGTGCTCGGCGGGGCCGGGCTGTTCATGGCCGGCTACACGTTCGGGGAGCGACAGGCCGAGACCCCAGGAACGCCGGCCGGGCAGGAGCAGGCGTTCCAGCCGTTCTGGGACGCGTACCACGCGGTCGTCGAGCGCTACGCCGGTGGCGAGGTCGATCAGCAGAAGCTGGTCGAAGGCGCGATCCGGGGGATGATCGAGGCGCTCGGCGATCCCTACTCCTCCTACCTGACCTCCGAGGAGTACCGCGAGAGCCTCCAGGGGATCTCCGGCCAGTTCGAGGGAATCGGGGTTCAGATCGCGACCCAGGACGAGGCTGGCAAGCGGGTCGAGTGCACATCACTGGGCGCAAGCTGTCAGTTGGTGGTCGTCGAGCCGCTCGATGGATCGCCGGCGCTCAAGGCCGGCATGCGCCCCGGCGACGTCATCGTCGGCGTGGACGGTTCGTCCGTCGCCGGATTGAGCGTGGACGAGGTGCAGCGGCGAATCCGGGGCGACAAGGGAACCGAGGTCCGGCTGTCGGTGGTGCGCGATGGGGGCGAGCCGTTCGAGCTGGCGATCGTGCGCGACGTCATCGTCCAGGAAGAGGTCGTCCACCGGGTGCTGGATGCCGGCGGTGTGGGCTACACGAAGCTGACCGGTTTCTCCGACCATGCTGCGGACGTTCTCGTCGAGGAGGTGCGGAAGGATGTGGAGGCCGGCCGGAAGAAGCTCATCCTCGACCTGCGCGGCAACCCGGGCGGATTCGTGACCGCGGCGAAGACGGTCGCAAGCCAGTACCTCCGCGAGGGGCCCATCTTCTGGGAGGAGTCGGCCGACGGCACCCAGGAGCCGACCAATGCGACCGGCGACGGGGCGGCGATCGATCCCTCGATCAAGCTCGTCGTGCTGATCGACCGCGGGAGCGCGTCCGCCTCCGAGATCGTCGCGGGGGCACTCCAGGACACCGGCCGAGCGACGCTCGTCGGCGAGACCACGTTCGGCAAAGGCACCGTCCAGACCTGGGAGGAGCTCGCCGGTGGCAACGGCGCGATGCGTCTCACGATCGCCAAGTGGCTGACTCCAGAGAAGCGCTGGATCCACGGCGAGGGGATCACGCCGGATGTGGCCGTTCCGGTGCCGGACGGGACCGCTGCCGGCGAGGATCCGGTCCTCGACCGCGCGATCGCAATCCTCGATCGGCCGTCAGCGGGTCGCAGCGTTCTCCCGGTCGCCGCCTGAGGGACGCCCACGGCCGTTCCGCGCTTGCACGCCTCCAACCCATCCGGTACCGTTCGCGGCGAACGAAAGGAGGTGATGTGCAGTGATCGACAGTAGCAGTCGCTGCACCACCTCCCAGGAGATTCTCGCCTAGAGCGTCCCTGGGTAGGTGGACAGCAACCGGACGCCGGCCCGCATTGGGCCGGCGTTCGTGCGAATTGGAGATCCACCGCACGAGCGTCAAGGGATGCCTGAGCACACCGTCGCCCTGAACCGGAAGGCCCGGCACGAATTCTCCGTCGAGGAGACGATCGACGCCGGGCTCGTCCTGACCGGGACCGAGATCAAGTCGGTCCGTGCCGGCAAGGTGACGCTGTCCGACGCCTACGCCCGGATCGAGCGGGGCGAGGCCTGGCTCATCGGCGCCCACATCGCGCCCTGGGAAGGCGGCAACCGCTACAACCACGAGCCGAAGCGCGATCGGAAGCTCCTGCTCCACCGTGCGGAGATCGATACCCTCCTGGGACGCACGAAGACGAAGGGCCTGACCCTGGTGCCGCTCCGGCTCTACATCAGCGACCGTGGGCATGCCAAGGTCGAGCTCGGTCTCGCCCGTGGCAAGCAGCTGCACGATCGGCGCCGCGACATCGCCGAGCGCGACGCGCGACGCGAGGTCGATCGCGAGCTCGCCGACGCCCACCGCGGCCGCTGACCGGGAGGGTCGGGTGCGCTTCGAGCGGATGATCCAGGCCGTGGACGCCCACGCCGGCGGCGAGCACGGGCGGGTGATCGTGGGCGGCGTCCTCGACGTGCCCGGCGACACGATGTTCGCCAAGATGACCTGGCTCCAGGAGAACGGGGACGACCTTCGACTGCGGATGCTTCGCGAGCCGCGAGGCTATCCGGCCGCGAACTGCAACCTCGTCCTGCCACCAACGCACCCGGACGCCGACGCCGGGTACGTGATCATGGAGCAGGTCGAGTACCCCGGGATGTCGGGTACGAACACGATGTGTGTGGTGACCGTCCTCCTCGAGACCGGGATGATCCCGATGCGCGAGCCGGTGACCGAGCTGACGCTCGAGACACCGGCGGGACTCATCGGCGTCCGCGCCGCCTGTACCGACGGCAAGGTGACCGCGGTCACGTTCCGGAACGTGCCGGCGTTCGCGACCCATCTCGACGCGAAGGTCGAAGTTCCACAGCTGGGCACGGTCACCGTCGACGTCGCCTATGGCGGGATGTTCTATGTCATCGCCGAAGCCGGCGTGTTCGGGCTCCGGCTGACGCCGGACGAGGGGCGCGACATCGTCCGGATCACCGAGATGATCAAGGCCGCGGCCAACGAGCAGTTGCCGGTCGTCCATCCCGACCAGCCCGGCTTCGCCGGGATCACGATCGGCCAGCTCTCGGGTCCTCCGCACGATCCGGCGAACTCGATGCGCAACGTCGTGACCGTGTCCACCGGACAGCTCGTCTGGGATCGGCCGTCGACCTGGACCGGCGCCATCGATCGCTCGCCGTGCGGGACCGGGACCTGCGCCCGGATGGCCGTCCTCCACGCCAAGGGGCGCCTCGGCCTTGGCGAGGACTTCCGCCACGAAGGGATCCTGGGCACCGTGTTCACCGGGCGACTGGTCGAGGAGACCCGCATCGGCGACTACGCCGCGGTCGTGCCCACCCTGACCGGGACGGCCTGGATCACCGGATTCGCCTCCTACGTCGTCGACTCGCAGGACCCATTCCCCGACGGCTTCACGGTGGGCGACATCTGGTAGGCGAGCACGCTGCGGCTCAGCGCAGGAAATAGCGCCGCGACAGCGGCAGATCGTCGACCGGATCCACGGCGAGGGTGCGGCCGGCGAGGCTGACGTGCCCGTCAGCGGGGTCGATCGCGATCGGCGCCGTGGCTCGGTTTCGGGCCAGCGATGCCCGCGACAGTCCTCGACATCCGTCGACCGGGAGCAGCGGGCGACGGGTCCCGAGTCGTGCCGCCAGCCGGCTATCGTCCACGCCCCGGCCCACGAACGTGACCGAGACCCGGGGGGCAACCGCGGCCAGCCCTCCCCAGTCGGCGCGATACCGGGTTGGCTCAGCGCGCTCGACGGTGGCATTCCCCTCGCCGACCGGCCCCCAGGCCGGATAGCCGCCCTTGAACACCCACTCTGGCTTGGCGCCGAAGAACGCCGGTCGCCACAGGACGACGTCGGCGAGTCGGCCGGGCGACAGCGACCCGACGTGTCTGGCGATCCCGTGGGTGATCGAGGGCTCGATCGTGATCTTAGCCAGGTATCGAAGGACGCGCTCGCTGTCATCGTCGCCGTCGGCGGGATCCGGCGGCAGCCCGGGGTGTCCCTGCCCGGCATCGGTCCGGCGCCACGCCTTCATGACCTGGGCCAGCTGGAACGTCCGGCGAACCGTCTCCCCGATCCGTCCCATCCCCTGGGAGTCGGAGTTGACGATCGCGATCGCGCCAAGCTCGTGGAGCGGCCCCTCGGCAGCCATCGTCGCCGGATGGATCCGCTCCCGGATGAGATCGATGTCCGCTGGCACGTCGAACGCGGCGCCGTGATTGAGGATGGTCATCGGCAGGTGCTCGGCGACCGCTGCGACGCCGTACGGGATGGTTGGCGTCGTGGATGAGCAGATCACGTTCGCCTCGCGAACGAGCCCGAGCAGGTCGGGGACGTGGCCGCCGCCGGCGCCCTCGACGTGATATGCGTGGACGGTGCGGCCGGCGATCGCGGCCACCGTGTCCTCGAGCTCGGCCGACTCGTGGAGCCCGTCGGTGTGGAGTGCGACGGACAGGTCGTGCGCGTCGGCAAAGCCAAGGGTCCGATCGATGATCTCGGGGTACGCGCCGTAGTCCTCGTGGATCTTGAATCCGACCGCACCCGCCTCGACGAGGGCGGCCAGCGTGCCCTCGTCCGTGGATCGCGCTGTCGCCTGGAGGCCGACGTTCACCGGCCAGCCCTCGAGGCCGGCCAGCATCCGCTCCATGGCCCACGGCGGCTCCTGGAAGCCGGCCGTGATCAGGGTCGTCACGCCGCCCGCGAGTGCGGCCGGCAGGAGATCGGGACTGATCGTGTGGACATGGCTGTCGATCGCACCCGGCGTGGCGATCAGGCCGTAGCCCATGATCGTCATCGTGTGCGGACCGACCACGAGGTCGATGCCGTCGCTGATGGCCGGGTTGCCGGCCCGCCCGATCCCCGAGACTCGCCCGTCCTTGATCCCGATGTCGGCCTTGACCACGCCGACGACCGGATCGACGACCAGTGCGCCGGCGATGAGCACGTCCAGCTCCGAGTCGGATGCCCGGCCGGCCTGGGCGATCCCCGGCCGCAGGTTGCGGGCGTAGCCCCACAGCGGCTCGTCGCCATGCGCCTGGCGATCCTCCGCGACGCGGATCCAGAGGTCCGTGTCGCCCAGCCGGATCCGATCCCCGACCGATGGTCCGTACCGGGCCAGTCGTTCCCACGGCGTCAGCGTCGTCATGTGTCGCCCTCGCCCCGGTATCGAACGAGCGTCACCTCGCGCGTCTCACCCGGCGCCCACCGGAGCGAGGTCCCGGCTGGCAGGTCGAGCCGGAAGCCCACCGCGAGGGTGCGATCGAAGGCCAGCCGGGGATTGACGCGGTCGAACGGGTAGTGCGACGAGATCCTGACCGCGCGCCGGGAGTCGTTGCGGACGCTGACCGAGCGCCGCTCCCCGTCCCGCTCGGGGGTCTCGCCATCGGCCGGGATCACTGCTCCCGGTCCATCCGCGGATGGCTCGCCGTTGCCGATCGGGTCCAGCAGCACGACCAGCCGGGTGCCGTCCCCGATCAGCACTTCCAGCCGGACCTGATCCACGAGCTCGCGCACCCCCGGCATCACGTCGGTCGCGGCCACGGCGGCCCGACCGGCCGCCTCGACCTGCTCGTAGCTCCCGCCGTCGCGGGCCGTCTCGAGCATCGCGTCACAGATCAGGGCCACCGTTTCCGGCTGGTTGAGCAGGAGCCCGCGATCGCGCCGGCGTCGGGCGAGCTCGGCGGCGCTGAAGATGAGGAGCCGTTCCTCCTCCCACGGCGTGAGGCGCATCCGCCGCATCGTATCGGGCCGGCCGGGCTCTTTTCAGATCGAGTGGGGTCGGCTAGAATTGATCAATCCGAACAACCGTTCGGTCCTGTGGGGATGTGTGGTCTCGACAGGGTTCAGCTGTCAGGGAACGCGAGCCGAGGTGCCGTCAGGCCTCGTTAAACAGGCGGCAAACCGAAGTACCTGGCAACCGCCAGTCGACTCTCGCCCTCGCTGCGTAAGCAGCTAGTGTGAGCGTGGAAGCCACCTCGGCCCCGCGGGTGGTGGAAGCGTCATGCAGCGGGGCTGCGGCCCGGGTCAGCGTCGCGTAGCCTGGGAGCAAGCTCGATCTAGAGGCACGTGACTGGACCGGTCGGGACCCTGCCGATGGGGGCCCGGGCGGTCGACGACAAACCATCGGACACGCTCGTAGTGGTCTTCGCTGAAGGGTTCTGGACGGGGAGTTCGACTCTCCCCCATCTCCACCACTCCGCCGCCCGAGGCGCCCCTGCCGAGGCCCCGCGGCGCGAGGCGCGCCGCTATGGCGTCGGCGGTGGGTCCCCCGAGGTGTCGCCACGGCCGACCATGACGATGCCGGTGATCCTCGCGTAGTGCGAGTAGTACAGGTTCTTGTGGAGCAGGTTGCCGGCGCCGTCGTAGACGAAGCGCGTCACCCACACGTCCTTGCCGTCGACGGGGAACTCGACCCGGTCGCGGACGCCGGGAGGCAATGAGCTCGTGTACTGGACGGTGTCCGTCGCGCGCCGAATGTTGCGGACGATCGGCTTCGTGAACGTCACCTTGCGTCCGGTCGGAACGCTATAGAGGTCGAAGCGGACGTAGCCCGAGCCGCCCTTCCGCGTGTTGATGCCCCGGATGAGGATCGGGTAGGGCGTGTCGTTCGTGAACGACATCGTCTGGCGCGAGCCGGACCCGCTGATGAACACCGTCGCGTCCAGACCGAGCGGGTAGCGGTCGATGTAGTAGTAGTGATTCTTCCGCGCGCCCATCTGCAGGCCCGCCCGCGCCGCGGCGTTGAAGAGCGTCGTCGAGCACGAGCAGATGCCGCCGGCCAGGGCACCCTGGGGCTCGGTCCGGCCGTTGATGATCGCGCCGCCGTCCGTGAAGCCGCGGGCTCGCGTCACCGGCCCGACCGCCCGCCAGAAGTCGAAGGTCTCGCCCGGCGGCACGACGTAGCCGTCGATGAGCTTCGACGGGATCCAGATGTTGGCGCCGAAGCCGTTCTTCTCGCCGATCGGGAAGTACGTCGTCCAGGTCGAGATCCGCTCCATCTGCGGGGCGACCTTCTCCGCCTCGGCGGTCGTCAGCGCCGGCTTCGTGACGGTGACGACGCCCTCGACCGCCGGCGACGCGCCCGCGCCGGCCCGCGCCTGCAGCGCCTGCACGAGCGCGCGCGAGGTGGCCTCGAGGTCGAGCGTGCGGCCGTCGCGGCCGGCCGTCACGCCGACCACGTCGCCGCCGCGACCCGTCAGGAAGGAGGCGTTCACCGGCGCGACCTCGATCTTCTTCGCGATCGTCTCCAGCGTCTCGCGCGAACCGCTGACGTTGAGGACAGGGGCGTACCGGCCGTCGACCGTCGGCGCCATCCGGATCCAGGTCCGGACGGTCGACGCCTTGATCGTCCAGCGCTCCTCGCCGACCGTCACGTCGATGTCGCGGGCGATCCGCTCGGCGGACGCGAGCGCCTCTGTCGCCTCGGCGGTCGTGATCGCCGGCTCGACGGCAGCCGCGGGGATCGAGATCTCGATGCGAGCCGGTGCGGCGAGGCTCTTGAGCGCGGCGGTCGCCTCCGCGAGCGGCGTCGCGCGGTCGGCGCGCACCCCGTCGGTGCCCTTCGCCAGCTCAAAGCCCGCCTCGCCGAGCGCGACCGACGCGTCCGCGGGCGCCCGATCGAGCGACGCCGCGGCGCGTTCCACCTCGCCGGCGAGGGCCGCCTCGTCGAGGACGACCCGGGGGACGATATCGACGCCGCGGAGGGCTGTGCGGGCATTGCCGACGAGGCGGTCGAGCGGCGAGCCCGAGCGGCCGAACGACGCCGCCGCCTCGACGAGGCCGTCCACGTCGACCCGGCGGTCGACCTTCGCGTAGGGGACGGGAAAGGTCCGGTCGCCGGCCTCGAGGACGAGCTCGCCGTCGCCCACGGACCCGAATGCCGCCGCGAGCCGCGAGCGTGCCTCGGTCGGGGTCAGGCCGGAGAGATCGACGGAGCCGGCGTGAACGCCCGGCAGGATGCGGCCCTCGTACTGGCGGTCGAACGCATAGAGCACGCCAGAGCCGAGCAGGAGCACGGCGGCCAGCCCGGCCGCGAAGGCCAGGAGGAACCGGCCCCGGTCGGAGGTGCGGGCTGCGGGCGCCGCGAGAGGCGCGCTATCGGTGGCCGTGGTCATTTGGGGCGGACATCCTACCAGCGAGGTCTAGCAGCACGGCATGGGGGAATCCGTGAACGTCCCCGTCGGGACGGGCACAGGGACGCATCAGGCGTCCCGATCGTGACGCCGGGGCCGCCGATCGCACGTTGCCAAACGTCGGGTCCCGGCAGGGGCCGGGACCTTCGGCTAGCCCTCGCGGGGCAGGACGACGATGCGCCGGTTCGGCTCCTCGCCGATCGACTGGGTCGCCACGTCCGCGTTCTCACGGAGGGCGATGTGGACCCAGCGGCGCTCGAGAGCTGGCATCGGCTCGAGCTGGAGCATCTTGCCGGTCTCGACGACCCGCGCCGCGGCCCGCATCGCGAGGTCGCGGAGCTGGCGCTCCCGCCGGCCGCGGTAGTCCTCGACGTCGACGAGGACGCGCGTCCAGCCGCCCATCCGCCGCGACAGCATGAGATTGACGAGGTGCTGGAGCGCCGACAGTCGCTCGCCCTTGCGGCCGATCAGGGCGCCGAGCGCGTCCTTCTCCTCACCGTCGCCGACGACGTTGAGCCGGCTCGTCTCGCCGGTCTCGAGGTCGACCCGGACCTCGAACCCGAGGTGACGCATCAGCTCCTCCAGGATCTCCCGGCCCGCGGCGAGAGCCTCGGGCGAGGCCTCGGCGGCCTCGAGCTCCGCGCGCTCCGCCGACAGCGAGCCGCGTGCGGCGGCAACCTCGGCGGCCTCGCTTGCGCTGAGCGCCGACTGCGCCGGACGACGGCCCCGATCTTCCCGGCGGGGGCCCCGATCGTCGCGCCGCGGGCCGCGATCGCCCCCGTCACGCCGCGGGCCACGGTCGCCCGCGTCGCGCCGCAGGCTCCGGCCGGCCTCGGCGGGCCGGTCGTCGAGACGTCCGAGCTGGCCCTCGGGTTGAATCGTCGCGGGCCCGGCCGCCTCCGACCGCCGGCCGCCCTCCCCGAACGCCGGCTCGC
>DATBLH010000058.1:0-13631 GCA_036555445.1 Candidatus Limnocylindrales bacterium
GCGGCGATCGAAGCAGCGGGGCCGGACGAGCAAAAACCGGGTCAGCTGCGCGGCAGTCGAGCTTCCTGACACCTCGGGATGACGTCCAAGCTCCATCTGCTCCCTGGATTGCCTATGGACCACCCGGATGGACTGCTCTAACCTGCCCATCCAACGCCGCTGGACACGCAGGGAGGTGGCCATGCTTCAGGCGCGCGAGGGGCTGCGATGACGCGTCGACCGAGCGTCACCGAGCCTCCAGGGCGGTCCGAGCCGTCCGTTCCCGCTGTCGACCCCGCCGGGATCGATTACGACCTCGCACCCGGTCTGGGTGCGGTGGACGACATCGATGAGATCACGATCGGGATCGTGCCCCGTCGGCTCACCGCGGCCGGCGAGGCGTCAACACAAGCTCGGCCAAAGGCGGACGGGAACCGCTCAAACGACGTCGCGTAGCGCGTCGACGACCTCCGAGGCGAGGTGATCGCCGGTCTCGGCGGCCAGGATCTCGAAGGCCTGCGCCCGTGACATCGCGGCCCGGTAGGGTCGGTCGGCGGTGAGCGCCTCGAACACGTCGGCGACCGCGACGATCCGCGCTCCCAGGTTGAGCTCCGGGGCCGCCAGGCCGCGGAAGTAGCCGCGCCCGTCGAGTCGCTCGTGGTGGGCGGCACCGAGCTCCGCGACGCGATCGAACGTTGGGATCGGGGCAAGGATCCGGCGGGTGAGCTCCGGGTGGCGACGGATCTGCTCGAACTCCGCCTCGTCGAGCGCGGCGGGCTTGTCGAGGATGGTGTTCGGCACGCCGAGCTTGCCGATGTCATGGAGCAGGCCGGCGCGTCGTGCGTCGACCCGGTCCGGAACCGGGAGCTCGAGGGTCTCCGCCAGGGCCTCGGCGATCCCGGCCACCCGTTGCGAGTGCGAACCCGTGAACGGGCTCTTGGCATCGACGATGTCGGCGAACGCCGATGCGATGCGGTCGACGTCGTCCTCGTCGGACGACCGCGCCGTGGCGTCCGGCTCGAGCTGGAGGGTCCGCTCCGAGATCCCCGGAGCGGCCAGGTCCTCGAGCAGGCCGCGCTCGGTCGCACGCTGGATGGCGTGGACCACGTCCGGGTCGTACCAGCCGCCGGCGCGGCTCGCCAGGACGCGGAGGGCGGTCTCCGCGCCCTTCGTCGTCATGAACACGTCCAGGGCCGCGCTCGCCGCGAGCACCCGGGCCAAGGGGTCGATCGCCGCGCCCTTGAG
This sequence comes from Candidatus Limnocylindrales bacterium, assembly GCA_036555445.1. Taxonomy (GTDB): domain Bacteria; phylum Chloroflexota; class Limnocylindria; order Limnocylindrales; family CSP1-4; genus DATBLH01. The sequence goes on from DATBLH010000058.1 coordinate 1,225, forward strand.
GCCGCGCGGCTCGCCACGCCCGTCCCACTGCTCGTGCAGGTCCCGGATCGCAGTCGCGACATCCGGTCCGAACCCCGCCTTGCGCGCAATGTCCGCGCCCCGTTCGCAGCGAGCCTGCTCGACGAGCTTGCGCTCGCGGTTGCCCTGGAGGGCCAGACGAACCAGGCGCCGGAGCCGCAGCGGGAGCGGCTCGCTGGCGGGAAGGTTCCGTATCGCGAATGCGGCGTAGGCGACGAGGGAACGTCCGATCGTCGCCTGCTCGCGCTTGAGCTCGATGTCGTCGCCGCCGAAGATCCGGCTGACGGCGGCGGCATTCGTGGAACACCCCGCGTCCTTGAGGAACGCGGCGAAGAACAGTGCCGATCGGTCGGCCCGGTGCAGCCCCATCTCGTCGCCCAGGCGACTCGCGATGAAGCACGTCCGGAGCGCGTGACCTGGGAGCTGCCCCTCGGTCAGGTCGAGCGCGATCGAGAGCGCCGCCAGGATCCCGGCGGTCTGGAGCGGCTGCCGTCCGACGACCTGCAAGGCTGGCGTCCGATCAGCCGAGCGCGAGCGCCAGCCCGCGAGTGGCGTTGCCGCGGTCGTGCCGTCGAGGTACAGGATCTGCGGCACGGCCAGGAGTTGCGGGTCGTACTGGCGAGGGAGGGCCATGCGACCGATCCTCGCCGCGCCACGGCCGGCGGCCCATCCCGCCGACGTCCCATGATCGATCGGCCGGACGTACCGCGCGGTCCATCCGGGTGGACTCCCGGGACCGGATCAGTAGCCCGGGACGCCCTCGCTCGGGGCCGCCGACTGCCCGCCACCGGCCGGAGGCTGGGTGCAGGCGACCATCGACAGCGCGATCAGGACCGCGAGGATCATCCGCGTGAAGCGTGTCATGCCAGCGGATACGGCCCACGCCCCCTCCCCGGTTCTCGGTGTTCGTGCCCACGCGGGCGAAGCTGCAGGGCAAGATGATGCGGTGTCCGACCCGTTGTCCGACTACGAGTTCCTCGACGCGGGCGACGGCCGGCGACTCGAGCGCTTTGGCGGCGTGATCGTGGACCGCCCGGCCCCCGGAGCGATCGATCGACCGAGGCTCGACGGCCGGCGGTGGCGACGCGCCCACGCGATGTTCGATCGAGCGACGGGCTGGCAGTGGAGCGCTCCGCCACCCGACCCGTGGCTCTACCGCGTCGACGACCTCGTGCTCGAGCTCCGACCCGCCGACGGCGGCCAGGTCGGCGTGTTCCCGGAGCACGCCGCGATGTGGCCCTGGCTCGCCGATCGGTCCACCGACGGCGGCGTCCTCGACCTGTTCGCCTATACGGGCGCGACCACGCTCGCGCTGGCCGCGTCCGGGACACCGGTAACGCACGTCGATGCCGCCCGGACGGCCGTGGTGTGGGCGCGGTCGAATGCCGAGCGATCCGGTCTCGGCGGTTCCCCGGTCCGCTGGATCGTCGATGACGCGGCCGCCTTCGTGGGACGCGAGCGACGACGTGGGAAACGTTACGCCGGGATCGTCCTCGACCCACCGACCTACGGACACGGCGGTGGTACCCGCCGCTGGAGCGTGGACCGCGACCTCGAACCCCTGCTCGAGTCGTGCGCGGCGATCGTCGCCCGTTCCGGCTTCGTCCTCCTCACGTCACACACCCCGGAGTACGGTCCGGCTCGACTCGAGCGGATGCTGGAGACGGCGATCGGCCCGGGCGCGGCGTCCGGGTACCTCGAGCTTCACGCTCGCTCCGGAGTGCGGTTGCGACTGGGTGCCTACGCTCGCTGGGCCGGGACGTGACGGTCCTCACGAGCGCGGCGAACCCGCGAATCAAGGCGGCGCTCTCGCTCCGGGAGCGGCGCGATCGCGAGCGCACCGGGCTCACGATCGTGGACGGCGTCCGCGAGATCGATCGGGCGCTGCGCGCCGGGATCGACGTCGTCGAGCTGTTCGCAGCGCCCGAGCGATGTACCACGCCCGAATGCCGGTCGCTCCTCGACCGCGTTCCCGGCTGGACCGCGGTTGCGCCCACGCTGATCGATCGGCTCGCGTACGGCGATCGAGCAGACGGCGCCGTCGCGGTCGTCCGGGCACCATCCATCGCCCTCGGGGACCTCCGCCTGCCGGGGCACCCCCTGCTGGTCGTGCTGGAGGCGGTCGAGAAGCCGGGCAACGTGGGTGCCGTGCTGAGGACGGCCGATGCGGCCGGTGCCGATGCGCTGCTCCTGGCCGACGCTCGAACGGATCCATTCAACCCGAATGTGATCCGGGCCAGCCTGGGGACCGCCTTCAGCGTCGCGATCGGAGTCGGGGCCGCGGGCGAGGTCCGGGCGTTCCTGCGCGAGCGCAGCATCCGAATCGTGGCGGCCCGCGTCGACGCGCCGGTGGCCTACCCGGATGTCGATCTGCGCGGCGCCGTCGCCATCGTCCTGGGCTCGGAGGCCAGCGGGCTGTCCGGTGGCTGGGCGGGCGAGGACGTCATCCCGGTCCGGCTGCCGATGCACGGCGTGGCCGACAGTCTCAACGTGTCCGTCACCGCGGGCATCCTCCTGTACGAGGCGCAGCGACAGCGCAGCACCTAGGCTGGCCGTGACCAACGCCCAGCGCGAGTAACCGCCCACCGCGAGGAACGCATGGACACCTTCGATTTCGTCGTCATCGGCGCCGGTCCGGCGGGGGAAGCCGCGGCGCACAAGGCACGAGCGCTCGGCGCCAGCGTCGCGATCGCGGACCGCCTGTGGTTCGGTGGTTCGTGCCCGCACATCGGCTGCGTGCCGTCGAAGTCCCTGCTCAACTCCGCTGCGCGGCACCTCTGCCTGGGCGACGACTGGGCGCGAGCCTCGTCCCGGCGCGACTACATGGTCAACCGGTCCGAGGATGCGGACGAGCCCGACGACACGTCCCACGTCCAATCCCTCGAAGATGCGGGTGCGGCCGTCTACCGCGGTGAGGCCACGATCGTCGGTCGCGGCCAGGTCCGCGTGCGCCACGACGATGTCAGCCACGACCTCGGTGCACGCAACGTCGTGGTCGCCGCCGGCTCCACATCCAGGGTGCCACCGCTCAACGGCCTGCCGGACCTCGGCGCCGACGTGTGGTCGAACCGCGAGGCGACCCTCACCCGCGACCTTCCACGGAGCCTGCTCGTCCTGGGCGGAGGTCCGACGGGTTGTGAGCTTGCGCAGGTCTACGCCCGGTTCGGCGTTCCGGTCACGATCGTCCAGTCCGGGCCGCGACTCTTGCCGCAGGACCATCCACGGAATGCCGAGGCGGTCACGTTCGCGCTGCGCAAGGACGGGGTCACGGTTCGGACGGGGAGCCGTGCCGTCGCCGCGCGCGCCGGGGCCGGCACCGGCGGCGCTCACGTGATCGACCTCGACGACGGGACGCGGGTGGAGGGTCACAAGGTGCTGCTCGCGGTCGGTCGCGACCTTCCGCTCCGTGGCCTCGGCCTCGAGCACTTCGGCCTCGACACGGCAGATCGGGACGCGATCCCGCGCGACGGGCGCCTGCGGGTCGCGGACGGCCTGTTCCTGGTGGGCGACGTGGCGGGACCCGAGCTCCACACGCACCAGGGTCACTATCAGGGTGAGCTCGCGGTCCGGATGGCGCTGGGCGATACCGTCACCCCCGACTACCGGGCCCTGCCACGGGCCACGTACACCGATCCGGAGGCCGCGTCCGTGGGGTTGACGCTGGAGCAGGCGCAGGAGCAGGGCGTCGACGCGTTCGAGATCGTGTCCGCCTTCCCCACGACGGCCAAGGGCTATTCGGTCGAGGCCGAGACCGGCCACGTGACGATCGTGGTCGATCGAGCGAGTCGCGAGCTCGTCGGGGCCGCGATGGCCTGCCCCGACGCGTCGGCGGCGATCCACGAATGCGTGCTCGCGATCAAGGCACGGGTGCCGGTGGACGTGCTGGCGGAGACGATCCACGCCTTCCCATCGACGTCCCGGATCCTCAACGGGCTGTTCGCCGAGGCGCTGGGGAAGCTCCGCACAGCCTGACTCGTGGGGTCAGCGCTCGAACGCGACCTCGCCATCGACGAGGACGAGGCGGGGCCGGACGCGGCCGAGCAGGCCGCCGGGCTCCACCGGGCCTTCGAGCGCCGCGGCCGGAATGACGACGACGTCCGCGACCGAACCCGGGACGAGCCGTCCGCGATCGGGCGTCCCGGCGGTGGTCGCCGGTCCCACGGTGGCGGCCCGGAGCGCGTCGGCGACCGACAGGGCCTCGCTGGCGCCGAACCGGTCCTCGCCGGGCCAGGACCGGCTCCGGCGCGTGACCGCGATCTCGATCCCGGGCCATGGGTCGATCGATTCCACCGGGGCGTCGGTCCCGAAGGCGAGGATGGCGCCCGTCTCGAGGATGGAACGGAGCCGGTAGCCGTCGTGCTCGGCGCGCGCACCCCACAGGCGTCGGGCGGCTTCCGCGTCGGAACGCAGATGGATCGGCTGGACCGATGCCGCGATCCCCGCGCGCGCAAATCGCCCGACGTCGGCCTCCGTGGCCAGCTGGACGTGCTCGAGTCGCGGCATCACCGGTCTCGTCGCGCCGGCGACGGGCTCCAGGGCGTCGAGTGCCACCCGCACCGCGCGATCGCCGATCGCATGGATCAGGCACCCGATCCCGGCGTCCGCGGCGCGACGCACGAGCTCGACCAGGCGCTCGGGCTCGGTCATCCACAGGCCGCGGCCATCGCCGGGTTGCGGTGACCCGTCGGGCTCGGGCTCGAACGGCTCGAGCATCGAGGCCGAGCGAGACCCGAGCGTCCCGTCGGCGAACAGCTTGAGCCACCCGAATCGGAGCCTTACGCCGTCGTCCGCAGCCTCGATCGGCCGCCCGCTGCGGAGCCCGGCCTCGAGTGCCGCGTCCAGCTGCTCCTCGCGGACGCAGACGTGGATCCGGATCCGCAGGCCGCCGGTCGCGGCCAGCCCGCGATAGGCGTCGATCGCCGGCCCCAGGCCCGCCTGCAGCGACAGGGCACCCGGATCGTGGACTCCGGTCACACCGTGCGCGAGGAGCTGTTCGACGAGCGGCCCGATCGAACCTGCGATCTCGTCTGCGCTTGGGGGCGGGATCCGGCTCGTGATCAGCCGTGACGCCGCCTCGTGGAACACTCCCGCCGGTCGTCCGTCCTCGAGCCGTCGAATCGCACCGCCCGGCGGATCCGGGGTCGTCGCGTCGAGACCGGCAAGGCGGATCGCGGTTTCGTTGGCCCAGATCGCATGGTGATCGTGGGCCCAGATCGCGGCCGGGTGACCCGCCGACACCGCCTCGATTCTGTCGGCGGTCGGCCAGCCACCCCACCGATCGGCCAGCCAGCCGTGGCCCTGGATCCAGCCGCCCGTTGTGACCCGGCTCGCCACGCCGGCGACGATCTCCAGCCCATCGGACAGGGTTGCCGCCTCCGTGAGGTTGACCCGGTCAGCGGCCATGCCACGCTCGGCGAGGTGGAGATGGGCGTCGATGATGCCGGGGATGGCGACCTCACCCGGCTCGAGTGCCAGGCGGTGAGTCCCAGGGTCGGTCAGTCCTTCGACGTCGGAGGCGGATCCTGCGGCCACGACACGGCCGTCATGGATCGCGATCGCCTCCAGCCAGCCGAACCCGGAAGCGCGGCCACCCGCGAGCGTCGCCACGCGACCCGTGACGAGCAGGTCGGCGCGGCTGCCGGCAGCGCCGTTCACGCGACCGGATCCGCGAGCAAGGCGGCCAGACCGTCGCGATCGAGACCGGCGCCGATCCCGAGGGCGAGGGCCACGCGCGCCTTGGGCCCCGACAGGTGACCGGCAAGAATCGCGCCTGCGTCGAGCCACGTCCGACCGCCGCCCGGGAACGCATACGCGGGCTCGACGGCACCGGATGGGCAGCGCGAGGCGAGGACGACGGGCATCCCGGCCCGCATCGCGCGCGTTGCGGCCGCCAGCAGACCTGGCGAGGTATTCCCCGAGCCCGTTCCCGCGACCACGAACCCGGCTGCCCCGGCAGCCATCGCCGCGTCCACGAGCCGGCCGTCCATCCCGACCGTCGCCGTGATCAGGTGCACGTCCTCGGGTGGGTCGCCCAGCTCCACGTGGCGTCGCGGCCCGCGACCCGTCAGCTCCACGCGATCGTCCACGACCCTTCCCACCGGATCCCCGTCGAGCGATCGGAATGCGTCCAGTGCGGTTGCATTCGCCTTCACCACGAGGTCCGCCGCGTCCACGTGCCCGGCCAGCACGACGACCACACCCGCGTCCCGCAGCTCCGGGCTGGCGGCACATCGCACGGCATCGCGGAGGTTCCGCGGGCCGTCGTAGTCGGGTTGCGAGGCCGAACGCATGGCACCGGTGACCACGACCGGTTTCGGAGAATCGAGGACCAGATCCCAGAAGAATGCGGTCTCCTCGATCGAGTCCGTTCCCTGGACGACGACCACACCCTCGACCCCCGGATCGGACAGGGCGTCGCCGATCGTGCCCGCGATCCGGCCCAGGTCCCGGAAGGTGAGGTGGCTTGCCGGCGTGCGTCCGAGATCGATCGGGGTCACGTCCGCGATCGTGTCCAGCCCCGGCGTCCTGGCGAGGATCGCCGCGCCATCGAGGGTCGGCACATTGCCGCCGGCGGCCGGGTCGAAGATCGTGCTGATCGTGCCGCCGGTGAACACCACGGCAACCCGGCTCACCGTGCCAGATCGTCCTCGCTCGGCACCGCGGCGGCCGGCCGACGTGAAGCGCCGTCGTCGCGCGCCCGCGGATCGTGCTGGGCCACGCCCATCGGATCCGCCGTCACCCCGGGCATCGCCGTCTTGGCCGTCGCCAGCCGCTCCGGTGGCTGGAGTGGACCGCGCCGGAGGACGGAGATCACGCCGGATGCCGCGATGAGAACCGCACACGCGACCACCACCGCCGTGGTCCCGACGACGTCCGAGATCGGGCCCACGACGATGATCGGGACCATGCTCGTGACCGAGAGCAGCATGTTGAGGACGCCGAACACCCGCCCCCGCACGTCCTCCGGGAGATCCTCCTGGAGCTGGGTCTGCGACGGGATCGCCACGATCGCGTAGCAGATGCCCGCGAGGAGCGCGATCCCGACCACCACGGCCAGCAGCGAGGTCACTGCGGACAGGTCGATGACGGTCGCCGAGCGCTGGAGGATCTGGCTGATCGTGCCAGCCGCCGAGAGGAGCGCCAGCAGGATGCCGAGACCGATCAGCCCGAACTCGATGACCCGCCGTCGCGGCAGGAACCGGCCATAGGAGTTGAGGAACAGGATCCCGGTCACGATGCCGAAGCCGAGCGGGAGGATGACGACGACCGAATCCTCGAAGGCGAGGCCCAGCGTCTCGCGCGCCAGGTCCGGGCCGAGGACGCCCAGGACGCCGGTGAGCGAGGCGGCGATGCCGAGATAGATCAGCGACCAGCTGATGTTCCGGTGGGCGCGGATGTAGCCGAGGCCTTCCCGCAGCTGGGCAAAGGTCGATTCCATCGCCTGCTCGGCATCGGAGACGGCTCGCCGAGCGCTCACCGGCTCCGACGTGGGTGGCGCCGGCGGCAGGGTGAAGCAGAACGCCGCCGCGATGAGGAACAGGACCGCCACGAACAGGATCAATCCCTGCGGCCCGGCGATCTTCGCGACCACCGGACCCAGCAGCGCGAACCCAACGATGAACGCGGCATTCAGCGTCAGGGTGAAGATGCCGTTCGCGGAAACCAGCTGATGGCGCGGGACGACGTGCGGGATCATCGCGCCTTCGGCCGGCGTGAAGAACACGTTCACGATCGAGACGAACACGTTGAGCATCAGGATCGCCAGCAGGTTGTCGCCGACGAGGAAGATCGCGACGAACGCCACCGCCCGGATCACGTTGGTGACCACGAGGATCACGCGACGATCGATCCGATCCGCGTAGACGCCCGCCACGGCCGACAGCAGAACGGCCGGCAGGAGGAACGTCAGGAACAGCGCACTGACGGCGGCATTCGAGGTGGTCGACCGGACGACGATGACCGTCAGCCCGTAGAGGACCATGTTGCCGCCGATCTGGGTGGTCGCCTGGGCGAGCCACAGGAGCAGGAAGGGCCGGTTCGAGAGGACGGCCAGCGCCCCCGTCCCCTCCTCCGGGCGGCCGGGCGCCGCGGTCACGTCGCCGATCCGCGCGGCTCGACCGCGGCGGACAGGGCCGCATCACCTCGACTCACGAACCCGGTCAGCCGACGTTCCAGCGTGCGCCGTTCGATCAGCACGTGGCGTCCACAGGTCCGACAGCGAAGGCCGATGTCGGCGCCCAGACGGTCGACCTGCCACTCGTCACCGCCGCACGGGTGGGCTCGCCGGAGCCGGACGACGTCGCCCAGGAGGAGCTCGAGCACCGGTCGGTCGGCCATCGGCCGCGAGGGTATCAGAGGGTTGGGCGGCCGTTCGCAGGGACCAGATCGCGGTCGCTTGCCGGGAGCCCCATCTGGTCGACGGGACTCACGGAGACGAGGACGTCGGGATTCGTCGCCGCCAGCTGGGCGATCGGGCCCCCGATCCGGGTGAGCGAGCCGGTCAGGATCTCGGGTGCCCCGATCGCCTCGATCTCGAACGGATCCGCGAGTGCTCGGCCGTCGACGGTCAGGGCCCCTGCCGGCCCGGCCACCACCACGCCCGGGACGACCCGGATTCCGCCCACGGCCAGCGCCTCCGCGCCCGCGTTCCGCAGCTCGTTGAGGAGGTATTCCGCGGTTGCGCCGTCGATCGGCCCGTCGATCAGGAGCCGGACGCCGCCACCGCTGACCGGTTCGAGGCCCGCCCAGGCGCGGACCCTCGCGAGGTCCTCGCGAATCGCGTCGACCGACGAGTCGCCGCGGGCGTCGGCGTCGGCAAGCTCAGCGAGCTCGCGTTCCAGGGTCGAGACCTCGGATCGGAGCTGCTCGTTGCGGGTGTCGAGGTTGGCGATGAGCACGGTCAGGTCCTGGGCCGACAGCGCGGCGAGACCGGGGTCCGTGGTCTGCGACCGAGCCTGCGCGACGAGGAGCATGCCCAGCACGAACGCGACCACGGTCACGGTCAGCTGGCTCCGCCGCGATCGCATCCTCAACCGCCTCCCGCGGGAGCGCTCGCGGCCGGACCGTCGCCCACCACCTGGGCGTGGCGCAGGCTGACCGTGCCCGCAAACGCCGGGATCTCGACCTGCTCCAGCTCCGCGTAGGAGACCTGAAGCCCGAACGTGGCCACCCTCGCCTGGACGAAGTCGAGATAGCCCTCCGAGGACGTCAGCCGGTCGTACAGATCCTGCGCACCGAGGGCGGTGACCTGGAACGGCGGCGCCAGATACGCCGAGTTGACGAGGATCGAGGGCCCGATGTCGATGATCGCGGTGGTGGTGGTGATTCGTTCGCCGTTGACGGCAATTGCCTCGGCGCCGACCAGCCACAGCTCCTCCACGACGGCCCGCAGGTCGGCCGCGCTGACCAGGTAGTCGGACTCGCTGGTCCCGGCCGCGATCGGGTCCGGCGAGTCATCGAGACGCACCACCAACCCGGTTCCGGCGAGTGGGATCAGGCCGGCCGCGACCCGGGCGGTGCCCAGGGCCTGGTCGAGCTCACGGACGAGCTCCTGGGACCCGGTCGTCCTGCCTTCGCGCTCGGAGATCTGGGCACGGAGCTCCAGGATCCGCGTCTTGAGCTCCTCCTGCCGGGCCTGGAGGTCCTCGGCCGTCTCGACCAGGGGTGGTCGTTCCTGGGTCGTGTACCGGATCCGCGGCCCCTCGGACGCGAGCTGCGCGGCGATCAGGAAGCCGAGGGCAAGCAGGGCGATCCCCAGCGTGACCTGCCAGGACGGGATCGACCGGAGTCGGACGGCGAGGTTCACGAGGGCGGCCCGCCGGCACGGACGCGGCGAAGAACGAGGAGGGTCAGGAGTGCGCCAGCGAGAACGCCGAGCGGGATCAGCGCGCCGGTGTCGTCCGACTGCCCGGATCCCGTCGGGATGACCGGCGGCGCGGACGATCCGGCGGGCGAGCTCGCGGAGGCGGCCGGGGCCGAGGAAACGGCGCCGGGAGCATCCCACCCGGGTGGCACGGGACCTGATGGAGCCGGACGCGGACCGTGGGCCGCCGGCTCGGCAGCGCCCAGCCCGGCCCGCCACGCGGCGTCGAATGCGGCCACGTCGAGTCCGATCGCCTGGTTGAACGCCTGGTCGTCGGTCATGCCGTTCGCATAGGAGCGGATCAGCCCCACGAGGGCATCGCGGCCGTGCTCGCGGACGAGGAAGTCCACGGCCGACGCGCTCTCGGCGTAGGCGAGGGAGAACCGATCGAAGGTGGTCGGGAAGTTGCCCGTCAGCGCGTCGAGCGGCATCAGCTCACCGTTCCGCGCGGCGGCCTCCAGTGCGTCGCGGTCCGCCCGCTCCACGCCCTGTGACAGGTACACCGCGAGGCCCTCGTTCAGCCACTTGGGTGGGAAGTGGTACGGATTGTTCGCTGCCGTGTCGAACACGAGATGGACGAGCTCATGCGGGATCACCGTTCCCACCCAGGCCTGGTCGATCTCGGCCGGACGGACGAGTGCGAACAGGGTCCGGATCTCCGCGTTCGCCTGGCCGCCGACATTCTCGCGGGTTCCGGGCCCCAGCGCCTCGCGAAACGAGCGCTCGTCGGCGTAGATGAAGAAGTCGATCGGCTGTCGCTCCTCGACGCCCAGCAACTCGGCGGTCTCGCGGACGGCGCGTTCGCCGATGTCGAGCGCGCGGCGACCGAACCCGTCGTCACCCTCGTACCAGTGGACGCGGACGATGGCCCCCTCGCGGGTTCGCCATTGGAAGCGGGTGTCGCGGTAGAGGATCGACACGGGCTCGCTGGTCTCGATCACGGGCGAGCCTGGCGGCCCGAACGTCACCACCCAGCGCGCGCTGAGGCGGGTATTGGGGAGGATGTGACCGTCGGTCAGCACGTTGTACTCGTATCGCAACTCCTGGCTGCCGGCGGCCGATGGCGCAGGGACCTCGATCAGGAACGCACCGGGTCCTCCCGGGAAGGTCACCTCCAGCTCGACCCGCCGGGGCACCGATGCGAGGTCAACGTCCTGGGTGAAGGCGATCCCCTCGCCGTAGGTCGGTGTGGCGCGGGCTGCTCCGAAGCTGACGTTCAGGGTGGCCGCCGTCGCCGTCACGGGGCCGCCGAGGAGCGCGAGCAGCGCCACGGTCGACGCGAGCCCGGCGAACGCGCGGCCTCGTGAGATCATCGCGCCCACGCGAGTCCGGCCATCCGGAGGATCCCGAGACCATTCGAGCCCGCGCCCAGAAGTCCATCGCGGGCGAGCGCCCAGTTCCGCGCGTACGCCAGCGGCACCGCCGGCACGTCCCGCTGGACGACGAGTTCGGCTCGGTCGTAGGCGTCCGCGGCCTGGTCTGGATCGAGCGTCGAGCCGGCGTCGGCGATGGCGGCGTCGAACTCCGGAGACGACCAGTGGCCGTAATTGTTCGTGGCGCCGGTCTCCAGGAGCACGCCCAGGAAGTCGTTGCGACCCGGGTAGTCGGCGACCCAGCCCAGGGTCCACATCGGTGGCGATTCCGTGTCCAGGCGGTCGAAGAAGGTGTCGAAGTCCGTCGTCCGGTAGGAGGGACGAATGCCGAGCTCGCGATCGAGGTCGGCGAGGACACCATCGGCGTACGCCGTTCCGCCGCTGAGGAAGGTCACCGCCGGGAATCCCCGTCCACCCGGATAGCCCGCGTCGGCGAGGAGCCGCCGGGCGCCATCCGGATCGTGGGCGGGAAGGAACGATCCATCGCCGCGCCCCGGGATCGCGGGCGGCACCAAGCTCGTCGCCGGGGTCGCGTCGTCGGGGGTGGCCAGCCTGACGATCCGCTGCCAGTCCACGGCCATGCCGATCGCCTGGCGGACCTGGGGCTTGTCGAACGGCGGCCTCGTGGTGTCGAACCCCAGGTACTCGACGGTGAACGAGGGGACCTCGCGCAACGACGGCCCGAGTGCGGCGTCATAGGCGATCCACCCAGCATCCGCCTGTCCGATCGCGACGTAGTCGAGCTCGCCGTCCGCGAATGCCTCGACCGGGCTGCGATCCCCGATGTCGGTCGTGATCCGAACCGTGGCGATCGCCGGCGGCCCCGCCCAGTAGTGATCGTTGGCCCGCAGCGTCGTGGTGCCCCGTGCCTGCGATGCGAGGATGTAGCCGCCGCTGCCGACGAAGCCATCGGGGGTGAGCGCTGCCGGGTCGGTGCCGACGCCGCTGGGGACGATCCCGAATGACGCACCCGAGACGATCGCGGGGAAATCGGCGCCGGGCCGGTCGAGGTCCGCCACGACGTCGTTGCCCTCCGCGTGCAGGCCGACCGCCTCCTCACCCGCCGTCCCGGCCATTCGCTCCCGAGCCCCATCGACGACGACCATCAGCGATGCCAGCGGCGAGGGTGCGCCCGGATCCACGAGGCGCAGCCA
>DATBLH010000024.1:0-8369 GCA_036555445.1 Candidatus Limnocylindrales bacterium
GCCGACGCCCTCAACGACCTCAAAGCGTTCATGGAGGCACCCACGATGCTCGCCCCGCACGAACCGTCGACCGAGGCGCCACCCGCCGCCGTGTTCACCGTGTTCATCAAGACCACGCCCGACCAGTTGTGGCGGGCAATCACCGAGTCCGAGTTCACCACCCGCTACTACTACCGGAGCGCCGTCGAATCCGATTGGAAGCCCGGCTCCGCCTACCGCTACCACATCGACGGCGAGGAACAGATCACCGGCACCGTGATCGAGGCCGATCCGCCCCGCCGGCTGGTCCAGACGTTCGATGCCCGCTGGGACGAGGACGTGGCGGCCGATGCGCCGACGCGCCTGAGCTGGGAGATCGACGAAGCCGGACCCGGGATGTGCAAGCTGACCGTGGTCCACGACGGGTTCGCGTCGCGGAGCGCCACCTACGAGTCGGTGTCGGGCGGGATGCCGTACATCCTGTCGGGCCTCAAGACGCTCCTCGAGACCGGCCAGCCGCTGGCCGGTTGAGGAGGCGGAGATGGATGCCTGGATCGCGATTCGATCGATCGATGTCAGGTCGCGCCAGGACGAGCGACGCCGCGAGGCTGATCGTTTCCGACTGATCCGCGAGCACCGGGCGGACCGGATCGGGACGGTCGACCCGGCGACCGCCGCCGGTCCGGCTCACGGACGAGCGGTGCCGCGAACGGCCTCGACCTGACACCCGACCAGCGCAACGAGCCTGGGTCTTCGCCCGGGCTCGCCCTATACCGTGCGTTCGAGGATCGACGCAGCCACCCGGACGGCGGCGTCGGCAACGGCGTCGACGTCGCTCTCGGTCATCGGCGTCGAGATGGCACCCATCCCACGTGGCGCCACCCAGAAGCCCTCGATCAGCAGGCCCAGGAACAGGTCCCGGTTCGCGTCGACGTCGCCGAGACTCACCTCGAACAGCGAGGCATCCTGGGTGACCGCGAGCCGATCGTCCAGTCCGGCGGCTGCGGCCCTGGCGCGGACGCCCTGCGCGAGGCGGCTCCCGAGCGCGGCCAGGTGTGCATAGGCGGCCGGCGTCAGCTCACGCAGGGTCGCGAGGCCCGCGGCCGCCGCGATCGGGTGCCCGTTGAACGTGCCGCCGTGTGGCAGCGCATCGGGACGGCGGGCGTCGAATCGATCCATGACCTCGGCCGACCCGCCGAACGCGGCGAGCGGATGTCCGCCGCCGATGATCTTGCCCAGCGTCGTGACGTCCGGACGGATCCCGAACCGTCCCTGGACGCCACCCGGTGCCACCCGGAACGAGATGATCTCGTCGAACACGAGCAGGATCCCTTGGGCGGCCGTGTACTCGCGAAGGAAGCGAAGGAAGGCTGGCTCCGCCGGTCGTAGTCCGCCTGCGCCCTGGATGGGCTCGACGATGATCGCCGCCGTCTCCGCCTCGCGCCCGGCGAGCGTTCGTTCGATTCCATCGGGGTCGTTCCACGGCAGGTCGAGGATCAACGCCCCGACCGCCGCCGGGATCCCGCGGCGATCCCCCGAAACCTGGTCGTGGGTTCCGTGGTAGCTCCGCTCGAAACGGGCTACCAGGTCGCGACCGGTGGCGGCCCGAGCCGCGCGGAGGGCGAGCATCGTGGCCTCGGTCCCCGAGTTCGTGAACCGAAGGAGCTCGACCGAGGGCAGGCGTGACCGGATCTCCTCGGCCAGGGCAATCTCGGTCTCGGTCGGCGCTGCAAAGGCCGATCCGCGGCGGAGCTGCCGCTCGACCGCGGCGGTTACCGCCGGGTGGGCGTGCCCGAGGATCAGTGACGTGTAGTTGTTGAGCAGGTCGAGATACTCGTTGCCGTCGACGTCGCGGACCCGGGCGGCCGAGCCGGCCTCGACATACGGCGGATAGGGCGGGGCGAACACGGTGGTCCGCGTCGAGCCGCCCGGGAGTGCCGCCATGGCCCGTTCGAACAGTTCCCCGGATCGGCGCGTCCGCGCCCGATACCGCTCGACGAGCTGGTCCCGGCGGGTGCCTGCCTCAATCGCCATCGCGTCGGCTAGACCCGCTTGCCCTGGGCCCGCATCTCGGCCTTGTAGGCGCGCTTCGATGCCTGGTAGCGCTCGCGAGCGTCGTCCGAATCGACGTCGCCAAGCGTCGGATGCCGCGGCGCCACGTCCTCCCAGCCGGGCGGCGTCACGCCGAACCGCTTCCCGAGGATCGCGATCAGGGTCTTCGCCTTCATCTCACCGATCCCGGGCAGGCCGAGGAGGCGGCGCTCGAGGTCCTTTCCGTCGGTCGCCTCCGACCAGACGCGCTCGGGATCGCCGCCGTAGTCCCGGACCAGGGCCTCGGCAAGGTCGCGCACGCGGCGCGCCATGTTGCCGGGAAATCGATGGAGCGCCGGGCGTCGGCGAAAGGCCTCATCGAGGGCCTCCGGATCCATCGACGCGATCCGGGCCGCGTCGTAGTCGCCGATCCGCCGCCGCAGCTCCAGGGGTGCGGAGAACGCCCACTGGAGGGGCACCTGCTGATCGAGCTCGAATCCGACCAGGAGGGCAAAGGGGTCGTCGACGAGCAGGCGGTCGGCCTCTTCGTCGCCGGTGAAGTAGAGCCGCTCCGGGCGGCTGGTGGGGACGGTCATGGGCCTGATGGTACGCCGGAGGGATAGACGGAGGGATTGCCCGGGAGTAGGATTCGTGGCCTGAGAGGTGCCGAGCATGTCGAATGCGCGCCGCCAACCTCACACCGGGAACGGTCGGAGCGACCGGGCGTTCGAGGACGTCTCGCCGCTGCCGATGACGGCGGACGCGACCCGCGGTTCGAGCAACCTCGCCACCACTCCCCGATCGGGGAACGTCAGCTCGGACACTCGCGCGGGCAGACCTGGGTGATCCGGGTCGCGCGCCACTGAGGCTGCCGCGCGGATCACCATCACACCATCGAACGACCCACGCTCGGCCGAGCGTGGGTCGTGTCATGTCCGGTGAGTCAGGACCGGGCGAACGACGCACGGCGCTGCTGGCCGGTCGTCCCGGTCAGGCGATGGCCGGCCGAGATGAGCCATCCGCCGACTGCGCGCCGGGCGCGACCGGGACGCCGGTCCATGGATCCCCGGCGGGTGGTCAATCGGAGGTCGGCGGCGGTCCGCCGGAGGTCGCGAATTCGGTCTTCGACGAGAACGGGCTGCGTGGGGTCCATGAAATTCTCCTGGCTACTCGAGGACGATCCGGGTGCCGTCCCCGCCGTCGTCGGTGACGTCGAGGATCGGGCCGCGGGTGCCGGAGTCGAAGGCCGCCCGAATGTCGGCGGCGGAGTCCGGCGTGAGTCCGGGGATGGATGACAGGGCACTGAGCCCGAGGTTCAGCGGAATGCGCATGTTGATTACGGTGCGGCCGCCCTCGGTGACCTCGATCCGTGCGAACCGTGGACGGTCGCCCCGGTCGTCGGGCGACGAAGCCGGTGCACTCGTCGACTCACCCGAGCGTGTCGCTTCGAGCGCGGCGAGGATCGGCTCGGCCTCGTCCGCCGTCAGCCTGCCCTCGGACACGAGGCGCAGGACCTGCTCGAGGGGATCGCTCATGTCCGGCCTCCGAAGTCGGAGAAGGACTGGATGTCGCCGCCCGCGAACGGCGGATGGTTCGTCGGCCCGCCCGGCACGGATTCGTCGCCGTCGGCGTCGAGCCCTTCGAGTTGCCGGCCTGCCGCCTCGACGCTGATCTCGCCGCGTTCGAGGGCTCGCAGGATCGCCAGGCGGCGCGCGTCGGCCCCCTCGACGACTTCGGCCAGTTCGGCCGGGTCCGGTGGACGTTGCGGTTCCGGTGGACGTTGCGGTTCCGGTGGACGATCCGGTTCCGGTGGACGTTGCGGTTCCGGTGGACGTTGCGGTGTCGGAGCCTGCGGCGGTGTCGGTGGCTGCGGCGGTGTCGGGGCTGGCCCCGGCTCGCCCACGCGAAGGCTCCCGGACACGGATTCGAACGAGAGCACCGGGCCGGGCCCACCGACGACGACGGCCCGCCCGCGACCTGAGCCCGACGCCCGGGTCGGCCGGTCCGAGCGGACGCGCCCGGTGAGGGTGCGGGCTTCGACCTGGACGTCCGGATCGACGTCGAGACGAACGTCGCCGCTGATCGTGCGAACCGAGTACGGTCCGTCGCCCGCCAGCCTTCCGGCCACGCGGATGTCGCCGCTCGTTGTCGCAATGCTCAGCCGATCGAGCTCCGCGGCGTCCACTTCGGCGCTGCCACTCACCGTTCGGGCAGCGAGGTCGAGGCGGGCGTCGCCGCGGACCGTGACCGAGCCCGAGATCGACTGGACGACCACGGCCCCGGCCGCATCCACGAGCCGGACCTCGCCTGACGAGGTGCGGATCCGCTGCTCGCGCGCGAGCCCGTTCGTCGAGATGTCGCCGCTCACGGTCTCGACGATCACGGTCGCCGTCCGGGGCACCTCGATCGCGATCCGGTTGCTCCGCCGGCCGCCGAGTTGGAGCCCGAGCTCGCCCAATCGCGCGAGTGGTCGCAGGGTCAGGGCACCGTCGGTCGCATCGACCTCGAACCGCTCGGCGAGGTCGCGCGCATCGAGCTCGGTCACCCGCACCGCGACGCCGTCGACGGCGGTGATCGTCAGCTCACCCGCGTGCATCCGCGCCTGGAACACGCCGTCGGCACCGATCTCGTGCTCGATCGTGGGCGGGAAGGACGGCTGCGTCATCGCCCGGTCCCCAGGGCCCGGATCGCGGCCGCTGCCTGCTCGGCCGAGATCTCGTGGCGGGCGAGCTGTTCGAGGATTGCCTGACGGGTGGTGGCCGTGGCCGGTCCCGTGCCGGCGGCATCCGGCTCCTCGTCGCCACTCCGCGGACCGAAGCCCAGCGTGCGGACCAATGCCTCGACGCGTGCCCGAACCGTGGGATAGGAGATGCCCAGCTCCCGCTCCATGTCCCGGAGGTTGCCCCGCGAGCGGAGGAAGCTCTCGAGCAGGGCGGTCTGATCGCGATCGAGCCGTCCGAAGCGGCCGACGCTGAATTCCCCCTCGAGGGTCGTCCCACAGGAGCGGCAGTGGAGGCGCGTGACCGCCAGCTCGCTCGAGCAGACGGGACAGGTGGAGATCACTTCATGAGCCATGTGCTCACTTTATAGCAACTGCACTTTCTATTTGTCAAGCCCCGCCCGCTGCATATCGCGCAGCGCGATCCGGACCTGTGGTGCGAAGGAGCCGCCGGACGAACGCCTTCGACGCGGGGCACGAGGAAGCCCGGCCGATCGGCCGGGCTTCGGTGGCGGCGAACCGGGTCAGCGGTCGATCAACCGCGCCACTGTGCCGCGGTGGTCGACAGCCGGCCGATCACCGACCGGTAGTAGCGGTTCGGGGCATAGGGATCCAGGATCGCGCCCATCCCCGGCGTGCGCCGCGAGGCGAAGGTGAACGCGTAGGTCCGCTTCGCCGACGAGGCCGACCAGAAGATCCGGTTCATCGACAGGTCGGTCCGGAGCAGCCCGTAGATCACGTACTCGGGGCTGCGGAGACCGTCGGCGAAGACTGCCCGGGCGTTCGCGCGCAGGAAGCCGGCGCCGAAATTGTCGACCCGCTTGATCGCGCTGGCTCGCGTCGGGTTCGGTGAACCCCACTCGGAGTTGCCGGACGCGTAGCACAGGTGATTGAGGATCACGACCGCGTTCGGGGCAAAGTTGATGTACCGGGCGACGTAGTACTCGCCCCAATACTTGACGTTCGCATGCCCGTGACCGGCGGAGGCATTGAGGCCCAGGCCGTCCTTGGTGTAGGGCTGGAATGGGCCGTACGGGCTGGGCCAGCCGTTGCCATGCCCGAGGTAGATGAACAGCTTCGCGCCCTGCGCGGCAGCCTTCACGCGTGTCCAGGTGGCATTCGGCGAGTAGATCTCGGTGACGGAGGCTCCCAGCGACCGCGCGTACGCGGCCAGTGCGCGCCCGTTCGCGATGTACTTCGCGGTGTTCGAGTGGGAGGGGCCGACCACGACGACGACCTTGGGACCCGCCGCCTGGGCCGGGGTCGCGCTGGCGGCGAGACCACTGACGGCAACGAATGCCGCGATCAGCGGGATCAGAACGAGGTGGCGGGAACGGGATCCACGGATGTTCGATCGACGAGACGCCCTCTGGGCGCCGATTTCGTATTCAGGCAAATGTCGTGCCTCCTCCCTGCCGGAACGCCACAGCGGGGTGCGGCGACGGTGGGTTGAGCCGCCCGACGGCAAGCGGAGGAACGATGAGCGCGGTGACGGTCCCGAAGACGACCCGTGCGTGAGCAGCACGGAACGCCGATGGGCAAGGACCGGGTGAGCCGGTCCGGTGGCTACCGTCGAGTGGGGTCACCCGACGATCCGACAGGATCCTGCCGTGGGGGCGGCGGTCTTCGGTTTTCAGCCTGTCTTCGGTGGGTGCCGATGCTCGGCCTGGGGGCCTTGGCCCGAGTATGCCACCCAGTTCCCGTTCGTGCGACCGGAATTCGTACCAAACGGGTGGCGCGATCGGCGGGATCGCCCGATGCCGATGGACCACGGCACCAAAACCGTTTCCGGTCCGCACCACCGGTCGCAGGAGGACCCTGGATCGGCTATCCTCCGAACCAGTTGGCCCGGCGCTCGCCCACGCGCACGGGAGCCACGCCTGCCGAGCCCGCGCAGCATGCGCCGAGGCCGCGGGCACGATGGAGTATCAAGATCAGGTGACGTTCGATCGACTCGGCCTGCAGGCCGATCTCCTGCAGACCGTGGCCGAGGAAGGCTACACCGAGCCGACCCCGGTCCAGGCGGAGGCGATTCCGCTCGTCCTCAGCGGCCGCGACGTGCTCGCGGCGGCCCAGACCGGCACCGGCAAGACGGCGGCGTTCGCGCTCCCCATCCTCGACCGGTTGCGCAAGCACGCGAACACCAGCTTCTCCCCGGCCCGCCACCCGGTGCGGGCCCTGGTCCTCGTCCCCACGCGCGAGCTCGCGATCCAGGTTGCCGAGGCCACCCGTGTCTACGGGCGAACCGTGCCCCTCCGGGTCGGGCTCGTCTATGGCGGGGTCCCCATCGATCCCCAGGTCAAGGAGCTGCGGGCCGGGGTCGAGATCCTGGTCGCGACACCGGGCCGGCTCCTCGACCACGTCGGCCAGCGGACGGTGAGCCTGGGGCAGGTCGAGATCCTGGTCCTCGACGAGGCGGACCGGATGCTGGACATGGGCTTCCTGCCCGACATCCGCCGGATCCTCGAGCTCCTCCCGGCCCGACGCCAGAACCTCCTGTTCTCGGCCACGTTCTCCGACGACGTCCGCAACCTGTCGCGCACGATCCTCCACGATCCGGCGACCGTGGAGGTGGCCCGGCGGAATGCGCCGGCCGAGGCCGTTCGGCAGCTGGTCTATCCCGTGGATCGGGACCGGAAGGAAGCGCTCCTCGCGCACCTGATCCATCGCCACGACCTGCGGCAGGTGCTCGTCTTCACGCGGACGAAGCTGGCCGCCTCACGCCTCGCGGCGTGGCTGGACCGGCACGGGATCGATGCCGCGCCGATCCATTCGGATCGGCCGCAGGCGGAACGGACGCGGACGCTCGAGGCATTCCGGACCGGTGAGCTGCGGGTGCTCGTGGCCACCGACGTCGCGGCGCGCGGACTCGACATCGAGGAGCTGCCGCACGTGGTCAACTTCGAGCTGCCGTGGAACCCGCAGGACTACATCCATCGGATCGGACGCACGGGACGAGCCGGGCTGACCGGGGACGCGATCAGCCTGGTCACGATCGATGAGGCGGATCTCCTGCGTGGCGTCCAGCGGCTGCTGCGGCGGGCGATCCCGTGGACCGTGGAGGATGGCTTCGTCCCGGAGCGCGGAGCCGCGCCGAGGCCGCTGCGTGGCGGTCCCCCGGCAGCCCGCGGCGGCCACGACGACCGGAACCGCCCGCGAGGCGGGAGTCGACGCTCGACCCGGCGAGGGGTCGCGGCCGCCTAGGACGCGGCCGGCGCCGTCACCGGAGCACCGCCCGCCGGAGAGTCGACGGCGGCCGGGGAGTCGACGGCGGCCGGGGAGTCGACGGTGGCCACCGGTGCCGGATCCGCCGTTGGCCCACCCATCATCCGCGCACCGGGGAAGAAGAAGCCGAGCATGATGTCGGCTTCGACGGCATCCACGGTGTAACGGTTGACGAGCGCGTGGGCGTGGTCGGACTCGCCGGCATCGGGTTGATCGAGAAGGCGAACCACGACGTCGCGCAGCAGGACAAACGTCCCGGTGGGCCTGGTGAGGGCTCGCCCCGGATCGAAACCGGGCATCGTCGACAGCTCACCGGCGATCTCGTAGGGGCCGGCGTGGAGCAGGATCCGGTGCCATGCCGCGTGGACCGGGATGGCCGGGTCGTCGTCGGCGGCCACGATCAGGAGGTCGTCGA
>DATBLH010000048.1:0-9551 GCA_036555445.1 Candidatus Limnocylindrales bacterium
CGGGACCTGATGGCCTTCGAGCGCGACACCCTCGAGCGCGTGACGCGCGCGCGGTCGGCGTACCTCGCGGACGCGTCGATCCCCGACCAGGCCGCGACTTCGGAGGCGACGACGGCAGCCGTTCGATCCCTGTTCGCGGTCGTCGAGCGCTATCCCGACCTCGGGTCGCGAGCCAACGTCCAGGACCTCCAGGACGAGATCGAGCGGCTGGAAGGCGTGATCGCCGACCGGCGGGAGCTGTACAACGACCAGGTCTACCGCCACAACACCCGGATCAGCCAGGTCCCCGCCGTCCTCCTGGCCGGTGTCTTCGGCTGGCGCGACCGGCCGTTCTTCCGGGCCGAGCCAGCCGACACCGCCGGGCCGGACACGGAGCTCGCGACGCCGGCCTGAGGCCGGCTGGCGGACGGGTGCGTTGACGCCGGAGCCCGAGATCCTGTGGGCGCCACCGACCGACGTCCGGGATCACACCCGGATCGGCGACTACCTCGCGTTCCTCGAGCGCGAGCGGAACCGGTCGTTTGCCGACTACGAGGCCCTGTGGCGCTGGTCGGTCGACGACCTCGACGGGTTCTGGTCGTCGATCGCTGGCTACTTCGCGCTCGACCTTGGCGGCAAATCGGGTCCCGTGCTCGCCGGGCGATCCATGCCTGGCGCTCGCTGGTTCCCGGGGCGGACCGTCAACTACGCGCGTCACGCGCTGCGCCTGCCAGGCCGCGACGACGAGGACGAGGTCGTGATCTCGGTCTCCCAGACGCGCCCGACGGCATCCCTCACCGCGGCCGGGCTGCGCGAAGCCGTCGCCCGGGCCCGGGCGGGCCTTCAACGGCTCGGCGTCCGCCCGGGCGATCGCGTCGCCGCCTACCTCCCCAACACCTGGGAGACGCTGGTCGCGTTCCTCGCCACGGCCAGCCTGGGCGGGGTGTGGTCGTCGTGCGCCCCCGAATTCGGGACCCGGAGCGTGGTCGACCGGCTGGCGCAGATCGAGCCGACCGTTCTGTTCGTCGTGGATGGCTACCGCTACGGCTCGAAGGCCGTGGACCGGACCGCCGAGGTGGCTGGCGTCCGGGCGGCGCTCCCCGGGCTTCGCGCCACGGTCGTCGTCTCCTACCTCGACCCCGGAACGGCGGCGACGATCCCGGGCGCAGTCGCCTGGGACGATCTGCTCGCCGACGGAGGCCGATCGGGCTTCGAGGAGGTCGCCTTTGACCACCCGCTCTACGTCCTCTACTCGTCGGGGACCACCGGCCTGCCGAAGGCGATCGTCCACGGCCACGGCGGGATCCTCCTCGAGCACCACAAGGCCCTGGCGCTCCATACCGATCTCGGCCCGGGGGATCGTTTCTCGTGGTTCACGACGACGGGCTGGATGATGTGGAACTACCTGATCTCGGGATTGACGGTCGGCGCAACCATCGTCCTGTTCGACGGCGATCCGGGACATCCGGATCTGGGCACGCTGTGGCGGCTGGCGGCCGAGGCCCGAGTGACCTATCTCGGCGTGTCGGCGCCATTCCTCATGGCCTGCCGGCGGGCCGGTCTCGAGCCGGGCGTCGAGCACGACCTGTCCGGCCTGCGTGGCGTCGGCTCCACGGGGGCGCCGCTCCCCGCCGACGGCTTCCGGTGGGTCTACCGTTCGGTCGGGCGCGATCTGCACCTGGGCTCGCTGTCGGGCGGCACCGATCTGTGCACGGGCTTCCTGGGCCCCGTCCCCCTGCTCCCGGTGCGTGCCGGCGAGATCAGCTGCCGGATGCTGGGCGCGCGGGCGGAAGCGTTCGACGAATCGGGCCGTTCCCTGGTCGGGCGCCAGGGCGAGCTGGTGCTGACGGCGCCGATGCCATCGATGCCGGTCGGGCTGTGGAATGACCCGGACGGCAGCCGATATCGGGCGACGTATTTCAACGACTATCCGGGCGTCTGGCGCCACGGTGACTGGATCACGATCACGGAGCGCGGCTCATGCGTGATCACCGGCCGCAGCGACGCCACGCTCAACCGTGGCGGGATCCGGCTCGGCACGGCCGAGTTCTATGCGCTCGTCGAGGGGATGCCCGAGATCTCGGACAGCCTCGTCGTCCACCTCGAGGATGACGCCGGCGGGCCTGGTGAGCTGCTGCTGTTCGTGGCGCTGCGCGGGGACCGGCCACTCGATGACGGCCTGCGCGCCCGGATCGCCGGCGAGCTGCGGAGCAACCTCTCGCCGCGGCACGTGCCGGATGCGATCCTCGCCGTGCCGACCATCCCACGAACGCTGTCGGGCAAGAAGCTCGAGGTTCCGGTGAAGCGGATCCTCACCGGGACGCCGCCCGACGAGGCCGCATCCCGCGGATCGCTCGCGAACCCTGGCGCCCTGGATCCGTTCGCTGCGCTGGCACGTGATCGGGCGGACGCACGAGGCGTCCGCCCGGGCTGAACGCGGGGCGTGCTGCCGTCAGCCGACGCTGCCCGCCTCCGGTGTGTCGTTGCGGTCCGGCCGAAGGTCGGGCCGCCAGGGCCCACGGCCCGGCCAGGGCAGCCGACCGCGACCGATCTCCCGTCGAAGGGTGCCGGCGCGGACCATGTCGGCGTCCAGCGAGCCGTCCGACCGCTCGGTGCCCTGGGCGACGAGCAGCATTCCGACCTCGACGTCGGCGAGTCTCGCATCGTCCTGTCCGGCCACGACGTAGGTCGTGTCGCCGTCGACGTGGATCGTGGCGGTGGTGTCGTCGAAGCGCCGAACCGTGATCGTCGTATCGGTCTTCGCGGTCACCTCGCCACCCACGGTCGGCAGGAGGACGCCGATCCCGGTCACCGACCAGGTGCCGTCGTCGGCTCGCTCCTCCCGGAGCGCGATCCGGTCGCCCACCTTCAGATCCCCGAAGGCGATCGCGTCGCCACCTTTGCGGATCTCGACCCCATCGGCCACCGTGACCGTCCGGCTCCAGCCACGATCGGTCTCGAGGGACAGCTCGCGGCCCGAGATCCCGGCGATCGTGATCACTCCCAGCCCGTGGCCACCGAACCGGCCACCCACGACGTCACGGCCGATCCGCAACCAGCCGTCCTTCGTCTCCGGTTCCCCGGAGGTCTCTGGGGCGGTGGATGAGCCGGGCGAGGCGGTCGCGCCGGCCGGGCTCGTGGAGGGCGACGAACCGCTCGCGACCGCGGCGCTCACGAAAAGCACGACGGCAGCGACGATCACCGCCCCGATTCGGAGGCCGTCGGGGCCGCGGAGCCGGTCGCTGAACGTCGGCTCGGTGGGTGGCATGGGCGGTGTGGACGTCGGCTCGGTGGGCGGCGTGGGCTCGGACATGTTCGTGTCTCCATCGGTCGGCGCTGAGGCTGGTGAAGCTGCGTCGGTCCCGAGCATGGGCCGGTTCCCTGAGGAAGTCATGAGAATCGGCCACCGATCCGGCGCGCGGACGCACCGTCAGCCACGGCGGAAGTGGAGCTGGAGCTCCATCGTCGCCTCCTCGGCCACCGAGAGGACAAGGAACGAGGATGGCTTGGCGATTCCGTAGTCGGCCAGGACGATCGGGAGCGAGCCCGTGACCGTGAGCACGTCGCCAGAGAGCGTCGCGTCGAGGGCGACGGTCACGTCCTTCGTCTGCCCATGCAGCGTGAGGCTCCCGGTGGCATCCACGTGGATGGTCTGGCCATCGGCAGGGAGCGATCCGAGCTCGATCGGCGTGCTGAGGGTGAACGACGCCGACGGGAACTGCTCGGTCTCCAGCGCCTGACGGCGAAGCTGGCCGTCACGGCGATCGTCGTCGCTCACGAGCGAGGACAGGTCCGCCGTGATCTCGGCCGTGCTCAGCGACGTCCCGTCGAGGGGTCAGGGTGCCGCTCACCGCGGGCGTCCGGCCGACGGCCTCCTGGGCGCCCACCCCGGCGAGCTCCTCGCGGATCCGGTAGCCGACGAACGTGCCGCTGAAGTCGGCGAACGAGCCGACCGACGGGTCGACGGTCCAGCGACCGGCGAGGTCACCGGCGATCCCGGACGCAGCGGCCCCGGGCGTCGCGGATGTGCCGGTCGGGGCGGTGCCCGACGGCGACGCACTGGAGGGGGCAACGGGCGTTGGCGCGCCGACCGCAGCCGGAGCGGCCGGGCGGAGGAACAGGTACCAGGCGCCATAGCCGCCTCCGGCGACGATCGCGACCGCGAACAACGCGACGGCCAGGCGCGCGACGGCGGCGCCTCGGGCGCCCGATACGTGGCGCGATGAAGATGATCTGGACGGGATCACGGGCTCCTCCGGACGGTGGGGTTGGTGGCTGCCGTTGTAGCGGCGGCTCCTGAGACCTTCATGAGACGAGGGTGAGAGCCGGTTCTCATGCGTGTCTCAGGATCGATGCCCAGAATCCCGTGCCGTCACCGTTCGCCGATCCTGCCGGCGGGCAGACGACCTGGAGGATCGTGATGTTCCGAGACCGAACAGTCCCTTCGGGTTGTCCCGTGACGACGCGCTAGGCTCCGTTCATGCACCTCCTGGTCGTCGAGGACGACCCGCGCCTGGTCCGGCTCCTTCGCCGCCTGCTGGAGGAGGACCGCCACGTCGTGGACACGGCAACCGACGGGGAGACCGGGCTCGAGATCGCCCGGGACGCCGAGGGGCTGGACGCGATCATCCTCGACATCGGCTTGCCGGACCTGTCCGGTCTCGAGGTCGCCCGGCGGCTGCGAGCGGACGGCCGCGATGTGGCCGTGCTCATGCTCACCGCACGCGACACGGTCGGCGATCGGGTGACGGGGCTCGACGCCGGTGCCGACGACTACCTGGTCAAGCCGTTCGCGTACGAGGAGCTCGCGGCCAGGATCCGCGCACTCGGACGACGCAGCAACGCCGCCCGAAGGACCGAGCCCCAGCTGTCGGTCAACGGGATCGTCCTCGACGAGACGCTGCGGCGGGTGACCGTCGACGGCCGCGCCGTGGAGCTCAGCCCACGCGAGTTCTCGCTGCTCGAGTGCTTCCTGCGACATCCGGACCAGACCCTCAGCCGGGACCAGCTCCTCGACCAGGCGTGGCCCTACGGCGTCGCGATCACCCCGAACGCCGTGGATGCCTACGTCCACTACCTGCGGGACAAGCTCGGCGCCGCCGGTCGCCGGATCGAGACCGTCCGCGGCGTCGGATATCGCCTTGCCCATGCCTGACGATCCGGGATCCGCCGCGGGCACGGGCGGTGCCGGTACCGACGCGGCCGAGAACGCGGCGATGGCCGCCGACGCCCGTCTTCTGCGAACGGTGCGGCTGCGGCTCGTCGCGTGGAGCGGCGGCGTGACGCTGCTCGTCCTCCTCGTCGTCGGCATGACCCTCTACCTCGCCGTCCAGCGATCGTTGGCTGACACCGCGACTGACCAGCTGCGGGATCGGGCCGCCCAGATCCGCCGCGAGTTCGCGCGACCCGGCCGGATCGGACCCGCGCTGGCGTTCGCCTTCGGTGACCCGTCGGGGACGGTCAGCCTCCTCGTCGCCCCCGACGGCCGGACGGTCCTCAATCTTCCCCGCGGCGTCCCGCTCCGGGAAGGGCTCCCGCTCGAGGATGCCGTCGCCGCAGCGCAGGCGGGCTCGCCCGAGGACATCCGCGCGGCCTCGGTGGGCAGCCGCCCGGTGCGGGTGCTGAGCCTCCCGATCCAGGCCCAGTCGGGGACGTTCGTGGTCCAGGTCATCCAGGACCGCGCGGAGGAACAGCGGACGCTCGACGTGACGCTCCGAGTCCTCCTCGTGGGCGGGATCGTGGCGCTTCTGGTGGCCCTCGGGCTCGGCGTCGTCTACGCCAATCGCGCCCTCGTGCCGATCCGGACATCGCTCGGTGTCCAGCGGGCCGCACTGCGCCGCCAGCGCGAATTCGCCGCCGATGCCAGTCACGAGCTCAGGACACCGCTCACGGTGATCCGCACGAGCGTGGAACACCTGGAGCGTCACGCGACCGAGCCCGTCGCCACGGTCGGCAATGCCCTCGACGACATCCGGGCGGAGGTCGGGCACCTTGCGTCCCTGGTCGACGACCTGCTTCTCCTCGCGCGATCGGACTCGGGTGCCGTGAGCCTGCTCCGGGTCCCGGTCGACCTGGGGGACGTCGCGGCCGATGCGGCGGCCTCGCTGGCGGCGACCGCCGAAGCGCGTGGCGTGCAGCTGGAGGTGGATCCGGCGCCGGCCATGGTGACCGGCGATCCGGCACGGTTGCGTCAACTCGTGGTCCTGCTCCTCGACAACGCGATCCGCCACGGACCGGACCGGGGCCGGGTGACCGTCCGCGTCCGCCTCGCCGGTGACGGATCGGTCCTGGACGTCGAGGACGAGGGACCCGGCATCTCGCCGCAGCACCTGGACCGGGTTTTCGATCGCTTCTGGCGACCCCCGGGTGCCCGCTCCGAGGGCACGGGGCTTGGCCTCGCGATCGCGCAGTGGATTGCGGGCCAGCATGGCGGAACGATCGCCGTGGCCAATCGCCCCGAAGGCGGCGCCCGATTCACCGTCCGACTGCCCGCTGCCGGCGAGGACCGTGGGGCGCCGGACGCCACCGGCCCGTCGCATCGGCCCGAGTCCGGCCAACTCGTCGAGGACGGAGGGAAGCGCTGAGCGTCGGATCACGCCCCGGCGCGGCGTCAGGCGCGTCGTCCGGTGCCGTCCTGGTCGGCGATCGCCTCGTCCACGAGCTCTCGCTCCGCGGTCGTCTTTCCCGCGATCCGTTCGGCCAGCAGCTCCGCCTCGCGAGACAGGCGCTCGGTCTCCGGAGCCGTGCCTCCGAGTCCCCGCTTGCGGTGCTCGATTTCAGCCGGTCGACGTCGGCCCCGTCGACTCGGTCGTGCCGCGCAGGTCGTCATCCGGACGTGCCATGGGACGGTTCCTCCGTGTCCCCCGCCTCGCCCTCCGGCCCTCCCCCGTCCGCCACGAGGTCCTCGGCCCGGATCCAGTGACCCTCCCGGTACACGTACCAGATCTCGATGGGTTCGCCGGACAGCACCCGTGGTCGGACCACCGCCCGCGGGTAACGGTCCCGAAGACGGCCCTGAAGCTCGGCTGGTGTCGGCACCTCCTCGGCGATGATCCCGTTCGCCAGATCGACGAAGGCGGCGTCGGACACCGGATTGACGACGAGGATGGGTTTCAGCCCGAGCCCTCCGTGACCGGCACACGGAGCGTCCTGCGAGCAGCGCCGTCCGCGGCCTTCGCGGGGTCCGCGATCGCTTGCAACAGGCTTACAACGGTGACGCTCCGGCGAATCGCTCACCGGACGGGACGTAGGATGGCCCGGCACGGGAGAGTGGCTGCGGATGACGATCGAGGTCGGGATCGAGGTCGGCGGGAAGCGCACGTTCGCGTCGGCCATCGCGTGGCCCGGCTGGGCTCGCGGCGCCCGCGGCGAAGCCGACGCGCTCGACCTTCTTGCTTGCTATGGACCCCGCTATGCCGCGGCGCTGGGCTCGATGGCCGGCGACCTCGAAGTCCCGAGCGGCCCCGATGACCTGGTCGTGGTCGAGCGCGTACCCGGGAGTGGGGGGACGGATTTCGGGGTGCCGTCGCGCGTGATGGATCGCGATCGAGCGCCCGTCGACGAGACGGAACTGCAACACCAGATCGCGATCCTGTCGGCGACCTGGACGACCTTCGATGCTGCCGCCCAGGCGGCGGTCGGCGCCGTCCTGCGCAAGGGTCCACGAGGCGGCGGCCGCGACCTGGACGCCATCGTCGACCACGTCCTCGAGGCGGAGCGCGCCTACCTGGTCCAGATCGGTGGCGAGAACCGCACGCTCCAGGATGCGACCCCGGAGGCGCGGATGGCCGACCTCCGCGCGCGCGTCAGGGAGTCGCTTGCCGATCGCGTGCGCGGCGAGCCGCCGCCGCCGCGGCGGAGGGCCCCGCTGTGGCCCGTGCGCTATTTCGTCCGGCGGTCCGCCTGGCACGCGCTCGACCACACCTGGGAGATCGAGGACCGGGCCGCTCCCGAACCCTGAGACCGTCGGTCGCCTATTCCGGTCGTTTGGGTCCCGACAGCCCGGCCAGCGAGCGGAGGCGCTGGAGCGTGCCATTCCCCTCGGGATGCTCGCTCGCATCCGTGCCGGCCGCGGCCGCGACCTCGTCGCTCGAGGAGGCCTCTGCATCGGAGGCCATCACGCCCACGAGCTCGGGGCCCTTCGCGGTGGGGCTGAACGCCGAGGGGCGCTCGCCGGCGTCGGCTGCCGCATCCGGTTCCGGCTCGGCGTCGTCCTCCTCGGTCTCGCGGAACTCGTCCAGGGCCTTGGCGCGAGCCCGGCCGCCGACATCCTCGAGATCGGGTGGCGCGGGAAGCGCTCCCGCGAGACGCGCCAGCTCGGTCGGATCCTCCTCGCTCGTGAGTCGCGCGAAGAAGCGGTCCAGCTCGGCCCGGTAGTCCTCGACCGCGCGCTCGATGCTCCCGAGCTCCCGCTCGGTGATCGACCCGTGCTGTTCGACGTGGCGCTCCAGCTGCTGGCGACGGGCGCCGATCCGCCGGTCCGCCTCTTCGTGGATCCTGGCGGTCTCCGCGCGCGACCAGTCATGGATGCGATCGACGTCGGCTTCGGCCAGGAGCCGGAAGCCGTCGGCCTCTGCGGCCGCCCGGGTGCGAACCCGGGTCAGGTGACCCTCGGCCGCGCCGGCGACGGCTGCGATCATCCGATCGCGCTCGGCCTCGGCCGCTGAGCGCATGGCCTTGGACAACTCGTGTCTGAACTCGACGAGGGCTCCACCCAGGGCCAGCTCCGGTGATGCCGCCTGCGTCTCGCCGGCGGGCGGAGCCTCGGTTGCCTCCGTCACGGCGTCCACCGCGGTCGTCGCAGTCGGGGCGGCCTCCTCGGAAGCGGCCGCCCCGCTCACGCCCTCGGTCGGGGGGTCGGCCGTCTCGGTGGCCACGGCCGCCGGCGCTGCCGCATCATCCGGTGTCGCCGCGGGTTCCGCGGTGGTCTCGATCTCGCTGACCTGATTCATGGCTGATCCCATGTCGCCGCTCGATTGGTACATTTCGGCCACTCCCTGCAGGCACGAAGGAGGACGATCGTACGCCCCGGTGCCAACAGGGACCACACGGTGAGATCAATACTGGTGCGCCCGGGAACCGGCCGTCCCGGACGAACCGGTCGCGCCGGGGCGGCTGCATGCGCCTCCACGGGGCCGGGATTTGTGCTTCCCTCGTACAAACGCATGGGATAATTCGCCGCATCGAGCGGGCGGGCTGGCTCGACAACGAGGGTGGCAAGCAGGAGGAATCGGGCGTGAGCGCTGACTTCTTCACCGAGGTGTCCGGGCCGATCCCGTTCGGCGGACTCGATTCCACCGATCCGCTCGCGTTCAAGGTCTACCAGCCCGACCGGCTCGTCCTGGGCAAGCGGATGGAGGACCACCTCCGGATCGCGGTCTGCCTGTGGCATTCCTTCAATTGGCCGGGCTCCGACGTGTTCGGGCTAGGGACGTTCGATCGCCCGTGGCTCGACCCCCGGCTCGATCCCATGATCGCGGCCCGCGCCAAGCTCGATGCCGCGTTCGAATTCCTGACCAAGCTGGGCGTCCCGTTCTTCTGCTTCCACGACCGCGATATCGCGCCCGAAGGAC
>DATBLH010000072.1:0-56376 GCA_036555445.1 Candidatus Limnocylindrales bacterium
AGACGATCGCTGCCGCGATCAGTCGAAACCGCGACGCCACGGAGACCCTCCTCCTCTTGCGCCGCCGCTCCTTGTCCAACATACTGAACACACGGCGGTAGGCTGGACAGTATGGGCGGCGACCGGCGGCTAGTCAAGATACCGCACGAGGTTCAGCCGGCTGGCCGGTCCCTCGCGGCGACAGGAGGCCGGGGTGGCACAAGCCGTTCAACTTGAGAGCTCCGAGACCGTGGGCCTCGATTCGCTCTCGCCCGCGGTCACCCGCGCGGCCGCGATCCTCGACCTGCTGGCCGTCGACTCCGGCAGCGTGGCCGGACCGAGCGAGATCGGCCGGCGTCTCGGCCTCCCCAAGTCCTCGATCGCGAACATCTGCGGGGCGCTGGCCGACGCCGGCCTGCTCCGGCGTGTCGGTACCGGCT
Source organism: Candidatus Limnocylindrales bacterium (assembly GCA_036555445.1). Classification (GTDB taxonomy): domain Bacteria; phylum Chloroflexota; class Limnocylindria; order Limnocylindrales; family CSP1-4; genus DATBLH01. The sequence continues at coordinate 420 of DATBLH010000072.1, forward strand.
TCGCCCTCGGGCGCAAGCTCGCCGAGCTCGGCGGCGCGTACCTCACCGCGGTCGACCTGGTCCAGGAGTTCTACGATGCGTGCCCGCTCCTGCCGGTCGCGTCCGAGGAGACGGTCCAGCTCGCCGTCCTCGACGCCCTCGAGATGACCTACCTGGCCCGCCACGACGGACGCCAACCCGTGCGATTGACCTCGCAGATCGGACGGCGGCTGCCGGCGACCGTGACCGCGACCGGGAAGGCTGCGCTTGCATCGCTGGACGAGGATGAGCTGGAGAACCGGCTGGCGCCCGTGCGTGAGCTGCCCGTCCTGACGTCACACTCCCACACAACGATCGCTTCGCTCCTCGCCGACCTCGCCGAGGTGCGCCGGCGCGGCTATGCGATGGACGACGAAGAGACCGTAGAGGGCGTGGTCTGCCTGGGCGTGATGATTCCCGCTCGCCAACCCGCAGAGGGTCCCCACGCGGTGAGCGTGACGCTCCTCAAGGCGCGGGCGACCCCGGACCGCGTGGCGGCGCTGATCGCCGACCTGCGCACACTGCGCGAACGGCTCTCCGATCCCCTCCATGTCGAGGGCACCGACCATCCGGACCGGGCTCAGAGCCTGTAGATCGCGACCGCGGTCTCACCGAAGACCCGATCCCGTTCGACGGCGCTCAGCCGGGCGAGGCAGGTGCGAGTCGCCTCGACGACACGCGAGTAGCCGCCCGCGAGGAGACACACCGGCCAGTCCGAACCGAACAGGAGGCGCTCGGGTCTGAAGGTCGCGAGGGCGTGGTCCAGGTACGGCTGGAGATCCGCCGACCGCCAGCTTGCCCAATCGGCTTCGGTGACCAGTCCCGATACCTTGCACGAGACATTCGGAAAGGGACCCAGCCGTGCGATCGATGATGCCCAGGGCTCGAGCTCGCCGCTGAGAATCCGTGGCTTGGCGAGGTGGTCGACGACGAACCGCACGTCCGGCAGGTCGTGAACCAGCCTCGTCGCCGCCGGCAGCTCCCGGGGTCGGACGAGCAGGTCGTAGACGAGCCCGAGGTCGCCGACCGCCCGGATCCCGCGACGGACCTCCCGGCGATCGAGCCAAGCCGGGTCCGGCTCGTCGTGAACCTGGTGGCGAATGCCGACCAGGAGTTGCCCACCAGGCCGGGCACGCAGCTCGGTGATGGTGTCGGCCACGCCCGCGTAGGTCAGGTCGACCCACCCGACGACACCCCGGACGAATGACGTCTGTTCGGCAACGGCCAGCAGCTCACGCGTCTCGTCGACGCTGGAGCGGCTCTGGACGAGGACCGTGCCGTCGACGCCCGCGGCTGCAAGCTCCGGGGCCAGGTCGACGGGCCCGAACGGCCTTCGGATGGCCGCCAGCTCGTCGGTCATCCACGGGTAGTCCGCCCGGGACGGATCCCAGAAGTGATGGTGAGCGTCGATGACGGCGCTGCTCACGCTGGGGTCGGCGCGGCCGGATGAAGGAGTCCCTCGCTGCGCAGCTCGGCCCACAGGTCGGCCGGGATCGGCGCTCGCATCGCAGCGGGATACTCGTCGAGGTGCGCGGTCGACCGGACGCCGGCGACCACCGAGACGACCGCCGGATGCGCCAGCGGGAACTGGATCGCCGCCGTGCGAAGCGGGACCCCGTGACGGGAGCAGATGTCGGCGAGCCGCCGCGCGCGCTCGACCATCGCGGTTGGTGCGGGCCGATAGTCGAAGTGCGCCGTCGAGCTCGGATCCGCGAGGATGCCGCTGTTCATGACGCCCCCGATGGCGACCGAGATGCCACGTCGCTCGCAGATCGGAAGGAGCTCATCGAGGCCCGCCTGGTCGAGGAGCGTGTATCGATTCGCCACGAGCAGGACGTCGAAGTCCCCGTCGCGGGCAAATCGGGCGAGCATCCGGGCCTGGTTCATGCCCACCCCGATCGCCCGCAATCGGCCCTCGGACCGGAGGCGCTCGAGCGCCGGGTAGGCGTCTTCGATCGCCGCCTGCCAGTGTCGATCGGGGTCGTGGATGTACGCGATGTCGATGCGTTCCAGCCCCAGCCGATCGAGGCTCTCCTCGATCGAGCTGGTGACTCCCCGGGCCGAGTAGTCGAACACCATCCGTCGCGTCTCGACACCCCGGTAGTACGCGTTCTCCCGACCATCGAGATCCTGTCGGTCGAGGTCGGCGTCCGCGGCGACGAGCTCCGCCTCGCGCACGAGCCGGCCGACCTTGGTCGAGAGAACGAAGGCGTCACGCGGTTCGCCGGCGAGGACACGGCCCATTCGTCGCTCCGACGTTCCATACCCGTAGAGCGGTGCCGTGTCGAAGTAGCGCACCCCTGTCCGCCAGGCATGCCGGACGAGTGCCGCGGCGTCAGCATCCGTCACTTCCCGGTACAGGCCGCCGATCGACGCGCCACCGAGCCCGAGGCGCGTGACAGTCAGCCCGGTCGTGCCGATCGGCAACCGCTCGGTCGGCTCGTAGGGCATCGATCCTCCACAGCGATGCGGTTGACGCGCGCGGTCACCCTATCGTATCGTCCAGTCCTCCGTCCACCGACCAGCATGCTGAACAAGGAGTCGCCGTGCGCCTCATCGCGTGCAGGGCAGGCACCGGCGAGACGCTGGGCGTCGAGAGCGGCGGCCGCTGGTTGCTCGCGGCGGACCTCGTGGACGATGCGCCGGCGACGCTACCGCAGCTGATTGCCGCCGGCTCGCCCGGACTGGACAGGCTTCGAGCGGCCGCAGTGGACGCACGGGCCTGGAAACGGAGCGCGCCGATCGCCGAGACCGACCTCCTGCCACCCCTCGGCCGCCCGGGCAAGATCGTGGCGATCGGCCGTAACTATCGGGAGCATGCAGCGGAGGAGGGCGTCGAGCCGCCGACGGCGCCACTGATCTTCGCGAAGTGGCCGAGCTCGGTCGTCGGACCCGGCGCCGAGATCCGCTGGGACCCGCGCCTGTCCAGGCAGGTCGACTATGAGGCCGAGCTGGCTGTCGTCGTTGGCCGCTCGGCGCGGCGTGTGGGCACGGCCCAAGCACTCGACCACGTCTTCGGCTACACGTGCCTGAACGACGTGTCCGCCCGCGACCTGCAGTTCGGTGACGGCCAATGGGTCCGTGGCAAGTCCCTGGACACGTTCTGCCCGATGGGTCCGGCGCTCGTCACATCCGACGAGATCGGCGACCCGCAGCAGCTGGCGATCACGGCAACCGTCAACGGCGAGCTGGTGCAGGATGCCACGACCGCGCAGATGTACTTCTCCGTCGCGGAGCTCATCAGCTACTGCTCCTATGCGTTCACGCTCGAGCCCGGCGACGTCATCGCCACCGGCACGCCATCGGGAGTGGGTGTGTTCCGCAAACCTCCACGCTTCCTCGGCGACGGCGACCGGGTCGCAGTCGAGATCGAGCGGATCGGCCGCCTCGAGAACACCTGTCGCTTCGACTCCGTCGAGGTGGCCGCGTGACCGCGGGCGCGGGGGCATCGCGCCGGCAGGAGCGGTTCCTCGTGACCGGCGCCCTCGGGTGCATTGGCGCCTGGACCGTACGCGAGCTGGTTCGCGAGGGCGTCCCGGTCCAGGCATTCGACGTCGGCACCAACCACCGACGGCTGGGCCTGATCATGTCGCCCGAGGAGCTCGCGCGGGTCACGTTCGTCGTCGGCGACATCACGGACCTGGACGCGGTCGAACGCGCGATTGCCGACCACGGCGTGACCAACGTGATCCATCTCGCGGCGCTCCAGGTCCCGTTCTGCCGGGCCGACCCGCCACTCGGCGCCCGCGTCAACGTGGTCGGCACCGTCAACGTGTTCGAGGCCGTCCGGCGACAAGGGGACGGCATGGCGCCGATCGTCTACACGAGCTCGATCGCCGTCTACGCACCGACCGACGTCGACCCATCGTCGGGATCGCTCCCGGAGACGGCCGACGCGCACCCGGGCAGTCACTACGGCGTCTACAAGCTCGCGAACGAGGGCAATGCCCGGGTCTACTGGACCGACTCGAACGTCGCAAGCATCGGCATCCGACCCATGACCGTGTTCGGGCCGGGCCGGGACCAGGGCATGACGAGTGGCCCCACCGTCGCGATCGCAGCAGCCGTCCTTGGCGTCCGGTACCGGATCGCGTTCGGCGGCAGCACGCTGTTCCAGTACGCCGAGGACGTCGCGAGAACGCTCGTCCTGGCCAGCCGCTCGGGGCTGGACGGGGCGAACGTCTACAGCCTCGGCGGCAGCGTGGTCTCGATCGCCGAGTGGGTCCGAACGATCGAAACCCAGGTCCCCGAGGCAGCAGGCCTGATCGACCACGAGCCCGCGCCGCTGCCGTTCCCGGCCGAGATCGAGCACGATCGCCTCGCCGCGATCGGGGACGTTCCGGTGACGCCGTATGAGGCTGCGATCGCGGCAACGGTCGAGCGCTTCCGCGCCGCCGCCGATGCCGGACGACTGGTGGCGGCCGAGCAGGGGATCCCAGCCCCGGTCGCGTGAGCCCATCTCCGCCGATCCGCCGTCGACTGCCGCGATGGAGGGATCTCCGACCGTACCTGCGCACGGGCCCGATCCGTCTGTCGCCGGTCGAGCGCCGACTGGCATCCGCCGCCACCGTCTGGGATCTCCGGTCCGTCGCACGCCGCCACGTCCCACGGGCCGTCTTCGACTACACCGACGGAGCGGCCGAGAGCGAGACGAGTCTCCGCCGCTCACGCGAGGCGTACTCGCGCGTCGAGTTCCAGCCCAGCGTCCTGCGCGACGTCTCCGCGGTCGACACGTCCGCGATGATCCTTGGCCGGCAGGCCGCGCTGCCGCTGGTGTTCGCGCCGACCGGATTCACGCGCCTCATGAACCACGAGGGGGAACCGGCTGTCGCCCGGGTCGCCGGCCGGATGGGGATCCCGTACGCGCTGTCGACCCTCGGGACGACCTCACCCGAGGATGTCGCCGCGGCCGCGCCGGAAACCGACAAGTGGTTCCAGCTCTACCTGTGGGACGACCGCGACGCGGGGGTCGACCTGGTCCGACGAGCCAGGGCCGCGGGCTTCACGGCCCTCGTCCTCACGGTCGATACGCCCGTCGCCGGCGCGCGGTTGCGGGACATCCACAACGGTTTCACGATCCCGCCCACCCTTTCGGTCCGCACCCTGCTCGACATCGCGCTGCATCCCGGCTGGTGGTTCAACCTGCTGACGACCGAGCCGCTCAGGTTTGCAGCGTTCACCGAGACCCAGGGCACGGTTGCCGACCTGATCAACCGGGTCTTCGACCCCACGATCACGATCGCCGATCTCGGATGGCTGCGGGACGCGTGGGACGGACCGATCGTGATCAAGGGCATCCAGACGGTCGCCGACGCGGAGGCGGTCGTGGGCGCCGGCGCGAACGCGATCGTCGTGTCCAACCACGGCGGCCGCCAGCTGGATCGCGCGCCGACGCCCCTCGAGCAATTACCGACCATCGCGGCCGCGGTCGGTGACCGGGCCCAGGTCTTCGTCGACGGCGGGGTGCTCAACGGCGCCGATGTCGTCGCCGCGGTCGCGTTCGGGGCCCACGCGGTCCTCGTCGGCCGCGCGTACCTGTACGGGCTCATGGCTGGCGGCGAGCGCGGGGTGCAGCGCGCGGGGGAGCTGCTCCGCACCGAGTTGATCCGAACGATGCGACTGCTCGGCGTGCGCAGCCTCGCGGAGCTCGGTCCGGACCGCGTGCGCCTGCGATCCGGAGACATCGCCTGACCGCTGTGGGCCGCGGCGGGGTGGGGCACCATTGGCCCGTGATGGCGGGAACGCTGGAGCTGGCGAACGGCCGAGTCTGGTACGACCAGCAGGGGCAGGGCGAACCGGTCGTGCTCCTGCATGGCGGCGCGGTCGACTCGAGGTTCTTCGACCACAACGTCGGCACGCTCGCCGAGCGGTTCCGGGTGATCCGAACGGATCTCTGGGGCCACGGGCGGACGGCCGACCGCGAGGGTCCGTTCTCGCTCGAGTCGTTCGCCACCGACGTGGCCGAGCTGATCGAGCGGGTGGCCGGTGGACCCGCGCATGTCGTGGGGCACAGCATCGGGGCGGCCGTCGCATTGATCCTCGCGCTGCGCCGCCCGGAGCTCGTCCGCCGGATGGCGCAGGTCAGCGGCGGGTTCCGGACCGATGCCGAGATCGGCGGCGGGAACCGGTCGATCGACGAGATGGTCGCGCAGACGGTGGCCTTCCTGGGACCCACCTACGGCGAGGTCTCGCCGGACGGCGAGGCGCACTTCCCGGTCGTGGTGCGCAAGGACTTCGAGCTCAGCGCCCGGGAGCCGAACCTGACCGTCGACGAGGTCGCCGCGACGTCGGTCAGGACGCTGGTGATGGCCGCCGATGACGACATCACGATGCTCGAGCACATGCTCGAGCTCTACCGGGCGATCCCGGATTCGGAGCTGGCGATCGTGCCCGGCACGTCGCACTTCATGCTCCAGGAGAAGCCGGCGTTGTGCAACGCGATCCTGGTCGACTTCCTGGCCAACGATCCCGTGCCCACCGTCGCTCCGATCCGGCGGGCGCGATCGCATGGCTGATGTGATGTTGTTCCAGCACGCCGTGGGTCAGACCACCGGGTGACCCGTCAGGCGACGACGGCAATCGCCTCAACCTCGATCAAGTAGCCGGGTTCCGCGAGCGACATCACGCCAACGAGCGTGATGGTCAGCTCCTCCACGGCGGCTTGGACGTCATTCGCGCCCGACGGCCGTGATCTCGAACTCGGTCTCGTCGCCGATGGCGACGCCGGCCGCGGTCATCATCGCCTTGCTCACGCTGAGCGCGAGCCGGCCGCTGCCGGCAGGCATGACGCTCGACGCGAAGGGCGCCCCGCCGATCGAGCCCTGGACGCGTTGCTGCTTCAGTCCGCCCAGCGTCGGGATCTCCCGCGCCGGAATATCGGCGACCGCGAGGCCGCTCGCCTTCTCGGGGTTCCAGAACCGGATCTGCGCGGCGAAACGGATCGGATCCACAGCATGCACCTCCATGGTCAGGCGGGCTCGGGCGGGACCGGCTGAAGCGTGTAGACGAGGCACTCGCCGCGCAGGACCTCCGTGTGGTCCTGGCGGCGCGCGATGCAGCGCAGCCGGGTGATGGGCTTGTCCTCTCGGCTCGCGATCACCTCGGCCTCCGCCGTGACCGTGTCCCCGACGTAGACGGGCGCGGGATAATCCCACTCCTGGTGCAGGAACACGCTGCCGGGGCCGGGCAGCTCCATTGCCACCAAGGCATTGAACAGGGCGGTGGTCAGGCCGCCCTGGACGACGAGCCGGCCCATTGGGGTCTGGGCCGCGAACTCGGCGTCGAAATGGAGCGGGTTGCGGTCCCCGGAGAACGCGGCGAACGCCTCGACGTCCTCGGGTCCGATCGTCCGTGTCCAGAACGCTCGCGTCCCGACCGCCGGTGGCTCCCAGCTCATCGATGTCCTCGTCATGTCCTCAGCAGGCTGTACTCGCCGTTGTAGCGCACGCCGAGGCAGTTGTTGAACAGGTTGAGCAGATTGATGTAGCCCACCAGGAACGTCAGCTCCACGAGCTCCGGGTCGCTGAACTGGGCCTTCAGATCCGTCATCAGGCGTTCCGGGACCGCGTTCGAATCGGTCATCGCCGCCCGGGTGTATTCGATCGCCAGGCGCTCGCGCGGGACGAGCGAGACAGGCTCGGCGATGAGAGCCAGCGGTTCATCGAGGATGTTCCCGATGTCCACGAGATCGCAGTGCGAGTTCACGCAGAACTGGCAGTCGTTGCGATGCGAGGCGGTGATGATCACCAGCTCCTTCACGCGCCGCTCGAGCAGCCCGCCCGGGTAGACACATCCACCAAAGCCCGCGAAGGCGCGCAGGATGTCTGGGCGGAGGCACATCGCCTGAATCATCTCGACCGGCGGCCGGCCGCGCTCCCACAGGCCACGGCTCTCATCGAACGACGGGTCATCCTTGACGGCCTCGAATGCGCCCCGGATCTGCTCCGGCGTGACGGACACCTGCATGCGATCTCCTCCAGCGGACCTGTTGCCGACCCACCCGCGATGCTAGTGCGTTCCTGTGTGGGCTGACCGATCCCCATGGCCCCAGGAAGGGGTCGTGGCGGCGGCCCGGACCTCCTAGCTCGTCGAGACCGGCACGGGCAGCTCAACCGTCAGCCCGCCATCGATGCTGCCCGAGATCGTGCCCAGCTGCCGGACACCGCCATCCTCGCCGAACACGTTGTCGCGCGTGAGGCTGACCTGCTGCATGTTCTGGACGCTCTGCTCATAGCCGGCGGTCGCGTAGACCTCGTTGCAGATCGCCTCTGGGAGCGCAACCTGCGAGGTGGCGATCGTCGCGTCCGCGTCGTTGGCCGCGTCGAGCGTCGGGTAGACCTCGAAATGGATGTGCGGCCACCGGCCCGAGTAGCAGGCAGGGAAGATGCTGGTGAACGTGACGATCCCGTCGTCCCCGGCCTCCTGGACGCCACGCAGGTAGTTCTCGTTCTCGACACCGGCGGAATACAGGGAGTAGTTCCCGTCCCGGTCGCAGTGCCACAGATAGACCGCGGCGCCGCCCAGGGCCGCGCAGCCGGCCGCGAGATCCTGGATCGCCAGCTTGATCGTCAGCGGCACACCCTGGGCGACCGTGGACGACGTGCCGAAGCTGGACGTGATGTCGCTGCGGACGATCCCACTCTCGGTGAGCATGTTCGGCCCGTTGGTGCCGTCACCCGGGAACGGGCCCGCGGTCTCATCCGGGATCACGGCGCAGGCGGTTGCCGATGAGCTGGCTGCCGCCGAGCCGGATGCCGATCCGGAGGCCCCTGGCGCACAGCTGACGATGGCCGCAAGACCGCCGCTGAGGCCGGCGAGACCCAGGAGCTTGAGCACCCGTCGGCGGTCGACGAGCGTATCGATGTCGAACCCGAGCCCCTGGTCCCAGGCCGGTTCGGACGGGTCCGGAAGAAGCCGGCCCTCGTAGCTGGGTGGCGCATCGCCGTGGGTGGTGGTGGTCATTCGGATCTCCGTCGTCATGGTCGCCCACGAGCTTGGATCGCATCTCTGAGCTTGTCCTGAGACACGCATGACAACGGAATCGATGGTCGACTCATCGTCACACGGGCGTCGCAGTCGACGCTCAAGCTCCGGACCGTGGAGCTGCTGGGCGACCTCGAGCGCGCGTTCGCCGCGGCGATCTATCCGAACCGTCTCCTGGTCGGGTTCGCTCTCGTTGGCCTGGTCGCCGCCCTGTTCCTCGTGGGCCGAAGGCGTCATTGGGCTGCCGTCGCACGGCAGCATCCGCGTCGCACGCTCGGCGCGCTCTTGATCGCCGCGGCGGTCGCAGTCCCACTCGGCTGGTACCTCGGGTCGCCGCTGTTCCTGTCGAGCACCGTCGACGAGCCGCCACCGATCGTCGTCGATGACGCGTCACCCAGCCCGCGGGTCGCTTCGCCAAGCCCGGACCGGGGAAGTGCTCGGGCAAGCGTGCCGCCGTCGCCCTCACCGTTCGTGGCATCCCCGCCCGCACCGATCGAACGTTCGGGATCGTTCCGGGGAGCCGACGAGTTCCACTTCGGCCGCGGGACGGCGCGACTCATCGAGACCGCTCCCGGGATGTTCACGATCCGGCTCGAGGATTTCGCCGTCCGCAACGGCCCCGACCTGTTCGTCTACCTGTCGCCATCGGCCGAGGGCTACACCCGGTCCGCGGTCGAGCTGGGCCGGCTCAAGGCCGATCGGGGCAACCAGAATTACCTGGTCCCGGTGGAGACGAATGCGAAGGCGGCGCGAAGCGTCGTGATCTGGTGCCGCCAGTTCTCAGTGCAGTTCGCGGTGGCGCGCCTCGACTAGCGCACGGGCGTCAGGGCCAGATCGCGACGACCACGGCGAGGACCACGAAGCCGATCAGGTGGTAGGCCGTGGTGATCAGGAACCAGGTCATCGGCTGCGGCTTGTTCGGATCGAACGTTGCCTCGACCCCGACCATGGCCAGCGCGTACCCGAGCCCGGTCACCAGACCCAGCGTGATCCCTTCGGTCAGGGTATCGGTGCCCGTGGCCACCGCGAGCAGCCCGGTGGCGACCGCGGCGATGAGATACAGGATGGCGGGCACGACGTAGGTGATCGGGTTCGTCTGCGGCTGCTGGCGTGACTCGTCCCAGCCGATGGCGGCCTGCCACGGTCGGGCGAACAACACCGGCGAGTACCAGATGGCGCCGAGGATGAAGTAGATCGCCGCGCCGACGATCACCGCGAGCCAGTTGAGCGATCCGAAGTCGACGGTCATCGCGAGCCCTCCTCCAACCGCGCGGGGACGCGGTCTCCTCGCACGCAATCTATCGGGCCCCGTCAAGGGTCGGGCGCGGGCGGCCCGGCAGCCCTACCGATCGAGCAGGCGCCGGAGTTGGAGCGCGTTCCGGATCGCGCAGCCGTGCCCGTCGTTGTTGAAGTAAGCGAAGCCCTCGGGAGGGCGACTCCGACCGTCGCGAAGGCGATCGGCCCACGAGGCGAGTGCGGTCGAGCCGTAGCACGATGGGGGTGACGCCCGACCCGCATGGAACCGGGCGTAGACCCAGCCGGCGGTCCGCCAGGCCGGCGTCTTCGGGCCTCGACGATCCACGAGGCACAGCACGGCATCGTGCGCCGCGAGCAGGCGACAGACCTCGTCGCGGAACCAGCTCGGATGGCGCGGCTCGAAGGCCACCCGGACGCCCTCACCGAAGGCGTCGAGCGTCGCCGCCAGGCGGTCGAGGTCGACACGCATGTCGGGTGGGAGCTGGATCAGGATGGGGCCCAGGCGGTTGTCGAGCCGCGAGACCCGATCCATCAGGAACTCGACGGGCTCCCTCGGTGCCCGCAGGCGCCGGATGTGGGTCAGATACCGGCTGGCCTTGACGGCGAACCGGAACTCGTCGGAAACGATGTCTCGCCAGCGCGAGAAGGCCGACGCCTTCGGTGTCCGGTAGAACGTGACGTTCAGCTCGAGCGTGGAGAACGTCCGGGCGTAGAACTCCAGCCGCCGACCGCGCTCCAGGTCGCGCGGGTAGAACGCTCCCACCCAGTGCTCGTAGTCGAAGCCCGAGGTCCCGATGGCGAGACCGGTCATGTCATGACCACGCTGCACCGATGCGCATCAGCATCGATCCTGCCGGCTCGACCGCCGCCTTGCACCCAGGTGTCGGCCCCGGCACGCAGCCCGCCGCAATCAAGCTGCAACCGGCACTCGCCCATCCCTAGCGCTCGTGGACGTGCCCTCCGTCGAGGCTGATCCCTTCAGAGGAGGTCAACCATGGCTGTGCTGGATACCGAGGACCGAGAACGGCTGCACGACAGCCAGTTCGCCTATGTCGACCGCGAGGGTGAGGGTCACCTTCCGATCAACGATGCCTCGCACGTGCGGAACGCGATCGCCCGGTTCAACCAGACCGAGTTCGAGAGCAAGGCCGCCAAGGAGCGCGCGCGCCGCAGGATCCTCGCCGCGGCCGAGCGGTACGACATCGAGGTGGACGAAGACGACAACATCTCGCGGCCGGTGACCTCGCTCCGAGCGACGCGGACGAAGGCCGGCCTGCGGGGTGGACGGAAGGACGGCAGCGCGTGATGAGGATCGGCTATGCCCTCTCGAGCGAGGAACACAATCCGGCCGAGCTCGTCCGCTACGCCGGACTGGCCGAGGACGCCGGGTTCTCCTTTGCCCTGATCTCGGACCACTACCACCCGTGGATCGATCGCCAGGGGCAGAGCTCGTTCGTGTGGGGCGTTCTGGGCGCGATCAGCCAGGCAACCGAGGCGATCGAGGTCGGGACCGGCGTTACCTGCCCGACCATGCGCACCCACCCGGCCGTCATCGCGCACGCCGCCGCCACCGCTGCGTCGCTGATGCCGGGGCGTTTTTTCCTGGGCGTTGGCACGGGTGAAAACCTCAACGAGCACATCCTCGGTGGCCGGTGGCCGGACTGGGAGATCCGCGCGGAGATGCTCGAGGAGGCCGTCTCGATCATCCGGCAGCTGTGGTCGGGTTCGATGGTCAATCACCGCGGGACGCACTACAACGTCCGCGCGGCGCGCCTGTACACACTGCCCGACACGCCGCCTCCGATCCATGTGGCGGCAGGCGGAGCGAAAGCCGCCGATCTGGCGGCCCGGATCGGTGATGGGTTGATCGGGACAGGTCCCGAGCCCGACGTGATCAAGGCATTCGAGCATGCCGGCGGGCGAGGCCCGAAATACGGTCAGGTGACGATCTGCTGGGCCGAGACCGAGCGGGAGGCGCGTCGGACCGCTCTCGAGTGGTGGCCGAACGCAGCGATCCACGGTGCCGCCAGCCAGGAGCTACCCAATCCGGGGCACTTCGAGGAGCTCACGTCGGCGGTGACCGAGGATCAGGTCGCCGAAGCCGTCTCCTGCGGACCCGAAGCCGGGGCGCACCTGGCGAAGATCCGCGCGTATCGCGATGCCGGATACGACCGGATCTACATCCACCAGGTGGGTCCAGATCAGACCGGCTTCATGCGCTTTGCCGAGAGAGAGCTCCTGCCGGCGCTCGCCGGCGACCTGGTGACCGCAAGCCGCTAGCCGACGACGGGGCCAGGCCGTTGTGGATCAGCGGTCCTGACCGGCCTCGCGAACATCGTCGTCGGCTGGCTGGTCGGCTTCCCGATGGCCGGCGGGCTGCTCGCCCTGGGCCTCGGCCGGGTCCGGGCCACGGACAGGTCCCGGTTGCGTGGAGTGAGCCGCGACCCGCCGGTCGCCCATCCCGAGCCCGCCCGGGATCGTCTCCCCGGCGCCTTCCCGCTCGCGGCCGACAAAGGCGCCGGGGTCGTTGCCCTCGTCCGTGGCCGAGCGCGGACCCTGTCCCGTCCCGTGTTCGTCGCGATCCGTCATCAGCTCACACTCCCGCGGCGCGTCCGGCATCCGATCGCCCTCGCGACCCCTTGGCCTGGATGGCACGACCCGACCGTGCACCGCGACCGCCGCTCGGCCCATCAGCCGTTCGCCCGCGAGGCTTGCGTCTTCCTTGCGGGGCGTCGGCCGGCTGCAGCTCCCTGGCGACGACCCGGAGGTCGGCCACCAGGCCGGCGAAGAGCGCGTGCCGGTCCGCGTCGCTGCCGCGGAGGACCGCAGACGGATGGATCGTCACGACGACGAGGGGCGCCAGGTCCGACTCGAGGCGTCTCCCATGATCCCTGGTGACGCTCACCGATGGCCCCGCCAGCGCCCGGGTGGCCGTTGCACCCAGCAGTACGACCGCCTCCGGCTCGACGAGATCCAGCTCCGCCTGGACCCATGGAAGGCACGCACCCACCTCGGCCCGGTTCGGGCGCTCGTGGAGCCGGCGCTTGCCGGATGGTGCCGGTCGCCACTTGAAGTGCTTCACGACATTCGTCACGAAGGCGGTCTCGCGGTCGATCCCCGCCGCGTCGAGGGCACGGTCCAGGATCCGTCCCGCCGGACCCACGAATGGCGCGCCGGCGAGGTCCTCGCGGTCGCCCGGTTGTTCGCCGACCAGCAGGAGGCGTGCGGGAGCGGCGCCCTCGCCGAACACGGTCTGGGTCGCGCGCTCCCAGAGCGGACAGGCCCTGCAGCCGCGGGCGAGATCGTGCACCTGGCCCAGGTCCAGGCGACCGGCTGCGACGCCGTCGCGGGCCGCCTCGGGGCGGCTCTCCGCGGGGATCTGGATCGCCATGTTCCGGAACAGCCTCGACCCCGACGAGGGTCCGTCGGACTACGCGCGAGCTTGCTCCGCGTTTCATCGCCGTGACGAGACCCACTGGCGCCAGGTGGAGTGGCGCCAGTGTTGCAATCCGCGGCGCAATCCGGTTGCAATGGGAACGCTGGCGGTCCGGTATGGGCTCGGCGTGCCCCGCGGAGCAAGGATGGCGCCTGGATCGGACGAGAGCTCGAGCCGACCGCCTGGAGAACGGACATGACCGCGTCCATCCGTCCGCCCCACCCGATCTCATGATCGAGGCAACGAGGGTTGAGCCGGAGCCTCCCGTGCGGTCGGCCACAGAGCTGTTTCGCGGCCTGCTCGCGCGCGGTCTCTCGGCCGAGGAAGCGGGCAATCTCACCGCCCGCCTCATGGGTCTCGAGATCGGCCCGTACCGAGCCTGGACGGTCCAGGAGCTCGAGCACCTGGTGTTCCTGCGCACGCTGACCCTGAACGGGCGGATCGGACAACCCGTGGCCTGACGCTTCCGGGTCACTTCCGGGCCCGGCCGCGCAATGCCCCTGTCACGGCCGACCGCACAAACTGTCCGCATGGATGCGAAACCAGGCGAACGTCCGCGCACCGTCATCGCGGTCACGAACGAATCGAGCGAGGCCGATCGCGACGCCGACGATCGTCACGATCACGACATGGTTCGGCGGCGAGCCGCCGAGTTGGGCGGCGCCGGCGCAACGATCATCCTGTTTCCGGAGGGGGATCCCGGCCCGCTCGCGAGTCCTCTGCCAACCGACTGGTCGGCCGACGGCGAGGAGGACCTGTTCGGGAAGCGTCTGGACCCCCGGAGCCTCGAGGCGGCCGGGCGGCACGAGCTCGCCGAGCAGGTGGGCGCCTTGCGGAGCGCAGGCGTAGATGCCTACGGATGGCTTCCCGATCACGCCTCCGCGAGCACCTTGATGAGCTATGCGAGGGAGCAGCGCGCTGATCTGATCCTGGTGGCGGACAGCGATATCGAGCTGCGCGACAAGCTGGCGGAGGAGGAGCAAGGGTCCGCGATTGCCGTGGAGGCGGTCGCGCCCCAGGAACGCTGACCCAACCAGGGGTGTAGGGGCCTAGTAGGCTCCGACCGAAACGACCGCCCAAGCCAGGGAGACCGTCACCTGCCTGGACCTGCCGCCACCGGCGACACCGAACGCCGACTCACCCGCATGGATTGGGTCGTGGGGGCCCTGTCGACGTGGCTGATCCTCGGGTTCTATCTCGACCTTTGGGCCCACGCCCACGGCTTCGTGGACGACACGTTCCTCACGCCCTGGCATGCGGTCCTGTATTCGGGAGCGAGCTCCTTCGGCGTCATCCTCGGGACGATCGGCGCGCGGCGGGTCCATGGTGGGGCGACCTGGCGCACGGCCCTCCCGGCCGTGTACGCGTGGTCGTTCCTCGGCTCGGTGGCGTTCCTGGCAGCCGGGGCGTTCGACCTGGTGTGGCACGACCTCTACGGCTTCGAGGTGGACACCGAGGCGCTCCTGTCTCCGGCCCACCTGGTGCTCGCAGCCTCGGGACTGCTCATGCTCAGCGGGCCGATCCGCTCGGCCTGGTCGAGGCCACACCTTCGCGGCTGGCGGACCCTGGGACCCGTCGTGATCGGCCTCACCGCCGTGCTGGCGATCCTCGCGGCCTTCACGCAATACGCGCATCCCGTGGTCGATCCGTGGGCCGAGCGACTCCCCGCCATGGCAGTGACCGAGATCCCATCACAGATTCACGCGATGGCCCCGGACGGCAGCGCCCAGCGACGATTGCGGGTCTCCGAGCAGAGCGAACAGGCCGCGAGGCTCTCGCCCGACGGGACCAGGCTCGCGTTCGCGACGATCGTCGACGGCAGCAGCCAGATCGTCGTCGCAGAAGCGAAGGGAGCCGGTGCGCGGCAGGTCACGCGCAAGGACTGGAACTTCCGACCCGCCTGGTCGCCGGACGGGACCCGGCTCGTGTTCGAGAGCAACGCGCCGGGAAACTCGGACGTGTTCGTGATGGCCCCCGATGGGTCGGGCGTCCGCCCGCTCACGTCCGACGCGGCCGACGACTGGGATGCGGTCTGGTCCCCGGACGGTGCGTCGATCGCCTTCGTCTCGAACCGCACGGGCGTCCACCACCTGTACCTGATGACCGCGACCGGCGACGGGGTGGTTCAGCTCACGTCCGGTGGCAGCCAGGACTTCGACCCCGACTGGTCCACGGATGGAAGCCGGATCGCGTTTTCGTCGGAGCGCGAGGCCGGCTTCGAGATCTGGACGATGGCCGCAGATGGCTCCGACCTCCGGCGATTGACGGATTCCGAGGACTCGAATTTCGACCCGGGCTGGTCCCCGGATGGAGCATCGATTGCCTTCGTCTCCGATCGCGACGGCGACGGCGAGGTCTATCTGATGGGCGCCGACGGGTCGAACGAGCGAAACCTGAGCCGCAGCCCGGGAACCGATGACGGTTGGTACGGGCCCACCTGGTCCGCGGACGGCCGGTCGATCCTGTACACGGTCGTCGGACGGTTGCCGGGCTGGCAGGAGCCCTTCGTGCGCCAGGGCTTCGGCGCCGCCGGGGTCCTGATCCAGGCAGCCTTGTTGGCCGGAGTCGCGCTGGTCGGGATCCGCCGATCCCGCCTTCCATTCGGCTCCCTCACGGTCTTGATCCTTGTGCCTACCGCGCTGATGACCGTGGTGAGTGACCAGTACCGGTTCATCCCGGCCGCCCTGGTCGCGGGTCTCGTTGCCGATGTCACGCTCGCCATCCATCCGCCCGGACGGAGCCGTCGATCGGATGCGCTGGTCGCGTTCCTGATCCCGGCATTGCCGTTCGCCGGCTACTTCCTGACCCTCGCGCTGACGACCGGTGTCGGCTGGACGATCCACCTGTGGCTGGGCGCGATCGTCCTCGCGGGCATCGTTGGCCTGTTCCTGGACGAGCTCGCTCGCGCACACGACCGCACCCGCGAGGCACGGGCCGCCTAACCTGACACGAAGTGTCGTCCATGGCGGGCACGATGTCCGACACATCGAGCGTCACCAGGCTCCTGGAGTGAACCGCGTGCCCACGGCCCGCCTGTCTCCGGTATCGCTCGTCCTGGTCGGCATCCTGTCGGTGCAGTTCGGGGCGGTGATCTCCAAGGGCCAGTTCGGCGAGATTCCCCCCGTGGGCATGGTGTTCCTACGGCTGATCACCAGCTCCGTGATCCTGCTCACCTTCGTTCGGCCGCGGCTCCGCGGCCGGCGACGTACCGATTGGTGGCCGGTGCTGGCCCTGGGGTTCGCACTCGGCGCGATGAACTGGGCGTTCTACGAATCGTTCGCCCGCATCCCGCTCGGTGTGGCGGTCACGATCGAGTTCGCGGGTCCATTGTTGCTGGCCGCGGCCGGCAGCCGGCGTCCGCGCGACCTGGTGTGGGTGGGCCTCGCCGCCCTCGGCATCGCCCTGTTCGGCGTCGGCCCAACCAGCGTCGACGCCCTCGGATTCGGTCTGGCGCTGCTCGCCGGCGGCTGCTGGGCCCTGTACGTCGTCTCGACGGCGGCCACCGGGCGCCGCTGGGCCGGCGTCGATGGGCTGGCGCTGGCCAGCACCATTGCGACGCTGGCGATCGCACCGTTCGCGGTGGTGGGGGCGGGCGAACGGCTGCTCGAGCCTCGGCTGCTCGTGCTGGGTGCGCTGGTCGGCCTGCTGAGCTCAGTGGTCCCCTACAGCCTCGAGATGGTGGCGCTGCGCACCCTGCCGCCACGGGTGTTCGGCATCGTGATCAGCCTGGAACCGGCCGTCGCTGCCCTCGCCGCCGCGGTCCTGCTCCGGGAGGTGCTCACGCCGCTGCAACTGGTGGCGATGGCGTGTGTGACGGCCGCGAGCGTGGGCGCCGTGCGCACGGAGTCGTCCCCGGAGGCCGTCCCTCGCGACTAGCGCGCACCCGGAACGTCGTGTGCTCACCTTGCGCGATCGCCGCGAGCCGGCGGCCCGACCAGCGCATCATCACGCGGTGGGAGGGATGGTGAGGGCCCGCGGGTGCTGATCGGCGGGATCGTGCTCGGCCTCGTCCTCGGCCTGCTGGCGGGCGGCAGCATCTGGCACCTGGCGCGCGTCCGGTTCCGGTGGCTGGTCGCGCTGTTGCTGGCGGTCGTGATCCGATTCGGCACCGAGCTCGCGATCTCGGCCGGGATCGGCGTCGCCGACGCGTTCCGGCTGCCGCTGTTCACGCTCGCCTACGCCCTCCTCCTCGCGGGCCTGTGGGCGAATCGTTCGCAACCCGGGATCCTCGTTGCGTTCGTGGGCATCCTGTCGAACACGATCGCCGTCGTCGCGAACGCTGGGCGGATGCCGATCTGGGAGCCGAGCCTGATCGCCGCCGGGCTGACCCCGGAGGACATTCGGTCCAGCTTCCACACGATCCTGACGCCCCCGATCGATGCCTCGTTCCTGCTCCACGCGGGACCGCTCATCGACGTCCTCCCGTTCCCGGTCCCCTATCTACGCAACGTGGCCTCGATGGGCGATGCGTTCCTGTCGCTCGGTCTCGGCTTCTTCCTGTTCGCAACCGTCGTCCGACCGCCCCGCGAGCTGTTCGGCGATGAGGCGGAGACCGTTCAGCGGCGGCTGACCGGTGTCGCGGAGACGACACGCGAGCGAGCCGATGCTCTCGAGCGTGCGGGCGTGACCGGGCGCCATCGGCTGGGCCTGGCACACGGCCTGGCCGAGGCCTCGATCCTGGAGCGACCCGCGGTCCTGGGCGGTGCTGGAGTGGGGATGGCCGCACCCGGCATGTCGCCCGCCCTGGCCCAGGAGGGTATCGCCGAGGAGTCGGTTTTCCAGCCCGAGCAGACAGCCGCCGACGCGGCGCGCCATCCGTACGTCCGGCTCGCGCTCAACCCGGCGTTCGCGGCGCTCTGGTCGGGGGGCCTGATCAGCCTGCTCGGGGATCGGATCCACCAGATCGCGCTGGCGTTCCTCGCCTACGGTCTCACGGAGTCGCCGATCGCGGTTGGCGCGATCTTCGCGGCGGCGGCGCTCCCCAACCTCCTGTTCAGCCCGATTGCGGGTGCCCTCGTCGACCGCTGGGACCACCAGGAGGTGCTCGTGGTCTCCGACCTGCTGCGGGCCGCGCTCGTGCTCCTGATCCCGATCGCCGCCGTGGTCAACCTGCTCCTCGTGTACCCGCTCGTGTTCCTGATCACGACGGTCTCGATCTTCTTCCGCCCGGCGCGGGTGGCGATGGTTCCGCGCCTCGTCCGTGACGACGAGCTGCTGACCGCGAACTCGGCGACCTGGATCTCGGAGACGGTCGCCGACGTGGCCGGATATCCGCTGGCCGGCCTGTTCGTCGGTCTCCTCGGCTCGTCGTTCGCGCTCGCGTTCTGGATCGATGCCGCCACGTATCTGGCGTCGGCGATCCTCATCTGGAGCATCGTCGTGCCGCCCCTGCGCCGATCCGGCAGGTTCGCCGAGCCGGAGGTCCCCAACCTCGTCGCCGAGATGACGGCCGGCTGGCGGTTCCTTCGTGGAGAGGCGACGCTCCTCGCCAACACGCTCCTGGCGACCGTGGGCCAGTTCACGATCGGGATCCTGGTCGCCCTGACCCCGGTCTACGCGAGTGAGGTCATCCAGCGCGGCCCGTTCACGCCGGAATCGGTCTATGCCTTCCTCGAGGCCGGGATCGGGGTGGGCAATCTCGTGGGTGGCTTTGTCATCGGGCTCGTCGGGGCCACGCTCGCCCGCGGGCGTCTCGTGGTGAGCGGGTACGTGACGTGGGGGCTGTGCATCGCCCTGCTCGGCCTGACCGGCAACCTGGGCCTCGCGATCGGGCTCACGATCGGTTCGGGGATCGCGAACATGGTGTTCGTGATCCCCAGCCAGACGCTGTTCCAGGAGCGGACGCCACCCGAGCTCATGGGCCGCGTCCTGGGCTTCCGGTTCGGGCTCGTCTTCGGCTCGATGACGATTGCAATGGCGGTCGGCGGCGTGCTCGGCCAGCTGTTCGGCGCGGCTGCGGTCATCGCCGTATTCGGCGTGGTGACGATGCTGGCCGGACTTGCCGGCGTCTTCGTGCCGGCGGTGCGTGACGCCTGACCTTGGGTACACTGGCGCCCGCCGCGACCGGCGGCGACACCAGGAGGCCCGATGACCGATCGAGAGCGCGACCCGGAGGACGAGGCCGTGGCGGCGGCCGACGAGCCGGAGACCGACGAGGACGTCGCGCCCGACGACACGGAAGGCCTGGACAGCGGCGACGCGGATGAGACCCAAGCGATCGAGCTCGCCCTCGACGAGGATGCCCGGGCGGACGAGGACGAGGAGCTCGACGAGGAGCTCGACGAGGACGACGCCGCGGCCGTCCCACCGCCGGCTCGGGGCGCCCGCGGCCAGGCACCAGCGGCTCCGGCTGGAGGACCCGACGAGGCCGCCGTTCGGGTATCGGACCGCGCCTCGGCATGGTTCGTGGCCATCTCGATCGGCGTGTTCATCCTGATCCTGCTCAACGGCCTGCTGTTCGGGAACGGCGGTGCCCTGTCGCCAAGCCCCACGCCCACCCCCAGCGAAAGCCAGGCCTCCGGGTCGCCGTCGTCGTCGGCGTCGCCCTCGGGGTCCGTGTCGCCATCGCCGTCCGGGTCGGTTTCGCCGTCGCCTTCCGGACCGACGCCCGCGTCACCATCGCCGTCGACCTCACCGTCAGCCGCCGGACCGAGCGCGCCTCCGTCCGCCTCTCCATCCTGACCGCGAACGCCAACTGACCCTCGCGGCAACGCGATCGGCGCGGCGTATCCTGCGGTCATGGCCGGCGAACCCGGTGAGCCGGAACGGTCCGCGCGCGAGGCGATGGTGGCGACCCAGCTCCGGGCTCGTGGCGTGGCCGACGAGCGCGTGTTGCGGGTGATGGGTGAGGTGCCGCGCGAGGCATTCGTGCCCGACTGGCGGCGGGATCTCGCCTACGCCGATGGTGCCCTTCCGATCCCCGCCGGGCAGACGATCAGCCAGCCGTACATGGTCGCGCGGATGACGGAGCTGCTGGCGACCCAGCCCGGCGGCCGCGTCCTCGAGATCGGCACCGGTTCCGGGTACCAGGCGGCCGTGCTCGCGGCGCTCGGCTGCCGGGTGGTCACGATCGAGCGGCAGGCTGAGCTGGTGTCCACCGCGCGAGAGCGCCTGGTGCGGCTCGGGTTCGGTGGTGTGGTCGAGGTCCGACACGGTGACGGCAGTCTCGGCGATCCCGCCGGTGCTCCGTGGGACGGGATCATCGTCACGGCGGCGGCGCCGACGGTGGCGCCGGGTCTCCGCGAGCAGCTGGCGATCGGCGCGCGGCTCGTCATCCCCGTCGGGCCACGCGACCACCAGGAGTTGATCGTGGTGGAGCGTCGGAGCCGGGACGAGTGGCGCGAATGGTCGGACGGGCCGTGCGTGTTCGTGCCCCTCGTCGGGGAGGGCGGCTTCCGAGCCTGACCCGCCTGACGAGGCTGGTACTCCCGGGGCGTTGCGCCCACGCGCCACCCCGGACAGACTCGCCCGATGCTCCCGCTGTTCGGCGTGGCGATCTTCCTCGCCGCCGGCCTCGTGTTCCTGGTGCAGCCGATGATCGCCAAGGCGCTCCTGCCGACGTTCGGGGGAACGCCCCAGGTGTGGACCGCCTCGCTCCTGTTCTTCCAGGCGGCCCTGCTGGGGGGCTATGCCTACGCCCACGCCAGCGTCCGCGGCCTGGGGCTGCGGCGACAGCCGATCGTCCACCTGGCGGCGCTCGCGGTTCCGTTGCTGCTGCTGCCGATCGGCCTGCGCGGGCTGGAGCTCGTCCGCGACCTGCCGCCGGCGATTGCCGTCGCGTCGATCCTGGCGGTCAGCGTCGGTGGGCCGTATCTCGTGGTCAGCGCGACCAGCCCCCTCCTCCAGCGGTGGTTCGCGGTCACCGGCCATCGGACCGCCCACGATCCGTACTTCCTGTACGCGGGCGGCAATGCCGGCAGCCTCCTCGGGTTGCTCGCCTACCCGTTCGTCATCGAGCCGCGGCTGCGCCTCGGCGACCAGGCCGTCGTGTGGTCGGTGGGCTATCTCGCGTTCGCCGCGCTGGTCGGGGCGTGCGCAATCGTGGCAGCGCGGAGGTCGTCCCCCGAACGAGCCACTGTCATGGAGGACACATCGGGGACCGACATGGTGCCGACCGCGATCCCCGTCGGGCGCCAGCTCCGGTGGGTCGCGCTGGCGTTCATCCCGTCCAGCCTGTTGCTCGGCGTGACGACCCACGTCCAGACGGATATCGCTGCCGTGCCGCTGCTGTGGGTCATCCCGCTGTCGCTCTACCTGGTCACGTTCGTGCTCGCGTTCTCCCGTCGCCGGATCCTGCCGCCGCGGGTGGCGGCGGCCGCCCTGCCGATCCTCGTCGTCGCGGTGGCGCTCTCGTTCATCGGTCTCCTGCCGGTGCCGCTGTGGGTCACGATCGCCGTCCATTACGCCGCGTTCTTCGTGGCCGCGATGCTGGCTCACGGACGACTCGCCGATGACCGCCCGGCCCCCGAGCACCTGACCCGCTACTACCTCCTGGTCTCGGTGGGCGGGGCCCTTGGTGGCCTGTTCAACGCGATCGTCGCGCCGCTCGTGTTCGACCAGGTGCTGGAGTATCCGCTGGCCCTGGTGCTCGCCCTGATCGTCCGGCCACCGATGACGGATGACCCCGCCGAACCGCGAGCGCGGCGCCGCGTGAGGCTGCTCGACATCGTCGTTCCGTTCGGGGTCTATCTGGCCACCCTGCTCGGGCTGGTCGGAGCCGCGGTCCTGCACGTCGGTCGGGAGGCCTCGGCCTGGCTCGTGGTCGGAGTCCTCGTCGGCTGCTTCCTGCTCGTCCGGCGGCCGGTCCGTTACGCGCTCGGTGTCGCGGCGGTGCTGGCGGTGGTCCTGCTGACCGGCGACAAGGCCCTGTTCGCCGATCGCACGTTCTTCGGCGTCAACCGGGTCGTCGACGACAACGAGGGACGACACGTCTACCTGAGCGGCCGGACGGTTCACGGCGTGGAGCGCGTGGGGCCCGGCGGCGGGCGGCTCCCGATGAGCTACTACCACCCGTCGGGTCCGGCCGGGCAGGTGTTCTCGACCCTCAAGTCGAGGGCCGGCGGGATCACGGATGTCGCGGTCATCGGGCTGGGCGCCGGCGGCCTCGCGGCGTACGCGGACGCCGGCCAGCGCTACGTGTTCTACGAGATCGACCCCGCCGTGATCGCGATCGCCCGCGATGAGCGCCTGTTCACGTTCCTCAGCGAGGCCCCCGCGGAGGTCTCGGTGGTCGAGGGCGACGGCCGCCTGCGGATCGCGGAAGCAAGCCCGACGAGCTATGACGTCATCGTCCTCGACGCCTTCAGCTCGGACGCGATCCCGGCCCACCTCGTCACCCGCGAGGCGATCGGCGTCTATCTCGACAAGCTGCGCCCCAACGGCATCCTCCTGTTCAACGTCAGCAACAGCTATCTCGACGTACGAGCGGTGGTCGCGGGGGCCGTGATGTCCCACGGCCTGACGGGCTACACCCGCACCGACTCCGACCTGCAGGCGGCGCCACCGGGCGACAAGGAGACCTCGGAGTGGGTGGTTGCCGCCCGTGATCCATCCCTGCTCGCGGCGTTCGCCGCCGACTCGCGCTGGCGCGCCATCGACAGCGTGGATCGACGGGTGCTCTGGACGGACGACTTCTCGGACATCCTGGGCGTCATCCGCTAGCGGGACCCGACCGGGTCGGGTCCGGCGGCCACGTCGGCCGAGGGGCCGCCGGTATACTCGGCGGCCATGACGCACGTGTTCGTGGCGCCTCATCCCGACGACGTCGCGCTCTCGTGCGGGGGGCTGATCTCGGGCCTCCGCGAGCTCGGTCAGAACGTCACGATCCTCACCGTGTACTCCGGTACCGGCATGAACGGACCGGTCGCCGCGTACCAGCGCGAGGCCCTCGGCTTCGGGTCCAAGGCGATGTGGCCGGTGACCGCCGCGTTCAATCGTGCGAACATCCGCAACGACTACCCGGTCTACGTGGGTGACGCCGCGCCGGGCTGGGCGGCCCGCGAGGAGGGCCTGGAGGCGACCCAGGCAGATGCCGATCAGGCCGCGAAGCGTTTCTGGCAGCGCTCGTCGTGGTATCGGCGGGCCAGCATCCGCAACGAGCCGCTGGCCGGCCAGGCGCTGATCGACGAGCTGCCGACCCAGGGCGCGATCGTCACCGATACGGTCATGGATGCGGCGGCGGCCGGCGACCTGATCGCCAGGCGCCGGATGGAGGACGAGCGATACGCCTACTTCGCGGAGGCCTCGATCGTGTTCCTCGACCTCCCGGACGCGGTGTTCCGGAACTACGAGGGCGACGCGGAGCTCCTCGGTGAGCCCCACCCCGAGGACGAGGCACCGTACGAGGCACTCCGACGCGAGATCGTGCGGCTCGAGCCGCAGAAGGTCTATTTCCCCCTCGCGGTCGGTGGCCACGTGGACCATCGGTTGTGCCGGGACGTCGGGGTCCGGCTGCTCAACGAAGGACGTCGGTGGGTGATGCCGGGTCCCGAGTACGCCGGCATCGTCGCCTTCTACGAGGACTTCCCGTACGCCTGGTGGAACGCGTTCAACCGGCTCGAGGATCTCCCGGGCGATCCGCTGGCAGCCATCCCGCCGGGCGTGGCCGTCACGCCCGAGTACGCGGACGTGGGCGACCAGATCGAGCGCAAGATCACCGGGATCGGGCTGTACGCGAGCCAGCTCGAGCGGCTGTTCGACGATCGCCGGCAGATGGCGGAGTCGGTCCGGGCGTTCGGCACCCGGGTCGCGGCGCTCGGCGGCCGGAGCGGCTTCGCCGAGCGCTACTGGGCGTCGTCGCTGGTCTGACCCGGGACGGGAGCGCGGCGGAACGGATTGCCTGGCGGCAGTCGATCCGCGAGCGGGGCAAGCGCGACCAGGGCGAGTGCCGGCGTGTGGGTGGCGGCGGCCGGTGAGCCGAGCCACAGCAGGAGTCCGGCGACGGCCCATGCCCAACCGGGGCGCGACCGGAGGGCGACAACGAGCACCAGCCCGAGCGCGATCGCCAGCCGGGGAAGCAGCACCGCGACCTCGATCGGCATCCCAGCCGCCCGGGCAACACCGGCCAGGCTGAACCCGCCGGGTGCGACGCCAGTCGCCGCCCCCACGACGCCCAGATAGTCCCCGAACACGTCGAGACTGCTTCCCGCGACCGTGATCACGGCCAGCACCAGGCCGGTCAGCGCGAACGCCCCGAGCGCGCGGCGGCGGTCCTGGGCGACCAGCCACCAGGCGAGGATGAGTGGCGTCAGCTTCAAGGAGGCGAGGGTCGCGATCAGGGCGCCCGCGCTCGCGTCCCGGCGCTGCCGCAGGAGCAGCCACGCGCCGACGCCGCCCGAGATCACGAGTGCGTCCACGTTCCCGACCCCGATCAGCACCGCGACCGGGAACGAGAGGGTGACGAGGGCGAGTCCGGTGATCACCGGCGCCGCTCGCAGGAGCACCGCGACGGCGACGACGAGCAGGGTCGCCATTGTCGCGAACCACAGCCACGCCCCGGCCAGACCGGGTAGCAACGCGAGCGGACGGAACACGACCGCGATCAGCGGCGGGGACAGGAGCGGAACCGGCGGATAGGGCGGCTCCATGAGCACCGGCGAGTCCCCCGGCAGGAGCCGGTAGATCTCGTGGCCCGCATTCAGTCGCTCACCGGCCGCGGCGTAGGTCACGGCATCGCCCGGGAGATGGCCGCTCGTGAACCACGCGATCAGGAACACGACCACGCTCGCGAGACCGGCCACGACGGCCGCGAGGGCGATCGCCCGGCTGGTGGCGATGGCCGGCACGCGCCGCATCGCGACGCTCACCGGCCTACCGGGCGGTCAGCGGAACGCCGGACGAGGAAAGCCAGGCGGCGGTGCGGGCGAGTCCGTCGAGGAGCGTCACCTGTGGCGCCCAGCGGAGCATCCGCCGTGCCTTCTCGATGTTGACCACGCGACGCCGGATGTTGTCGATGTCGCGCCGGTCGATATGCTCGATCGTGATCGGTCGCTCGATCGCCTGGCCGATGAGCCGGGCGAGCTCGTTGATCGACGTCTCGATCCCGGTCCCCACGTTGAACACCTCGCCCTCGGCGCGCGGCTGGATCGCGGCCAGGAGCGTGGCATCGACGGCATCGTCGATGTACGTGAAGTCTCGGGTCTGCTGGCCATCGCCGTGGATCTGGAGGGGCTGGCCCTCGTACGCCGAGGCGAAGAACTTGGCGATGACGCCGCAGTACGGGTTGTCCGGTCGCTGGCCGATCCCGAACACGTTCGAGTAGCGGACGACCGCGACCGGCAGGCCATAGCTCTCGTAGAACGCGACGCAGTAGTTCTCGCCACCCAGCTTGCTCACCGCGTACGGCGAGAGGGGCACGATCCCGTCGTCCTCGTTGATCGGGATCGAGTTCGGATTGCCGTAGATCGAGGTGGAGCCGGAGTAGACGATCCGGTCGACCTTCGAGGCGCGCGCGGCCAGCAGCACGTTGAGCGTGCCGCCGATGTTCGTCGCGAAGTCGCTCCGCGGGTCCTTGGTCGACGCGATGATGTTGCGGGCGGCGAGGTGGAACACGACCGAGGCCTCGTTCACCAGCTCCCGGACGAGTGCCTCGTCCTCGACCGAGCCCTTGACCAGCTGCGCCGTCGCGGGGACGACCTCGGCCTGACCGGTGAACAGGTCGTCGAGCACGGTGACCCTGGCTCCGGCATCGACGAGCCGGCGCACGACGGCGCCTCCCACGAAGCCGGCACCACCGGTCACCAGGACCCGGCGGCCGTGGAAGGCACGCTCGATCTGGTCGGTCATCGCTTCAATCCCGATCGCAGGAGGAGGGCCGGGCGGAACAGCCGCCACCAGTCGCGGAGACCACGCATCTTCGTGTAGCCCTCACGCGGGTGATAGCGCACGGTGCACGGCTGCTCGAGGACGCGGTACCCGCGACGGATCGCCTTGTACAGCACGTACGGCTCCAGGTCGTAGCTGGTCAGCCACGGCTGGTGGAGATCGATCGACGGATCGCGAAGCAACGCCGAACGGAAGATCCGGAAGCCATTCGTGGCGTCGGTGATCCGGCGCAGTGCGAGGACGCTGAACACGAGCGAGTAGATCCGGGTACCGAAGCCGCGTCCGCCGGTGGGACCGTCGACGCGACCGCCCGGCATCCAGCGGGATCCCTGGACGTAGTCGGCGTGGGTGTGGAGCAGGCGGTCGAGCGCCGGGATCAGCTCGGATGGCTCGTGCTGGTCGTCGCCCGACAGGAGGGCCAGGTACGGCCGGCCGCGGCGGAGCCCTTCCTCCCAGCCGTCGCGGATCGCACTGCCGACACCGCCACGGACCTCGTGCCGGATGACGACCGCCGCGCCGTGCGCGCGCGCCTCGTCGCCGGTGCCGTCGGTTGATCCGTCGTCGACGACGATCGCCTCGAATCGGCCGTCGCGTGGCAGCTTGTCGAGGACGCGGCCGATCTTGCCGGCCTCGTTCAGCGCCGGGATGACGACGGCGACGAGGGGTTCTGTGTTCCCTGGGGCGTCGGGCACGCTTCCTCCGGACCGTGCGAGATGTGCCCGATGGTGGCCCGAATGGTGCCTCCCGGCAACCCCACCTTAGTACCATCCCGCCCCCTTGGCGTGCGGGAACGCACCGCTAGGATGGGCTCATGGATCGTTCCCGGCTGATCGGCCGTGCCGCGATCGCGCTTGCGGTCGGGATCCTGCTCGCGGTGCTCGCGATCTATTTCCAGCGCGGGTTCATCCCGGGTGATGCCTTCACCTACCTCGCGGCCGGCGAGCGACTCAACGCAGGACACCATCTCTACGCCCTGTCACCGGGCGACCGCCCGGTGGGGCTGGAACCCCCGTTCTGGACCGTCCCGCTCCTGTCACCGCCACCGATCGCGGTCCTCTGGCGGCCACTCGCGGCGCTTCCATCCGAGCTCGGTGTGTACCTCTGGTGGGGCCTCCAGATCGCGGCGATCGCGACCGCGTTCCTGCTCATCGCGGCCCGCCGGCCGCTGGTCGCCGCCGCCGGCCTGCTGGTGCTGGTGATCCCATTCGCGTACGAGATCGGAGTCGGCAACCTGAACGGCTTCGTCCTGCTCGGCCTCGTCCTGACCTGGCGGGCGACCGCGCTCGGCCACGAGCGTGCAGCCGGTGCGCTCTCGGCGGCGCTCACCGCATTCAAGGTCACCCCGGCGCTGCTCGGCTGGTGGCTGCTGACGCAGCGCCGGTGGCTGGCCCTTCGCTGGTATGCCGTCGCGGGGCTGGCGATCCTCGCGGTCAGCGTCGTTGGCGCCGGACTGGACGCCCATCTCGGCTACCTGGGGATCGTCCGCGACACGGCGTCGGTCGGGCAACGCCATCTCAGCCTGGCGGGGATGGCGA
This sequence comes from Candidatus Limnocylindrales bacterium, assembly GCA_036555445.1. Classification (GTDB taxonomy): domain Bacteria; phylum Chloroflexota; class Limnocylindria; order Limnocylindrales; family CSP1-4; genus DATBLH01. Next base: position 28,470 of record DATBLH010000072.1, read on the forward strand.
AGTTCGTCGGCCTCGCCCCGGAGATCGCGAACCTGCTGCCCTCGCTCGCCCTCGCGCTGGGTGTGATCGGGATCGCGCTCCTGCGCCGACATCCGGATCGGGCGTTCGTGGTCGCGGTCGTGACGCTCATCTTCGGCTCGCCGACGGTGAACATCAACTGGTTCGTGCTCCTGTTCGCCTGCCTGGCCCCGCTCGCCTGGCCGTGGCAGGGGCTCGCAGCGGAGCCTGGAACCGAACGCGCGCCCGAGCATCAGCGACGGACGAACACCGTCCCCTCGGCGTCGGAGGCCGCCTCGCGCCAGCCCGGCTGAGCCTCCATCCGGGACTGGAGGTCGCCGCCCGTGGCGGTGTCCACCACGACGACGTCGATCGACCATCGGTCGAGGACGCCGACCCAGTCCTCGAGCCCGACGGTGACGGCGGTGGCATCGTCCCAGACGGCGACGGGGAACAGCTCGACCCGCGAATCCACGAACACCGGGCGGTCCGGAGTCGCCCATTCGAACCACGATCCCCAGCGCTGGGGGACGAACAGGCGGTCACCGGGGATTGAGGTGGCCCGGACCGCCGTCGCCAGCGCGGGTGCGTCCAGGAGCAGCCCGCGGCGACCGACGACCGGGTCCGCTGTCCGCCACCACGGGAGGAGCAGCACCGCGACGGCGACCAGCGCCATCGCGATCAGGCCGTTGACCCGGTTCGGCGGTCGCTCGTGGAGTGCAGGCTCCGCCGCTGCGCGACGATCCTCCGCGATGAGACCGGCAGCCACGACGGCGGCACCCAGCGGCCACCAGGCCACGCCCCGCTCCGCGTAGGCGCCGAGCACGAACAGCCCGCCGAGCCAGGCGAGCGTCAGCCACGGCGTCCGACCGGGTCGCCTCGCGAGGTAGGCAGCCAGGAGCAGGGCCGACGCGAAGAACACGATGCCGCTGAACGAGCGAAGCGAGGTCGGCTGCCATTCGGTGATCCGGCCGGTGACGAGGGGGTTCGTCGTCAGCCCCGCGGCGTAGGTCCAGGTGCCGAGACCGAACGGACTGACCAGCGTGGCAGCGAGCGTCGCGGCCGCCACGAGGACGATCCGGCGCCCACTCGCTTCCCGAGCCCGCAGGTCGCCGAGCATCGCGACGCCGACCGCGAGGGGTGCGAGCACGAACGAGCCGTGAACGTTGGTCCACACGGCCGCGATGAATGGCAGCAGCCACAGCAGCTGCGGACGATCCCGGCGCGCGGCGAGGATCGCCAGCGTGACCGCGAACAGGGCCATCCCGATCAGCTGCGGGCGCAGGGCGAGGGTGGCCACGGCGGCGACGAACGCAGCCAGCCCGAGCCCCGCAGCGATCCGGTTCGAGGCGCCGGAGATCCGGCAGGCGAGGATGAGGAGGCCGAACACGACCCCGACCAGGACGGCGCGCAGGACCGCGAGCGCCTCCCAACTCCCGAGGCGGTGGATCGAGCCCAGGACGAGCTGGGCCAGCCACTGCTGATCGAGCCACGGCTGGCCGGCAGCCGTGAACGTGAGGTCGTCGACGGCCGGGATCCGCCCGGTGTCGAGGATCTGCTCACCGACGCGGACGTGATAGGCGAGGTCCACGGTGGACAATGGCGTCGCAAGCGAACCGAGGACCGGCAGCAGGACTGCCAGCACCAGCCACAGCCGCGACAGCGAGAGTCGAGGGATCAAGGGCGGCTGGGCGTCGGATCCGGGGCGTGAGGAGCCCGCACCAGCGGCGGCGATGCGGTCGTCGATCGCGTCTCCCGACGGGCGAGCGGGATACAGGCGACGAGGACCGCGAGGACGTTCCACCACACGAACGGCACCGAGATCGCGACCGCGACCGGGACCGGCCATCGTCGATCCGTCCATGCGGCCCATGCGACGACGACCGCGGCGATCGCGAGGCGAACGGGCAGGTTCACCTGGAGTGCCTGGCGGGGGACATCGATCGTCGCCGGCGTCTGGGTCCGGGACGCGAGGAGGAAGTCGCTCCAGAGCCCCGGCGCCAGCAGATAGGACACGACCGCGATCCCGGCGGTCACGCCGATGGCGATCGCCAGCGAACGCCATTCGCGCCGGACCGCGAACCAGACCAGCCCGACCCCGGGCGTGATCTTCGTGAGCAGGATGAACGCCCAGGCCGCGGGCCAGCGGAAGCCGAGCACGATGGCCACACCCATGAGGATGTTGACGTTCCCGTAGTACAGCTCGAGGAGGATGGGCGGGAAGAACAGCAGCACGAGTGCCCAGTTGCGGGCCAGCCACACGAACGCCCCGTAGCAGACCACGAGCCAGAGAACGAGGAATACCGGCCAGGGCAGGAAGTGGAGCGGCCACAGCAGTTGCGCGAACGGCGGCGGGTACTTGTACTCGTAGCGCCCGCCGACCTGATCGAAGCCGCCCAGGATCGTCTCGCGGTACGGATCGTCGAGCGACGCTGCGTCGTAGTAGGCGTGCGCGTCGTAGCCCGTCAACGGCCTGTCGGGGGTCGCCTGGGTGAACATCCAGCCGATGAACACGAGACCGGCGATGAGCACGCCATGAAGGACGACCGGCCGGTCGAGGAGCCCGGCGATGCGGTCCCTGAAACGAACGAGCCTAGGCACGGGCGGCGGCCGCCCCATCGGTCAGGTTGGTCGCGGGGTCCCGGCGTCGCCGTCGGTCGGGCCAGGCAGCGAGCCGCCGTCCGCGCTCGGTGAGCGGGACAACGGCCGCGAGGACGGCGAACGCGTTGACCCACAGGACCGGCATCGCGAGCAGCACCGCGACCGGGATCGTCCAACGTCGATCGGTCCGGGCACCCCAGGCGACCACGACGACCGCTGCGGCCAGGCGCGGCAGGACGGGAATCGGGATGAACCAGCCCACCGTCTCCAGCGGTCGACCCGCGTCACGGACGAGGAGACCGAGCCACTCCGCCCACGCCGAGGGCGCCAGGAGGAACGAGACGCCCACGATGGCGGCGGTCACGCCGATAGCGATCGCAAGCGGTCGCCACTCGCGCCGAACGGCGAACCAGCTGAGGCCGACGAGCGGGGTCGCCTTCGTGATCGCACCCAATGCCCACGCCCACGCCCCGCGTTCGCGGAGCCCGATCACGATCATCGCGGCCAGCAGCAGGTGAACGTTGCCGGACACGATCTCGAACGGAAACGGCAGGAACAGCAGGAGCGGCAGCGCGAGCCGGCCGACGAGCCAGCCGTAGATCGCGAGGTTGAGCGCCGTCCACAGGGCGTCGAAGACGGGCCACGGCAGCTGGACGACCGGCCACAGCAGCTGGGCGAACGCCGGAGCGTAGACATAGGCGCAGATCCGACCGGTGGTCTCGGCGCCGTACAGCCCACCGTCGCGGGTCAGCCAGTAGGCGCACGCGTCCACGCTGTCGGCCCACGGATCCACCTGGAACAACCGCAGGGCCACGAACACCACGGCGAGCACGAGGAAACCGTCGCGCAGGAGTCGATCGCGCACCCGCGGATGGTAGGCCTGCCGGTGACCGCACGCACCAGCCCGATGGTCCTGGGAGACGGTCGGGTCGTGGTCCGATGCGTGCACGGATGGGTAGAGTCTTGGCCGTGAACGCGTTGCGTGGAGGTGCCGTCGTCGGCCCCCGGCGGTGGCTGCTCCTGGGACCTGCGATCCTGGTCCTCGCACTCCTGCTGGTCGCGATCTTCCGATCGGCGGCGGCGGCCGGCGTGGATGTCTACACCTACCTGGCGGCGGGTGAACGCCTCAACGCGGGCCATGAGCTGTATGCGCTCAGCCCGGGCGACCGGCCGGTGCTCATCAAGCCCCCGGAGTGGACGGTGCCGCTGCTGTCGCCGCCGCTGATCGCGGTCGCCTGGCGACCCCTGGCCGCGCTGCCGAACGAGCTCGGACTCGTGATCTGGTGGACCGGCACCGTGGCCGCCACGATCGTCTCGATCGTGCTGCTCTACGAGCGACGCAAGGGGTTGACCGCCCTGGCCGTCGCGGTGCTGGCCGTCCCGCTGACGGTGCTCATGGGTGTGGGCAATCTCGACGGTTTCCGGATCCTGGCCACGATCGCGGTGTGGTTGCTGGCCCGCCAGGGCCGAACCACGCTTGCCGCGGTGCTGATCGGCCCGATGGCCGTGCTCAAGCTGACGCCCGCCATCCTCGGCGTCTGGCTCGCCACGCGGAAGCCTGCGACCATCGTCCCGCTCCTGGCCAGCGCCGGTGGTGCCCTGGCCGTGTCGATCCTCGGCGCGGGGTTCGCGGCCCATGCGACGTACCTCGACGTCGTTGGCGACACCTATCAGGGCGGCACGTGGGGCTTCAGCCTGGCCGGCCTCGGCCGGCTGGTGGGGCTTGCCCCCGACGGGGCGCGGATCGTGCAGTACGCGGGAACGGCCGTGCTCGTGGTCGCCGTCGCGATCCTCGCTCGTCGAGCACCCGGGTGGTCGTTCGCGATCGCGGTGATGGCGACGGCGATTGGCTCGCCCGCAGGCGGCTGGCACACGCTCGCGATCCTGATCGTGTGCCTTGCCCCGATCGCCTGGCCGTGGGAGGCCCGGCCAACGGCCGAGCGGTCGAGTCAGCCGGCGGCGACCTCGGTCAACCGGACGGAGCCCGCGCCGTCGTCGTAGACGCGCTCAATGGCGCTCACCATGAGGTCCACACAGAACCGGGCATGGACGAGGTCGTGGCCGGCGCGGCCCAGGGTGTCGGCGAACGGGTGGTCCGCGAGGCAGCGCACGATCGCACTCGCGAGAGCCTGCGGGTCGTGGGGTGGGACGAGAAGCCCCGTCACGCCGTCCTCGATCATCTCCGGGATCCCACCCACGGCGGACGCGACCACCGGCCGCGAGAGCGCCATGGCCTCGAGGATCGAGAGGCCCTGGGCCTCCCGGTACGACGGGAGGACCGCCACGTCCAGGGCGGCGGTGACCGCCGGGACGTCATCCCGCCGGCCCGCGAACACCACCCGATGGGCGATCTGGAGCCGCGCCGCCTGCCGCTCCAGCACCTCTCGTTGCGATCCCTCGCCCACGACCAGCAGGTATGCGTCGGGGCTCGCCGCGAGGACCGCCGGCCACGCCTCGAGGAGCGTCGGGTGGCCCTTCTCGGGCTCCAGGCGAGCGACAACGCCCACGATCCGCGAGCCAGGTTCCATCCCGTACTCGTCCCGGAGCGTGCAGCACGGCTCCTGGTGGTCGTAGCGGGCGAGGTCGACGCCGTTGTGGATGAGCTCGATGCGCGGACCGCCCGGCAGCGACCGGCCCTCCACGACGAGCTTGCGCACGATCGCCTCGGAGACGGCGATCAGGCGATCCATCTCGGGCGTGAGGCGCCGCAGCTCCTCTCGATCGGCCACGGAACGGACCCGCGAGGAGTGGACGGTGTTCACGATGTACGGCCGCGGATGACCCGCTCGTCCGAGGGCGATCGCGGCCTTGGTCGCGATGACCTCGGCCCGGTACATGTGACCGTGCACGACGTCGGGGCGCACCGTCGCGAGGTGGGCGGCGAGGGCGCCCACCGCCACGGCGTCGTCGGGCTCATCGATCACCGAGACCGCGATCCCGGTCCGCTGGAGCTTCCGGACGGCGCTCCCCGGCGTCAGCGAGACGACGCTCAGGTCGTATCGCGAGCGATCGATCCGGGAGACCAGGTTGTACAGGTGCTCCTGGGCGCCGCCACCGGTGCCGGTGGCCAGCACCTCGACGACCCGCACCGCCTCGGCGCCCGGCACGGGGAGACGCTCGACCGGCTCGACGCAGGGCTCGGCGTCGACGGCGATCACTGGCCCGGACACCGGACCAACACCCGCTGGATGGGCTCGTCGACCGCGCCCCACTCGTACTTGTAGGGCTCGTCACCGCGGAGGAAGTCGAGGCGCCGTTTCCCGGCGGCCATCGCTCTCCGCACGTAGCGCTCGATCATCACCACACCGGGTGACAGGTCGCGGGCGTCGGGATCGATTCCCGCGTTGTAGTAGAGGTACCCGTCGTCGGTCTCGAAATGGATACCCGCGGCGATCCGCCGACCGCCGACAGTGAGGAACGCGAGCCGCAGGCCGTCCGGCTCGACCAGCTCGAACAACCGGCGTGCGAACGCGCGACTTGCATCGCCGCCGGGTGTCGGCGGAAACAGCCCCAGCTCGCCCCATCGCTTCTGGTGAAGGTCGATGAACGCGTCCAGGTCCACGAGCGGGTCGGCACTGTCCTCGAGCCGCAGCTCGCCGGCGGCCTCGGCGCGCCGTACCTTGCGGCGGATCTCGTGACGGGCCTTCTTCGGGAGCGTCGCGAGGTAGGCATCCAGGTCGGCACCTTCGGGCAGGGTCACGACCGGGCAGACGTCCTCGCGCTCGACCCCGACGGTCCATCCCGTCTCCCCCGCGCGTTCGGTGAACGCGGCCTCGAGGGCATCGACGGCCGGGTCGCCGCAGCGGAGGCGACGGAGGTCGACGACATCCCACGGCGCGGCGTTCCCGGAAGCCGGGGCCGGCTGCGAGAGCAGGCCGACGACGGCACGCGCGATGTCCGGAAAGGCGGCCACGTCCGCCAGGATCGTCGCGTAGTCCGCGTGGTAGGACGCTCCGAAGTAGATCGTTCGTGCCCGCGGGGCGACCGGCGTCAGCCGGCGGTCGTGACCGTGACGGATCGTGCTCCGGGTCGCATCATCATCGGGCTCCACCGCGTGCCGATGCATGAGCGGCACGATGGCAACCGGTCGGTCGGGTCGATCGGGGTCAACGACGACGACGCTCTCGTCATGCGCCGTTGATGCATACGCGTCCCACCAGGCCCGGTGATAGGCCCAGCTCGAGAATGGGGTCGTCCACGGGTTTCGGGCCGCGAGCCCATCCCAGGTGGCGCGGTCGATCGTGTCGATCGAGCGTCGCAGCGCGACCAGCCCACGCGGCTGCGCCTCCCGCGTGCCCGGACGCTCACCGGCACTGGTCGGAGCGGGACAGTCGGGGTCTACGGTGAGGGAGCTGGGGGTCACGATCCGAGGATAGCACCGGTCGCTCGAGGTCGTTGCAGGCGCAACGGGTTGTCAACCAGTGATCTGCTCGGGGGCGGCGCCGGACGTCGGCACCGGGGCCGCGATGCTTCTCCGCCTCGCGAGCCACCGGACGAGGACGTAGAGCGTGATGACCGCCGGCCAGGCCGCGTCCGGCACGAACGCGGCGAGTCCCAGGACCGGATGAGCGACCGGCAGCATCAGCACCGCCCAGTGGTACTCGACCACCGGGGACAGCGCGGGAATCAGGAGCCACGCGACGGCCCTGCGGTCGAACGTTGCGAGGACCAGGAGCGCCACGATCGCCGGCGGGATGAGCCACGGCGCGCGATACCAGGCCGCGGAGTGATGGGTGTTCTGGGCGAGCGTGGCCGAGATCACCGGGACCTCAGCCAGGTAGTGGAGCCACAGGGTGGGGGCGAGCAGGATTGTCACCGCGGCTGTCGCGCCGCCCACCGCGAGTGCCTGCCAGCGCCGCTCGGCGGCGAGCGGCAGCACCACCAGGACCTTGACCCAGCAGCCGAGGGCGCCGAGCACCCACCCGAGCGGCGACCGGACGCTGCCGAGGGCGGCCACGGCCAGCGCGATCATGAGCACGCTCGGGTTGGCGGTCCAGATGCCGGCGGTCAGCGGTGGGAAGAACAGCCACGCGATGGGCAGACGGAGGGCGCGAACGGCGTACACGGCGGCGGCGGCCGAGCCGGCGAGGGCGACTGCGGCCCAGAGCGGGACCGGTAGCAGCGCCGCGGGCGCGAACACGAACAGCGAGAGCGGCGTGCCGGCGAAGCGCGAGATCGGGTCTCCCGCGAGCCATGGATCACCACCGCCCAGCCAGACCACGACTCCCTCGCGATAGAGGACGGCATCGCCCGCGGGATGCGGCAGCAGCCGGATCCAGAACGGGACCGATCCGGCCACGAACACACCGAGCAGGAGCAGCTCCTGCAGCCGGGGATCGCGACGGAAGCGACGAGCGGCCCGTCTGACCGGATCGGGAACGGGACCGCTCAGCTTCCCCATCCGAATGTGCGCCGAAGGAGGAAGTACTCGGAGTACGGCCGGTCGTCGGTCACCAGCGGGCCCGGGCCCACCTCGGCGTCGACCGCGGCCGGGCCGTTCAGCCAGAGCATCGCCGGGAACACGGTGACCCAGTCGTCGATCGAGTGGACCGGCGAGTCAGCCGGCTCGGATAGGTTGTCGAGAATCCCGGGACGGCCGAGGACCTCGCGGATCGAGGCCTCCGGGAACGAGATCGGCTGGTCCGAGCCGAGCATGAAGATCCCGTGCAATCCCGGGCCACGGAGGATGACGACCTCGGGGAAGGCGGCCCGGAACGTCCGGATGTGGCTTGCGAGATCGGCCGAGCCGGGTCCGAACGGTGCCCACTGCATCATGATCCCGCCCGGGTTGAGGCGCGCGCGTCCTGCCCGGTAATACTCGAGCGACGAGATCACGGATGCGCCCGAGCTCTCGATCGGCGGTGGCGGGTCGGTGACGATGATGTCGTAGCGCTTGTCGGTGAGCTCGAGATAGTTGCGCCCGTCGGTGACGAGCACCCGGCCGGCCGCGTTCGAGCGGACGGCCGCCGCATCGTCGTGATACCACCCGAACATCCGGGGCACCGACGGGACCAGCTCGACGGCGTCGGTCCGCAGGCCGGCGGCGAGGGCGCTCCGGAACGAGGAGCCCATCCCGAAGGCGATCACGGCCGCGTCGCGCGCATCCGGCCGCGCGATGAGGGGCAGGATCGGCATCAGGTTGGCGTCGATCGTCAGCACCGTCATCCCGGTGCCCGTCACCCACAGGTGCTTCTGTGGACCGAGTGCCCCCGCCTGCACGGCCGCGATCTCGTCCTCGGTGGCCTCGAACACCGTTCCCCCCTGCTGCGCGATGCGGGCCGAGGTCGGGTCGATCACCGTCCCGCCCCGCACGAGGCCCGCGAGGATGACGACCGCGGCCACGACCCCGGCGGCGCCGAGGACCCGGCGGAGGACCGGCATCCGAACACCGCCCACCACGGCCAGCGCTACGCCGATGCCGATGTTGACCAGCGCCAGCGCGGCGGTCGCGACAGGGGATCCCAGCAGCGGCACGACGACGAAGGGCACGAGGAACGAGCCCGCGATCGCGCCGGTCGTGTTGACAGCGAGGAGACGACCGGCGTTGCGACCGGCGTGCTCCTCGCCGCCCGGAAGGAGTGCCGACGAGGCCGGAAAGCTCAGGCCCATCACGAGGGTTGCCGGCAGGACGACGAACAGCACCGACTGCCAGAGCTTGCCGACGGCTTCGAGCGGCCGCGACGGGTCGACCTCCGGAGGGGCGCCGATGACGAGGACCAGCCCGGCCATGACGATGACGCCGACCGCCAGTTGCGCGGCGGCCAGCAACGCGACGGGGTCGCGCAGCCGGGAGCGAACGATGCTGAACGCGACGGCGCCGAGTGCGATCCCGGCCAGGAACACGCCCAGGATCATCGTGAACACGTAGGTCGAGTTCCCCGAGCCCGAGGCGAGCAGCCGGGTCCACAGCACCTGGTAGCCGAGCGACGTCAGGCCGCTGGCGAACGCGACCAGCAGGGCCAGCGTGGGTCGTCCCGGATGGGTCTCGTCGACGGCAGGCGCTGCGGTGACCGGAGTGCCGGTGACACCGGCCGGACTCACCGACCGCCGGGCGAGGGCGATGGCAAGCATCCCGGCCGTGCCCGAGCACAGGGCGCCGCACAGGAGCGCACCCGACAGGCCGAACAGCTCGATCAGGACGAGCCCGGCTGCGAGGGTCCCGACGATCGCACCCATGGTGTTCGCCGCGTACAGCCGGCCGAACGCCCGGCTCAGATGCGCCGGTCCACGCGTCAGGTAGCGGGTGAGGGCCGGCAACGTGGCCCCCATCAACACCGTCGCCGGGGCGAGCGCAAGCAGCGCGAGGGCGAATCGGACCAGGGTCAGGGCCGGCAGGTTGTCGGCCAGCGAACCGTACGCCCCGCGGTAGAGCTCGTGGATCAGCCGGAACGTGACTGGCGTCACGAGGACCACGCCGACCAGGACGATCTCGATCACGCCATACAGCCGCAATGGCGAGCTGACCCGATCCGCGACGCGGCCACCGAACAGGCTCCCGATCGCCATGCCGCCGAAGAAGCCGGTGAGGATCGCGGACACCGCCTGGGTCGTGTTGCCGAACACGAGCACGAGCTGACGCGCCCACACGACCTCGTACACCAGCCCGGCGGCTCCGGAGAGCACGAACAGGGCCAGGATCGCGGCCACCGGTGCGCCGCGGGTCGTGGCGGCACCGGGCTGACGGGCTGGGTCGAGCGTCACGGCGTCTCCAGGTTCGGGGCGTGGACCGCGGTCGAGCGCGATCCCGTTCGGTCGCCAAGGGACGTGGTCGCGGCCGCTCGCCGAGCGGTGCGGTCGGGCTTAGGCTACCCGGCGTGACCGACACCCGCCGTCGCGCCCTTCGTCACGGTCTTGCCATCGCCGGGGTGATCGTCGCGGCCTGGATGTACCTCGTCGTGCGCGACGAGACGTGGCGTCACCCGGGTGCCGATGCGCTCGTGTACTGGGGCGTCGACCTTGCCGACCCTTACCGGAACGCGACCGTCGGCGGCCTCAACGCCTATCTCTACTCGCCGGCGTTCGCGCAGGTGTTCGCGCTGATCGGCGTGCTCCCACGGGAGCTGTTCGTCTTCGTCTGGAGCCTGTTCCTCGCGCTCGTCGCGGTGTGGCTGGCCAGGCCGTGGCCGGCCTCGCTGCTGGTCCTGCTGCTGCCGGTCAGCCAGGAGATCCTGATCGGCAACATCCATCTCCTCCTCGCCGCGGCGATCGTGGTCGGATTCCGCTGGCCGGCGGCGTGGGCATTCGTTCTGCTCACGAAGGTCACGCCCGGCATCGGCCTGCTGTGGTTCCTCGCCCGGCGCGAGTGGCGGTCGCTGGCGATCGCGCTCGGCGTCACCGGCGTGATCGCAGCGGTCTCGTTCGCCGTCGCGCCGGGGTTGTGGGGATCCTGGCTCGCGCTCCTGCGCAGCGACAGTGGCGGGGACTCCGGCCGGCTGCTCCTCGTGCGCCTCGCGGTCGCGGCCGTCATCGTGATCTGGGGTGCCAGGACCGACCGCGCATGGACCGTTCCGCTGGGGGCGATGCTCGCCCTGCCGGTGGTGTGGAGCGACTCGTTCTCGATGTTGTTGGGCTGTGTCGCCCTCAGCCGATGGCGGGTTCGACCGTCCGAGGTACGTCCCGAGCCGTCGACGCCTGCGCCGACCGGCGTCCCCGCCACCACACGATGAACGGGATCGGCGCATAGACCATCGTCCCCCAGTAGAACGCGGGGATCGCGATGATCGCCGCTGCCGCGCGGCTCCACGGCCGCCACAGGGCGAGGAGCCCGAGCGCCACGACGAGGCGGACCGGGAACGGGATCGGGAACATCGGCCCGATCTCGCGGCCGTAGGCGTCGACCAGGAGTCGCACCCACTCGATCCACAGGCCGGCCCACGGCAGCGTGGTCGCGAGGAGCACGACCACGGCCACCGCGAATCGGCGCCAGTCCCGAGGATGGAGCGCCAGCACGGGCGCCAGCTTCGCGAATGAGCCGAGTGCGAGCGGCCAGACGGGGCCGCCTCGGACGGACAGCACGATCGCGGCACCGATCATCAGGTTGATGTTTCCGCCGCCCACCTCGAGCGGCACGATCGGCCAGGCCCCGAGGGCGAAGGCGCTCCACCAGGCGCCGGTGATGATCCGGGCGCAGACCAGGTCGGCGACCACGATCAGAGCATGGAGGACGGGCAGCGGCAGCCAGGACACGGTCGCGAACAGGACCGCCAGCGGGGGCGCGTAGTAGTAGTTGTTCCAGACGGGGTCGCGCCAGTAGACCTGGCCGCCCTCGCGCAGGGCGTCGCCGGCGCGGTCGTAGATCATCCGCAGGTCGGAGCCCACGTCCCAGCCGGACAGGGTCCGGAAGTAGAAGATCGTCGCGAACAGGATCGCGCCGACGAGCGCGGCCGCGAACTGCCAGCGACCCGGCATCCGGGCCTCGATCGCGCCGGCGTCCGTGGCCAGGCGACCTCCCGGCTGACCCGGTGCGGTGCGGTGGACTGCGGACATGTTGGTCATCTTCGCCCCACCGGCCGACCGAGCCCAACCACCCGTTCGTCCCGGTACCCGCTCAGGTCCACGGGTCGTTCATGTGATAGGCCCAGTAAACCCCGAGCGCATTGACGGCCACGCCGAACACGATCAGGAGCTGCCACAGGCGTCCGAGATGCCTCGCGCGCGCGACCGCAAGACCGGCCAGGGCGAACAGGAACGGGATCGAGTCAAGCGCATAACGGTAGCCGTACTGGAGCCAGCCGCCGCCGTAGTAGAGGAGCGATGGCAGCAGGACGGCTAGCGCCGCGCCGAGGAGCAGCCACGACCATCGCACCCGCCAGTCGGCGCGCGCAGCGAGCAGGAGCCCGGGGCTGGTGACGAGGATCGAGAGCCCCAGGCCGTCGGGTCGCAGGAAGGGCGGGTTCGAGATCCGATGGAAGCCGTGATAGACGAGGAAATCGAGGTTCGGGCCGATGTGATCCAGGCTGAACAGGCCCAGGTCACGTCGGGCGGCCAGCCACGCTGGGAGACTGGCCAGCGCGTAGCCCGACTCGAGCGGGCTCCCGAAGCGGACCGCGTTGTACCACAGGAAGAATGCGAACGACACCGCTGCGGCTCCACCGAGGAGGAGCCACGCCCGCCATGGCCAGCGGCCAGTCCGGGCGGTCGCCGGCGGTCCGTCGACCGTCGTCTGCGGGAGGAGCAGGAGCGCGTAGAACGGGATCGCGAACGCGAGTGGGGCCCTGGTCAGGAAGGCGGCACCGGCCAGCAGCCCGATCAATGCGGCGCGCCTCCGGCCCCACAGCTCGGCGAGGCAGGCAAGCGTCAGGATCGTGGCGATCAGCTGGCCCGTGTGCCACACACCGCCGCGGGTGGTGACCCACCAGATCGCCGTGCTGAACCCGAGCAGGCCAACGAGCCAGGTTCTATCGCGCAACCGCTCGACGCCGAGGCGACCGAGGAGGACCCAGCCGACGCCGAGGGCGGTGGCGGCGAGCAGGGCGTTGATCCCGCTCTCGACCTGGTCGGCGGTGATGGGACCGAGGATCGCGACGATCGGCAGCAACGCGATCGCCGGGAACGGCGCGAACGGAACGTAGGTCCGATCGCCGAAGACGATCACGTCGGCTGGCCCGGGCCGGAAGTCGAGCCAGGTCCGCCCGTGCAGGAACGCGTCGGCGAGGTAGAAGAAGTCACCGCGCCCCGCGTCGAACTGGCGGTTCGAGAGCCAATAGACGAGCGCGGAGGCCGCGACCACGCCCAGGCCAACGACGACCGCCCGGCCCGGTCGGGTGACGGCCCACGCTCGGCGCGCGGGCTGGCCGACGACCGCCTCAGCCACCGGTGGCGGGGGGTAGCGGGGCGCGTGCCAGGGAGGCTGGCGTGGGTGGCGCGGGACTGGCCGACGCGCGGAGGCTGACCAGCCAGGGCGCGAGACATGCGACGACGAGGGTGGCCAGGTAGCCGGCGGGCGGAACCAAACCGAACAGCGGAACCGACGTGAGCACCGGCCCCAGGAGCGCCCACCACTGGCGGCGCTCGAGGAGCCACGCGACCGGAAGCAGGATCAGCATCGCGTAGTGATCCCACAGGATCGGCGACACGAGCTGGCTCGCGATCACGGCCACGAGGAAGCTGGCCGCCGCGGGGCTCCGCCGGGCCGAGACGACCACGAGCCCCAGGACGGCCACGGTTGCCGCGAGCTGGATCCCGGCCGCGGCGCCACGTTCCAACCCGAGCTGATAGGCGACGGCGCCCGGGGTCAGGTTCTTCGGCGTCGTGATCGGGTCGGAGACGCGCCGGACGAGATCGGCGAAGTCGAACCACGCGCCGAACCCGGTCAGGAGCGTCGTCACGAGCGCGACGACGAGCCCGATCGCCACCGCCACCCCGGCGGCGCGCCGGCGCCCGCTGAGTGCCGCCCAGACGATGAGGAGCGCCGGCTGGATCTTGACCAGCGCGCCGACCGCGATCCCGCCCCCCAGTGGCAGCGCCCGATCCAGCCAGCGCCAGCCGACCGCGAAGCACAGGAACAGCAGCGGTCCCACCTGGCCCAGCTTCAGGGCGTACGCGAACGGCCACTGGATCGCGGCCGCGAGCACGATCAGCCAGCGAACCCGGGTCGAGACCGGGAGGAGGACGACACCCGCGGCGAAGCACGCCACCAACGCGCCGATCCAGGCCCACGTCGCGGCGCTCGCCGGCAGCAGGGTGAACGGGAGCACGATCAGGATGAACGGCGGCGGGTAGTAGAACAGCCCAAACGTCCCGGACGTCTGGAAGCTCGTGTCGTAGAGCGGCTGGCCGGCGAGCAGCCGGCGGGCGGCTGCGTCATAGGCGAGGTAGTCGTATCCGAGCGTTCCCGCGGCGGCGCCGGCGAACAAGGTCGCCCCGACCACGAGCGCGAACGTTGCGATGGCGGCGACCGGCAGCAGGGCCGCCGCAAGCCCCGCCCTACTGATCGGCCGGTCCGTCATCTCGTTGGGTGGTCGCCGGTTCGGCCTCGAGTCGCGCGGCTCCGGGATGGCGCCCGATTCGGCGGTGCAGGAGCGGGATCCGGAACAGGTCCCAGGCGACGCGCAGGGCGAGGCCTGCGCTCGCCTGCATCCGCGACCCCCGCCGGTCGTTCCACTGGATCGGAACGATCGCCATCTCGTAGCCGCGGCGGCGGGCGAGGTAGATGAGCTCCACGTCGAACACGATGCTCGTGATCAGCTGCCGCGAGAACAGGTCCCGGGTCGCCTCGCGGGTGAATGCCTTGAAACCGCACTGGGTGTCCTGGACGGGCCCGGCAACCCACAGCGACGCGAGGACGTGGAACGCGCGTCCGAGGAGGCGGCGAAGGATGGGCTGCGTCCGCCGCATGTCCGAGCCATCGGGCTGGATCCGGCTGCCGACCGCAACGTCGGCCGTCGCGAGCGCCTCGAACACGAGCGGGAGCTGGTCGGGAGGGGTCGCCATGTCGGCGTCGGCGAACACGATCACGTCGCCGTCGGCCTGGAGCATGCCCGCCCGGACGGCCGCGCCCTTGCCGCCGTGGGGGACGCTGAGGAGCGACAGTCGCGCCGGCCGGCCATCCTGCGGCCGGAACTCCGGCCGGGCACGGACCAGCGCGACCGTGCCGTCGTCGCTGCCGTCGTCGACGACGAGGACGCTGATCTCCTGGGGCAGTCGCGCAGAGCCTGGTGCACCATCCCGTCCCACCTGGCTCCGCCGATCCAGATAGCCGAACAGCTCGTCCAGCGCGGGGGTGAGCCGGGCTTCCTCGTTGTAGGCCGGCAGCACGATCGCCAGCGAGGCGTGGCTCATGCGCGGAGTCTAGCCGCCGTCCCGCGCGTCACCGCTCGGACATCGCTCGGCCAAACCGGCGCCACTCAGCCGCCCGTCGGTGCCGCAACGGGTGGCGCCGAAGGCAGCACCGGGCGCCCGGGGGTCCGGCCCGCGACCCGCACGCGCTCTCGAGGCTGGGCCTCGCGAAGGATCGGTAGCAGGGCGACGAGGATCGCCAGGCCATGCCACCAGATCAGGGGAAGGCCGATCACCGCGGCCACGGGGACCGTCCAGCGCCGATTCGTCCGCGCTCCCCACCACACGAGCAGGCTGGCGATCGGGAGCCGGACGACCTGGGGCACGTCGAACGGATAGCCGTCGATCGGCCGGAACGAGATGTTGTCGCGCATCGCCGACACGTATTGCCACCACAGCGACGGCGCGAGCAGGAACGAGACCAGGGCGATGGCGCCGGTCACCAGCGCGACGGTCGCGGCGGCCCGCCACTCGCGCCGGAACACGAACCACAGGGCGCCCACCCCCGGGGTGACCTTGGTCAGGATCACGAATGCCCATGTCGCCGGGTAGCGGAAGCCGGCCACGATCGCCACGGCCATGAACAGGTGCACGTTGCCGTGATAGAGCTCGAGAGCAACCGGTGGGATGGCAACCAGGGCTAGGGTGGTCAGCGGGCGGCGGCCGGCTGCCCAGTAGAGGATGGCGACCATGGCCACGAAGTAGGCGGCGAAGAACAGCTCCCAGGGCAGGACGTCGAACACGGAGAAGGCCTGCCCCACCGCCGGGGTGTAGCGAAATGCCCCGAGCCCGGACGTGTTGCCGTAGGAGCGGCCGTACAGGTTCGACAGGTCGATCGACCAGTACGCGAAGGCGTCGAAGCCCCAGAACGAGCGGTCCCAGTTCCTGATCCACAGGTAGGGCAGCGCGAACAGGCCGACGATCGCCAGGCCGAGCACCGCCGCCCGCCGGCGTGAGGGCGTTGCGAAGGCGATCAGGCGGTTCATGCGCCGACGGGGAGCGGTCCCGGCGCCGGTGCGACCGAGGGACCCAGCGGTCCGCGGCTCGCCCGGACCCCGAGCAGGAGTGCCAGCACGCTCAACCACATGATCGGCAGCCCGAGGCCCAGGATGCCGAGGGCCAGGGCGGCGCCGAGGAAGGTCACCGTCCGTCGCCGTGCGGCTGCCCCGGCCGCCATGGACCGCACGACGGCGACGACGGCGAACGGGATCAGGGCCGACGGGTAGTGGAACCAGGTCACCGGCAGGACCACGAATGATGCGACGGTGGCCCAGGCCAGACTCTCGACGGGGTCACGGAGCCGCCACGCCACGGCCGCGGTCGCGACGATCGCCAGCCCGGTCACGGCCACCTGGAGTGTCCGCACCGCTTCCGGTCCCAGGCCCGCCGCGAGGGCGACCTGGACCGAGGGGCCGAGGTTGCGCGCGTCGAGGAGATCGACGTTGACGCCGGCCCGGAGCACCGCGAGGTAGTCCCGCCACGGCCCGACGCCGCCGACGACGATGCTGGTCGCGAGGGCGGCGCCGCCAACGATCGCCGCGACCGCGAGGATGCGCCACGAAGCCGGCAGGTCCCGCCTGCGACCCGCCGTGAACCGGGCCCTCGCTCCGCGAACGAGGAACCACAACCCGAGCGACGCCGGGTGGAGCTTGGTGATCGAGACCAGGGCGAGGGCGACACCGGCGACGACGATGTCGCGCCTGGCGCTCGCCAGACCGGCCTCGTCGTCGTCCGCGTCGTTCATCACGGCGACGAGCACGAGCCCGAAGGCGGCGGCGAACCAGGCATCGAGATTCCCGAACATCAGGGCGATCGCGAACGGGAACCAGAGCGGGAGCAGGGCGAAGACCTGGAGCCGGAATGTGGCCGGCTGACCGGTCATGCGCCGTTCGATGAGTCCTGCGACCGCGATCGCGGCGATGACCGCACCCACATCCCACGCCGCGAGGACGATCGGTGACGGAAGCCACGAGACGAGCGTCATCGCCTGGGCCACCAGCGGCGGGTACGAGTAGAAGAGGCTCTGGATCTCGACCGGCTGCCCGGCGATGAGGCCCGGGTCGTACGGTGTGAGTCCGGCGGCGGCGCGCCGGGCGCCTTCGAGGAGCAGCTCGAGGTCGAAGCCGGCCGACGGCGGGTTCCGCTGGACGTACATCAGCCCGATCAGCGCGGCGAGCGCAAGCCACGCCGTGACGCCCAGGACCGCCCACGCGAACCGGGCGCGTGGGACCGACCGGCGGGCAGCCTGGGACCTCATGGAGGGCATGCTACTCGCCCATCCAGACCCCACCGAACCCCCCGCCAGAGCACCAGCGGACAGGACTTTCGTACTCTCCGCGGGCGACCGGATGCTGCGATTTGGCCGTTCAGGCCGGTGCTACCCTGCTCCGGCCGTGCGCACGCCCGTCCTGCTGTACGCCCTCGCGCTCGGGGTGCGCCTCGCCCTGATCGCCCTGTTCCCGGACCCGGCGTACCCCGATTCCTATTACTACGTGGACGTGGCGCGCGCGATCGCTTCGAGCGGCCGGTTCGAGGTGGACTTCGTATGGATCTTCGCCGAGGTCGGTGGATCGATCCCGGCGGTGCCCGCGCTCCCGATTCCTTCCAATGCGCACTGGATGCCGCTCGCCTCGATCGTTCAGGTCCCGTTCATCTGGGTACTCGGCCCGACGGCCGTCGCATCGGCGCTCCCGTTCGCCGTTGCCGGTGCGGCGGCAGCGCCGATCACGTGGGCCATCGCTCGCGATGCCGGCGCTCGCTCTCACGTGGCGATCGGCGCGGGCCTGCTGGTCGCGATCCCGGTGCTGGCCACGCCGTTCATGGTCCAGCCCGACAACTTCTCGCTCTACCAGCCGCTCGTCGCAGCCGCCCTGTGGCTGGCTGCGCGCGGCCTCCGCGGCGACGGCCGGTCGTTCGCGATCGCTGGCCTCCTCGTCGGCCTGGCCACCCTCTCGCGGAACGACGGGATCCTCGTCCTCGGAGCCCTCGGTCTCGCGTTCGCGTGGGATCGCTGGCGCGCATGGCGATCCAACGGAGCTCGCCGGCCGGCGATCCCGCTGGGTGCCGCCATCGCGTGCGTCGGCCTGTTCGCGCTCGCGGTCGCCCCGTGGTACGTGCGCCAGGTCGCCGTGTTCGGCCAGCTGTCGCCGTCGACCGCCTCGGGCAAGGTGCTGTTCATCCGCTCGATCGACGAATGGAACAGCATCACGACCCCGGCCACGCTGTCGCACCTGCTCGGACAGGGCGTCGGCCCGTTGATCATGAGCCGGATCGGCGGCCTGATCGCCGCGATCACGATCTTCACCACGCTCGTGGCCGGTGGCCTGCTGTTGCCGTTCATGGTCATCGGCGGCTGGCTGCGACGGCGCTCGATCGACTTCGGACCGTTCTTCGTCTATGCCGGCCTGCTGTTCGCGTTCTCCGCGCTCATTTCGGCGGTCCACGTCCCCGGTGGCACGTTCATCCACTCGGCCGTTGGGCTGGCGCCCCACGGGTACATCCTGGCGATCGAGGGAATCGTGGCCGGCGTGGCATGGATCGCGGCCCGCCGGCCCGCCTGGAACCGGGACGTGGCCGCGCGCGTGTTCATCACGACGGCGGTGGGATTCGCGGTGCTCGCGGCCGTGGGCGGGAGCCTCAGCGTGCACGCGAGATGGCGCACCGAGCGCGAGCAGCGCCTGGCCGTGGCCCGGGCGCTCGATGCGGCCGGCGCCCCGAAGACGGATCGCCTGATGTCCATCGATGCCTCCGGCTACCGCTACTACACGGGGCGCGGCGGCGTCGTGCTCGTGAACGACCCGCTGGAAGCGATCGAACGCGTGGGGCGCGCCTACCGGGCGCGGTGGCTGGTCCTGGAGCGAGATGAATCCGTGGCCGCCGTGAGCGGCATCCTCCTCCAGGACGCTCGACCGCCGTGGGTCGGTCCGGCGACGTGGCGCGAGGACGACCGGATCGCGCTCTACCCATTGTGCTTCGATCCGGCGGATCCGCGGTGCGCGGCATGAGCCGCCGGGAGAGCCTCGCGTTCGCGGTGGTGGTGTTCGTCGTCGCGCTCGCGGTCCGCGCCTGGGCGGCCAGTCTGGTCCCATTCCCCACCCCCGAGGACACCGCGTACTACGTCTCGGTCGCCCGCAGCGTGGTCGAGCGCGGGCTCCCCGACGGTCTCGTGTCGAACGCCCTGTGGAGCTATCAGACGCCGCCGCTCTCGTTCCCGCGGCCGGCGTTCGAGGTCTGGCTGCCACTGCCATCGTTCGTGGCCGCCGTCCCGATGCTCGTCCTGGCGCCCACGTTCGCGGCCGCGCAGTGGGCGCCCGTCGTGATCGGTGCCGTGGTCCCGGTTCTCGCGATGCGCCTGGCCGCCGACGTCGCCCTCGAGCGCGGCCTGGCACCGGGCCGCGCGCGAACGCTCGCGCTGGGGACCGGGCTGACGGCG
This sequence comes from Candidatus Limnocylindrales bacterium, assembly GCA_036555445.1. Classification (GTDB taxonomy): domain Bacteria; phylum Chloroflexota; class Limnocylindria; order Limnocylindrales; family CSP1-4; genus DATBLH01. Next base: position 48,277 of record DATBLH010000072.1, read on the forward strand.
GCGGTCTACCTGCCGCTGGTGCTCCACTCGGCGCTGCCGGACTCGACGATGCCGTTCGCCGCGCTGGCGCTGGCTGCGTGCCTGCTGATGCCCAGGATCGCCCGCGACCCGCGAGGCACGCGCCCGGCCAATCCCGGCCTCCTGACCCTCGGGGTCCTGCTCGGTCTCGCGGCGCTGACGAGGAACGAGGCGATCTGGCTGGCGCTGACGTGGGTCATCGTCGCGTGGCGCGTTGCGGGCGTCACCCGGACTGAGCGCCTGATCCTGATCGGGGTCCCCGCCGTCGTGGCCCTGCTCGTGTTCAGCCCGTGGGCGATCCGCGACTGGCTGGTGTTCGGGAGCCCGCTCCCAGGCCAGGCACTGACCAATGCCCTGTCGGTGACCGGCTTCGACATCTTCGCCTGGAACGATCCGCCGACCCTGAGCCGCTATCTCGCCGTCGGCGGGGAGCGCCTGGTCGAGATGCGCGTGGAAGGGCTCGGCCACAACCTGGCCAACGTCCTGCTCCTGTTGGGCATCCCCGTCGCGCCGATCGGGCTGCTGGCACTGCCGTGGCAGGGTCGCGACCGGGCGCTCCGGCCGGTCCTGATCGCGTCGTTGCTGACGTTCCTCGTCACCAGCCTGGTGTTCCCGGTCGCCACGACCTGGGGCACCTTCCTCCACGCGGCCGGGCCGGCCCATGTGCTCCTCGTCGTGTCCTGTCTCCATGCGCTCGATGCCGGGATCGCGCGGCTCGGGAGGTGGCGTGGCTGGACGCGCCCCGTCGCCTGGCTGGGTCCAGCGCTTGGCGTCTTCGGGTCAGCCTTGTTCCTCGTCGTGTTCGTGCCCGCGTACGGCCTGGACGCGCGAAAGACCGAGACCCAGTTCGCCGCGATCGAACGGCGGATGGCCGCTGCCGGCGAGCCCCTCGACGACGGCGGCCCGGTGATCACGAACTTCCCGATCTGGATGGCCGAGGCGACCGGGGCGCGGACGCTCGCGCTGCCGGCCGAGCCGCCCACCGATGTCCTGGACCTGGCAGCCGCCTTCCCCGGGACGCGGCACCTGATCGTCGTCGGCGGCGACCACGACGCGTGGCCGGACGTCCTCGACGGCACCGATCCGGGTGTCGAGTGCTTCCACGAGCTCTCGATCCGGCCGCCGGCGGGCGATCCGGACGCCGAGGCCCTCTCGGACGTCCGCGCCTTCGTGATCGACTGTCCGTGAACGGCCGCCCGTATACTCCGGCCCAGATGGACGCAGCACGAGCCGCCGGGGAATGGGCGGGCGGCCCGTTCGAAAGCCTACGCGCGGAGGCCAAGGCGGCAGTCAGCTACAGCGCCAACACCCTGCGCGCGGTGCGCGATGGGTACCGGGCCGCTTACACCGACCTTCTCAGTCGCTGGCACGCGCTCCGCGACGAGCTGGACAGCCTCGAGGGCCGGGCCCCGCGCCGGCCAGAGATCCCCGACGAGGCCGATGCGGCCGCGGTGGCGGCGGAGGCCGGTGCCGCGGATGCCCACCTGCGCGCCCTGCGACGGGAGGTCGAGCGGCTGGGGACCGAGCTCGGCGGGCACCAGACGGACCTGTCTCGGTTCGACCTGGCCCTGCGGAACGTGGAGTCGACGTGGCTGTTCCTCGAGCGCGGCGACGTCAGCCTGATCGGCGACACGGCCCAGCCGTCGTCACCGGCCAATCTCCAGATGCGGATGATCGAGGCCCAGGAAGCCGAGCGATCGAGGCTGGCCCAGGAGATCCACGACGGGCCGGCGCAGGCCTTGTCCAATGCAATCTTCCAGGTGGAGTACGTGGAGCGCGTCCTCGATCACGATGAGCGCCTGGCCCGCGTGGAGCTGCGGCTCCTGCGCGAGCTGCTTCGGCGCGAACTTGCCGGCGTTCGGAGCTTCATCACCCAGCTGCGTCCCCTCCTCCTGGACGAGCTCGGACTGAACGGCGCGCTGAACGAAACGATCGAGCACATGTCGGGCCTGATCGGGATCAAGATCGCGGCCGAGCTCGAAGGGCCGCCCGAGCGAATCGGCGAGGCCGCCCAGGTCGTCGTGCTCCGATTCGTTCAGGAGGCGCTCCAGAACGTGCGAAAGCACGCTCACGCGACCTCGGCGACGGTCGCCACGCGTCAGGATGACGGCACATGGGTGCTCGAGGTCCGCGATGATGGGCGCGGATTCGATGTCGGCGCCGTCGCCGCGCGCGGTCGCCGCAACTTCGGACTCCAGTTCATGCGCGAACGAGCGGAGCTGATCGACGCCCGATTCGAAGTACGATCGCGGCCGGATGGTGGCACGGTCCTGAGGCTCGCAATCCCGATGGGAGGAGAGGAGAGCTCATGAGCGCCATGGAATACGGAGGTCCGGAGCGCCGTCGCGGCGGGCCGGACCGGCGCGCCGGAGGCGAGGTCACCAAGATCCTCATCGTCGACGATCACGCCCTGTTCCGGGTCGGCATCGCCAACATCCTCGAGCGCGAGCCCGATTTCGACGTCGTCGGCGAGGCCGACGATTCGCGGACTGCGGTCGATCGGGCGATCGAGACCTCACCCGACATCATCCTCATGGACCTCTCGCTGCCGTCGCCCGGCGGGATCGAGACGACCCAGCGGATCAAGCGGGAACTGCCGTCGACCGGGATCATCGTGCTCGCCGTCAACGAGGACGAGGACGCGCTGTTCGACGCGATCAAGGCCGGCGCAGCGGCCTTCATCCTCAAGGACGTCGGGCCGGACGACCTGGTCACGATCATCCGCCGGGTCGTGACCGGCGAGTACCTGATCAACGACAAGGTGTTCTCCAAGCCGGCCGTGGCATCCCGCGTCCTCAAGGAGTTCCGGGAGCTGGCGGTCTACGGCCAGGAGGCGGCGCCGATCTTCGCACCGCTCTCGCCGCGCGAGGTGGAGATCCTGGACAACATCGCCCAGGGCATGACCAACAAGCAGGTCGCCTACGCCCTGTCGATCAGCGAGCAGACGGTCAAGAACCACATGAGCTCGATCCTCCGCAAGCTGTCGGTCAACGACCGGACGCAGGCCGTGGTCTACGCGATGCGCCAGGGCTGGATCCGGATGCCGGACGACTGATCCGGTCGACGCGGGGCCGATGACCGAACCGGACGCGGCCGTTCCTGCCGTCGCCGATGAGGTGGCGGCGCTCGAGCGCGAGCTGTCCGAGATCGAGCTCCTGATCGGGCAGGCGCGCACGGAAGCGGCACGCCACGACGGCAAGCGGGCGCAGATCACCGAGAAGGTGACCGCGCTCGGCAGTCGCGGAGACCCGGCCATGCAGGAGCTGGTCGAGGCCTCCAACCAGCTGCTGGCGCTCACCCGGCGCGCGACCCTGATGGAGGCCCAGGTCGACGTCCTGGAGGGCAAGCAGAAGGTCCTCGGCCGGTTCCGCGAATCGCTCCAGCGGCGCGCGAGCGACCTGTCGCACGGAACCCGCGGGGCCGGCGGTGCCGGGTCGGCGGACGGCGGCCGCAACGAATCGACAGGCTCCCAGGGGCTGTCCCGGGTCGTGCTGTCGGCGCAGGAGGACCTCCGACGCGAGATCGCGCGCGCGATGCATGACGGTCCCGCACAGTCGCTCACGAACATCGTGCTCCAGGCGCAGATCGTGGAGCGGATCCTGGAACGGGACCCCACCCAGGCCCGGAACGAGGTCCACCTTCTCGTCGGGATGGTCCAGCAGACGCTCGAGGCCACGAAGTCGTTCATCTTCGACGTCCGACCGATGGTCCTCGACGACTTGGGCCTCGTGCCCACCCTGCGGCGCTCGGCCCGCGAGCGGAGCCGGCGCGCCGGGATCCCGATCGAGTTCGAGTCGCTGGGCACCGACCGCCGGCTCACGATGGAGCTCGAGAGCGGTCTGTTCCGGATCCTGGACGAGGGCCTGGCCGCGTACCTCTCCGTTGCACCGGAGCGCGTCAGTCTCCGGCTGGACTGGGGCGAGGACCTCGAGGCACGGCTGTCTGCCAGCCGGGTGGCGCCGGGCGAGGCGCCGGCTGAGCCCGCACAACCGCCCCAGGGCGGAGACGGCAAGGAGCTGCCGCCGGCCCTGGCAGCGATGATGGAGGATCGCCGCGCCGATCACGTTGCCGCTGTTGAGGCTGCCCGCGTTGCATCCATCGCCGTGCTTCCGACCGCGGCCTGGCGATCGCTCGAGGAGCGGGCGACCACGCTCGGCGCCTCGGCCCAACTGCTCGACGACGGCGGCCAGGTGCGGATCGTGGTGCCCCTCGGCGACGTGCCCCAGGATTCGGTTCCCGGTGCGCCCTGACCGACCCGCGATCCTCTCGATCCGGTCGGCCGCCGGTCAGGGGCTGGTGGAGTACGGTCTGATCCTCGGGCTGTCCGCCGCCGTGGCGGCGGTGGTCCTCGTGTTCATGGGCGGCCCGCTCGGCGACGTGATCGACACGATCGCGCGTACGATTGATGCGGCGACCTGACCCGGGTTCCCGATCGGCACCTGGGCAACGGGGGGACTTCATCTAGGTCGCCCGGATGGGGCAACCGGTACCATCATCCTAGTGGCGGTGCCGAAGCGGGCCGCATATGGTGCGGATGCCCTCACACAGGGGCAAGAACTCATCAGGAGGCATGCCGAAATGGCGCTCGTCACCTCGTTCCTCGCCGCGCTTCGCCGCGACGAGGAAGGCCAGGGTCTCGCGGAGTACGCGCTGATCCTCGCCCTCATCGCGATCGTCGCGATCATCGCTCTGATCTTCCTGGGTAACCAGGTCAGCACGATCCTGAGCACGGTCGGCAAGTCCATCTAGGACTCGCCACCAGCGACACGAGACCGCCGGAGCTTCGGCTCCGGCGGTCTTTCGTTTGCCTCCGACTGGGGACAGTGTCGTATTGACACCCATCCGCGGACGCCCGTAAGGTGGCGCGGCTCTCGGTCCGGACGATCATCGTTCGACCGGGCGACTTCCCCGGGAAGGAGGTGAATCCACGTCATGTCCCTATCTGCCCTTATCGCCGCACTTCGTCGTGAGGAGGAGGGCCAGGGTCTCGCCGAATACGCGCTGATCCTCGCCCTCATCGCCATCGTCGCGATCATCGCTCTGATCTTCCTGGGCAACCAGGTCAGCACGATCCTGAGCACGATCGGCAAGTCGATTTGATGCAGCTCGCTTCAGCCGCCGGGGCCAATGGCCCCGGCGGCTGTTCGATTCCCGGGCGGCGCGGAAGGCGGGCATGGGCGTGGAGGCACCAGCAAGGAACGAGGGTCCTATTGACACCCCATTCCGATTCCTTACTTTGGCGATACCGCCTGCGGAGGCAGGGACCGCTGGTGCCTCAACGACCGAATACTCCGACCGGAAAGGAGGTGAGTCTCCGTGAAGTTCCGCAGGGCCGTCGTCGCGCTCCTCAAGTCAGCGGACCCGCGCGACGATGAAGGCCAGGGGCTGGCTGAATACGCACTCATCCTCGCACTCATCGCGATCGTCTCGATCATCGCCCTGATCTTCCTGGGCAGCCAGATCAGCGACAAGCTCAGCGTCATCGGGGACGCGATCTAGGGTCGAACGACCCCGTCAGCGACCATCAAACGGCCCGTCCGGAACCCGGACGGGCCGTTCACTTTGCCTTGCGGGAGACCTTTCGCCACGCACGTTTTCCTGCCGATTCCTCCCATGGTCCTAGCCCTTTCGTATAGGTGTGCCACGAGAGGCCGATGCTACAGTGGTGCCACCTGTCACACGACTCGGGAGAACTCACTTGAAGCGCTCGAATCGGTTGATCCTGCTCATCGGGGTCTTCCTCGCCATCGTCGCCTTTGTCGGTATCGTCCTCATCTCCGGTCCTAAGCCGCCGGATGGGCCCGCCGTCGTCACCGAGGGACCCGTCGTCGTCGCGGCGGTCGACATCCCGCTCGGGACGTCGATCACGGCCGACATGGTCAAGACCGAAGTGGTGAAGGTGGAGGACCAGCTCCCGGGCTTCTTCGGCTCCGTGACCGAGGTGATCGACAAGCGCACCACGCGCGCAATCTCCACCGGTGCCCAGATGACCGAGGACCTGTTCTCGACCTCCACCGGCGCCAACGTCGCGGAGCAGATCCCGCTCGGCAACCGCGCGATCGCGGTCCAGGTCGACCAGGTCTCGGGGGTCGGTACGCTCATCCAGCCGGGTGACCGGGTGGACATGATCATCGGCTTCGCGAGCGACAAGTTCCCCGTCATCAGCATCGATCCACAGGCCCAGGACGGCAGCGGTGTGACCGTGGTCTCCGGCCTCAACAACACCAGCGTCAAGATGCTCCTCCAGGGCATGCAGGTCATCGGCACCCTGTTGCCGCCGCCGACTGCGCCCGCCGAGGGCCAGGCACCCGCCGAGGGTGGCGAGACGCCGGCTACGCTGACCGGCCAGCAGGAGATCGTTCTCCTGTCGGTCACGGCCCAGCAGGCCGAGGTGATCAAGTTCGCCCAGCTGGACGGCACGATCAGCCTCGTGCTGCGATCGCTCGAGGACTTCCAGGACGAGAACGGCCAGCCCGTCGAGCCGGTCCTCTCGCCCACCACGGGCGTCACGCTCAAGGTCCTCGTCGACGAGTACGGCGTCCTCGTCCCGCAGCTGGTCGAGACGCTGCTCCCCGCCGTGGGGCGCTGACACGAAACCCAATCGGTCGCCCCGAGCGACCCTGACAGCCGGCCGGCGGGCGCGGATCCACGACATGGGTCCCGCGCCCGTCACCTACTGCACGATCGAAATCCACCGAACCATCCACTGACCAACAGGAACGAGCTCAACCCCCAGATGGCCGACCAGATCCGAGTCCTCATCGTCGACGACATTCCCGAGACGAGGGACCACCTCACGAAGCTCCTCGGGTTCGAGAGCGACATCGAGGTGGTCGGCGCGGCTGCGTCCGGCTCGGAGGCGCTCGCGCTCGCCGGCTCCCTGCAGCCGGATGTCGTCCTGATGGACATCAACATGCCCGACATGGACGGGATCGCCGCGACCGAGCAGCTCGCCGCGCGCGTGCCCACGGCGGCCGTGGTCATGATGTCGGTCCAGGGCGAGGCGGACTACCTCCGCCGGTCGATGCTCGCGGGGGCGCGCGAGTTCCTGGTCAAGCCATTTAGCTCCGACGAGCTCACCGCCTCGATCCGGCAGGTGCACGTCCGCGAGCGCGAGAAGCAGAGCCGAATGGCCGTCGCTCCCGTGGCGGCGTCGACCAATGGCACCGCCTCCGATCGCGAGCCCGGCCGCATCGTGGCGGTGTTCAGTCCCAAGGGTGGCGTCGGCCGCACGACGGTCTCCGTCAACCTGGCAGTTGCCGCGGCCACCGAGATGGGCAAGAAGGTCGTCCTCGTCGATGCCTCGTTCCAGTTCGGCGACGTCGGCGTGCTGCTCAACCTCAATCCAAAGAACAAGTCGATCGCCGATCTCGCGCCCGAGCTCGAGGCCGGTGGCGAGCCGGAGTCGCTGGACACCTTCGTCATCAATCACTCGGCCGGCTGCCGCGTCCTGCTGGCGCCGCCGACACCCGAGATGGCCGAGCTGATCACGACGGCCGGCGTCCGACGCGTGCTCGAAAAGCTGCGCGCGGAGCACGACCTGGTGGTCGTCGACTGCACCAGCTGGTTCAACGACACCACGCTCGCGATCCTGGACATGTCGGATGTGATCCTGACCATGCTCAGCCTCGAAATCACGAGCATCAAGAACATGCGCCTGTTCCTCGAGGTGGCCGACCAGCTCGGCTACGAGCGAAGCAAGGTCCGGCTCGTCCTCAACCGCGCCGACTCCACCCTCGGCATCCGCGTCGCGGACGTCGAGCACTCGATCGGCCGCAAGGTCGATCACACGATCGTGAGTGACGGTCGTAGCGTCGTCTACGCCCTCAACCGCGGCGTGCCGTTCTTCCTCAGCAATCGCGAAGCCCAGGTCTCCCAGGATGTCCTTCGTCTCGCCCAGGCCGTTGCCGGGGCGACCGAGGAGGTTCCGGCCGATGACAGCCGGAAGACCGCGGCCCGCAAGTCGCTCTTCGCGTGGCGGTGAGCCATCATGGTCGTAGCAGCCCCACGGGGGCGATGAAGGGGTAAAGCGATGTCCCTCTTGAAGCGGATCGAAAGCGCTCGACCGGGCGGAGTCCCGGC
>DATBLH010000103.1:0-59307 GCA_036555445.1 Candidatus Limnocylindrales bacterium
GTCCACACCGTTCGTGGCACCATCGACCGGATGGCCGTCCCCTCGACCCCCGCCGCACCCGGCCCGGCGGTCCACGTGCACGGCTGCGTCCGGTGTGGCAAGCCGGTGCCGCTGGACGTCGCGATGTGCGAGGACTGCAACCCGCTCGGGTTGTCCCAACCGGCGTCCACCCAGGTCCATGGCACGGTGTTCCTCGCCGTCGGGCTGGCAATCGTGGTGATGGCGGTCTTCGCCCGGCTCGCCGTCTCCGGCATCGGCCCGTTCCCGGCCGCGGTCCGCGACGTCGTCCCGTCCAGCGGCGGTCTCACGATCACCTTGACGGTCACGAACAGCGGGACCAAGACGGGGTCCACCACGTGCCAGATCAGGCGCAGCGGTTCGGGCGGCGGTGGCGTGATCGTCCAGAGCCCTCACATCGACCCGGGACAGACCGTGACGTTCCGCACGACCACCGAGAGCTTCGGCACGAAGCGGCTTCCCCTCGCCGTCGCCTGCGATACGCCATGACGGCGACGCCTCGGGCGTCGTCAGCGTCGAGCGACCAGGTCGACGATCGACCCGAGCCCCACGGGGCAGAGCTCGCGTTTGCACTCGAGGTTGCCGAGCGTGCCGGGGAGCTCCTCGTCGACCGATTCGAACGGGTCGAGCGGATCTCGTACAAGAGTGCCCGCGACGTCGTGACCGAGGTCGACCATCTGTCCGAGGAGATGATCCTGGCCGCGATCCGGTCGCGCTTCCCGGGCGACGGGATCCTGGCCGAGGAATCGGGCGAGCACCATGCCGTCGCCGGCGCCGAGCGCGGCCTGGCCAGCGGCCGGTCGTGGGTGGTAGATCCTCTTGACGGCACGATCAACTACGCGAACGGGATCCCGTTCTATTGCGTCTCGATCGCCCTCGTCGTGGATGGGCGATCCGCGGTCGGGGTCATCCGGGATCCGGTCCGGGGCGAGTCGTTCGCGGCGACCGCCATGCACCCGGCCACGCTCGACGGGCGTCCGGTGCACGTCTCCGACAAGGACCAGCTCTCCGACTTCGTGATCTCCATGGCGCTCTCGGGCAGGGCCGTCGCGTCGCGCGTGCGCACGATCCGGAAGGCGATCCGGGTGCCGCGCTCGATGGGGTCGGCCGCCCTGGCGCTCGCGTATGTCGCGAACGGTCGCTTCGATGCATTCATCCAGCAGGGTGGCCTCTCGGCCTGGGACGTCGCCGCAGCGGGGCTGATCGCCGAGCGGGCCGGCGCCATCGTGACGGACCTGCATGGCGGGCCCTGGTTCGACCTGTCCCGATCGCCGCGCTCGATCGGCATCGTCGCGGCGCCGCCATCCCACCACCCGACGCTGCTTGGGCTCGCGTCCGGGGCTCGCTAGTCGTCTCGCCAGCGATGCGGACGCGCCCGGAGGCGCTCCAGGCCCAGCTCGTCGCACAGCGCCTCCCAGTCGGCTCGCCGGGCACCGAGCCATTCGAGATCGGCCGGGCGCGATTGCGGGATCGGCACGCCGTCGTCCGCCGTCCTGAGCCGGGCGAGGTCGCGATAGAGCATTGCCGCGTCCCAGTGCTCGGCGAGGACCGCCGCCAGCCGCACCGCGCCGGGCACGGCGACGTCCCAATGCGAGGCCTGTCGCGGGACGTCGTCCAGCGAGCCGTAGCGGGCGAGGACGGTCGCGGCCGACTTGGCGCCCCAGCCCGGCAGGCCCGGATAGCCGTCCGAGGAGTCCCCGACCAGGGCCAGCCAGTCGGCGATCGATCCGGGCGGGACGCCCCACTTCGCGCGCACGGCGGCGTCGTCGTAGGTCAGGTCGCGACGACGATCCCAGAGCACGATCCGCTCGTCGCGAACGAGCTGCGCCATGTCCTTGTCGGGGGTGCAGACGACGATCCGCTCGACCGCCGGATCGTCGGCAAAGCGGAGCGCCGCCGCGGCGATCGCGTCGTCCGCCTCCCACTCGACCATCGGCCACAGGACGATCCCGAGCGCCTCGATCGCACGTTCGGCGATCGGGAACTGGGCCAGCAGCTCGGGTGGCATGCCGACGCTCGACTTGTAGCCCGGAAAGAGGTCGTTTCGGAACGACTCGATCACGCGATCGGTGGCACACCCGACATGGGTGGCGCCCTGCTCGCGGAGCAGGAACAGCAGCTGATCGCAGAGCCCGGACACGCCCGACAGGAGCAGCCCGCCCCGGCCGCGGACCGGTGGGCGCGGCGCATAGTGGGCGCGGAACAGCTCGTAGGTCGCGTCGACGAGATGAAGCTGCATCAGGCGGCCTGGTCCGCGGCTCCTGCCTCGACCAGGTCCCGCAACCGCTCCAGGTCGCGCTGGAAGACGTAGCGGAACACCGGGGCGGTCGCGACCGCGGCGACGTAGGGCAGCACCGGCGCCACGAGTGCCTCGCGCCAGCGGACGATCGTGGTGCTGCGATCGGCGCCGGCGTCGAGCGTCATCGTGCCGGTGCCCGAGAACGCCCCCTCGTGTCGAACCGCATACCGGGTCGGCGGATCGAACTCGACGATCGTGACCGGGTCCTCGACGGCGATGCCCAGCATCCGGACCGTGGCGACACCGCGGGCACCCACGCCGTGACGTCCCGGCGTCTCCATCCGAACGGACTTCAAGTCCGTCATCCAACGGGGCTGGGCCTCGATGTCGGCAATCCGGGCCCACACCCGCTCGATCGGCGCGTCGATCACGATCAGCACGTCCACCGGCGCGGGCGGATCGTCTCCGGCCCTTGCCCGGAGCAGGCGATCGGCAACCCAGGCAGCGCCGGCCGTCACGATCACCAGGCGCACGCCACGCCCGATCACGACACGGTCACGCCGGCGGCGACCAGCTCGGCCAGCGCCTGCTCACCATCGCCCGGCCGGAGGTCCACGGCGGCGATGGCATCGGCAGCCACGCTCGTTGGATAGCCCAGCCGGACCGCATCGAGCGCGGTGGCCCGGACGCAGTAGTCGGTGGCCAGACCGCACACGACGACGCGTCGGACGCCTCGATCGCGGAGCAGCCCATCCAGCTCGGTGGGCGTCGTGTCCCCGGTGACCGGGTCGCGCATCGAGAAGCCGGAATAGCCGTCCTCGCCGTTCGCACCCTTGCGCACGACCGGACCGGAGACCGTGAGGCCGGGATGGAGCTCGGCGCCCCAGCTGCCCGCCACGCAATGGACGGGCCAGATCCCGCCGTCCTTGGCGAAGTGGGGGGTGGACTGGGGGTGCCAGTCCTGGGTGTAGACGACGAAGGCCCCCGCCGCGGCGGCCGATCCGATCAGGGCGTCCACGACGGGCACGATCCCGTCGCCGCCGTTGACGCTGAGATTGCCACCGGGGTCGGCGAAGTCGTTCTGGACGTCGACGACGACGAGCGCCGTCGATGGATCGAGCGCCTGCACGCCCGCAGGCTAGCGCACGGCAACCGGGTCGGCGTTCACGACCCGGCCGACGACCGAGCGGAGGTTCAGCCGATCAGGGCGGTCGTCGGTGCGACGCCGACCGTCTCGGAGGCGTCCTCGGCGGACTCGTCCGGTGCGCCGGCCTCGACGTCGAGGAGATAGCCGATCCCCTGGAACGTCTTGATCCGTCCGGGCTCACCGGGTGCGGCGCCCAGCTTGCGCCGGACGCGGCTCACCCAGACCCGCAGATACTGGAGGTCATCCCGGTATTCGGGGCCCCAGACCTTGGTCAGGAGCTCGGTGTGGAGGACGACCTTGCCGGCGTTCGCGGCCAGGTGCTGGAGGAGGAGCCACTCGGTCCGCGAGAGCTGGACCAGCTCCCCGTTCCGGGTGACCATCCGCCGCTCGAGGTCGATCTCGACGTCGTCGAACTTGATGACGCCCGCGCCCGGAGCCGCGCCCGACGAACGGCGGATAACCGCTCGGACGCGGGCGGCGAGCTCGTCCGGATGGAACGGCTTGGCGACGTAGTCGTCCGCGCCGAGGTCGAGTCCCTTCGCCTTGTCCGCAGTCGACCCCTTCGCCGTGAGCAGGATCACCGGCACCGGCCGGCGTTCGCGGAGCTGGCGCATCACCTCGATCCCGTCGAGGTCGGGCATGACGATGTCCAGCAGGACGATGTCCGGGCGGACCTCCTCTGCCTTCTCGAGCGCCTCTTCACCGCCATTGGCGGTGACGACGCGGAAGCCCTCGTCGGAGAGAGCGATCTGCACCAGCTTCGTGATCCGTGGCTCGTCGTCGGCGACGAGGATGAGCGGTTGCGTGCTCAAATCGATCCTCCAGTAGGAGTGTCAGTGTGCTCCCGGACGCGCGACCGCGCCAACCGGGACGTCGGCATACGGGTCGCCGATCAAACGGCGAGGATCACGAGCAGGACGATGATCACGCCCCAGGATGACGCCCATCCCGCTGCCCGAGCCGGAGTCGGTCACGATGACCTCGCGATCGTGATGTTCATGCGTCATTGGGATCAGGTTCCTCATCCGGTGGCGCCAGGGAGCACCGGCCTCGATCTTCGTGGCGTCCCGGTCGAGGACGCTCCCGGCGGACATTGCAGAACCGCTACATCGGCATTACAGGCCGCGGCTCTGCCCGCTCGGTTGAGGCGGTTCGCCCGTTCGCGAGGGCAAGCGTGATCCGGTACGCTCCGGGTCGACATGAGCTTCAGCGCCGAGGATCGTGCGTTGCTCGACCAGGTCGAGGAGGTCGAGATCGAGACCCAGCCACCCGGTGGCCCAGCTCACCGGACGACGATCTGGACGGTCGTCGATGGCGACGACGTGTTCGTCCGCTCCTATCGCGGGGACCACGCCCGCTGGTATCGGGATGCCCTCGCCAACCCCGCCGTTGCAATCCATGCAAACGGTCACCGGATCCAGGCCACCGCGATCGCGGCCTCCGATCCCCAGTCGATCGAACGGGCGAGCGCGGGTTACCGGCGCAAGTACCTCGGGGATCCTGCCGCCGCTGCCATGGTTCGTGCCGAGGTCCTGTCCACCACCCTGCGTCTCGAGCCGGCCTGAGTTCCGGCCACCATCGCCGACGAGAGCGGAGCCACGATGACCTTCGACGAGTTCAAGCACCAACTGCCCGACATCGACCCCGACGAGACGGCCGACTGGCTGTCGTCGCTCGACCAGGTCGTCGCCCAGGAGGGCGAGAGCCGGGCGCGGTTCCTCGTCTACAAGCTCCTCAAGCGCGCGCGCCAGCTCCGTGTGGGACTGCCGCCGCTGACCCAGACCCGGTACATCAACACGATCAGCCCAGAGCAGGAGCCGTTCTTCCCTGGTGACGAACAGCTGGAGCTCAGGATCCGGCGCATCGTCCGCTGGAACGCCGTGGCGATGGTGCTCCGCGCGAACAACCGGTTCGCCGGCATCGGCGGCCACCTGTCCACCTACGCCAGCAGTGCCAGCCTGTACGAGGTCGGCTTCAACCACTTCTTTCGAGGCAAGGACGCGGACGGCGGCGGCGACCAGATCTTCTACCAGGGTCACGCGGCGCCGGGGATCTATGCCCGCGCGTTCCTCGAGGGACGCCTGAGCGAGGACCAGCTCGACCACTTCCGGCGCGAGACGGTCCCGGGCGAAGGCCTGTCCTCGTACCCGCACCCCCGGCTGATGCCCGATTTCTGGGAGTTCCCCACCGTGTCCATGGGCCTGGGGCCCCTGGCCGCGATCTACCAGGCGCGGTTCAACCGCTATCTCCAGAACCGTGGCCTCAAGGACACCTCCAATCAGCGCGTGTGGGCGTTCCTCGGCGACGGCGAGATGGACGAGCCCGAGTCGCTCGCCGGCCTGTCGCTGGCGGCCCGCGAAGGGCTCGACAACCTCACGTTCGTCGTCAACTGCAACCTGCAGCGCCTGGACGGCCCGGTCCGCGGCAACGGCAAGATCATCCAGGAGCTGGAGGGGCTGTTCCGCGGTGCCGGCTGGAACGTGATCAAGGTCATCTGGGCGCGCGAGTGGGACGAGCTCCTTGCCCGGGACACGACCGGGCTCCTGGTCGAGAAGATGAACGACACCCTGGACGGCGAGTTCCAGAAGTTCTCGGTTGCCGGTGGGGCCTACATCCGCGAGCGCTTCTTCGGGCCGGATCCGAGACTGCGCAAGCTGGTGGAGCAACTCTCCGACGACGACCTGGCACGCCTCCGTCGTGGCGGGCACGACTATCGCAAGGTCTACGCCGCATACAAGGCGGCAACCGAATACCAGGGTGCGCCCACCGTGATCCTGGCCAAGACGATCAAGGGCTGGACGCTCGGGCCGGGTGTCGAGGGCCGCAACGTCACCCACCAGGCGAAGAAGCTGTCCGAGGCGGAGCTCAAGGTGTTCCGGGACCGGATCCAGCTGCCCATCCCGGACGAGAAGCTCAAGGACGCACCGTACTACCACCCCGGCCCCGACTCGGAAGAGGTGGCGTACCTGACCGAGCGGCGGCGCGCGCTGGGCGGGCCGCTGCCCAGACGGGTCGTGCGCAACGAGCCGCTCCCGGCGCCGTCTCCGGAGGTCGACAAGGAGTTCGCCGCCGGGTCGACGACGCCGGTGAGCACGACGATGGTGTTCACCCGGATCCTCCGGAACCTGTTGCGAGACAAGGAGGTCGGCGCCCGGATCGTGCCGATCATTCCCGACGAGGCGCGCACGTTCGGGATGGACCCACTGTTCAAGGAGGTCGGCATCTACGCGGCGCTCGGACAGCGCTACGAACCCGTGGACTCGGATCTCGTGCTGTCCTACCGCGAGGCGGTCAACGGGCAGGTGCTGGAGGAGGGGATCACCGAGGCCGGCGCGATGGCTTCGTTCCAGGCGGCCGGGACGGCATACGCGACCCACGGCCTGGCCACGATCCCGTTCTACATCTTCTACTCGATGTTCGGCTTCCAGCGGACCGGAGACCAGATCTGGGCCTTCGGAGACGCTCGCGGGCGCGGCTTCCTCATGGGCGCCACGGCCGGCCGGACGACACTGACCGGCGAAGGGCTCCAGCACGACGACGGCCACACGCACATCCATGCGTCAACGCTGCCGAACATCCGGGCCTACGACCCGGCGTTCGCGTACGAGCTGGCGGCGATCGTCCGCGACGGCATCGATCGGATGTACGGAAAGGGCGAGGACGTCTTCTACTACGTCACCCTGTACAACGAGAACTATCCGCAGCCGGCGATCCCGGATGACGTCACCGACGGCATCCTGCGCGGGATCTATCGCCTGTCGGCTCCCCCGGATGTCGGCCGCGGCGCCCACGCCGCCCGCCTCGTCGGCTCGGGCTCGATCCTCGCCCAGGTGATCGCGGCCCAGGGGATTCTTGCCGAGAGGTTCGGGATCGCGGCCGAGGTGTTCTCGGCACCGTCCTTCCCGTTGCTGAGACGGGATGCGCTGGCCGCGGAACGGTGGAACCGGCTCCATCCCCAGGACGAGCCGCGCGTGCCGTACGTCAGCACGATCCTGCCGGCCGATGGAGGTCCGATCGTGGCGGCCACGGACTGGCTCAAGGCGCTCCCGGACATGGTCGCCCGCTGGCTGCCGCCGCACTACGTGTCGCTCGGGACCGACGGCTTCGGACGGAGCGACACGCGGGAAGCCCTTCGGTCGCTGTTCGAGATCGACCCGCCGTCGATCGCCGCCGCGACGCTGGCCGAGCTGGCGCGATGCGGGGCCATGAGCGAGTCGAAGGCGGCGAAGGCGATCAAGGAGCTGGGGATCGACCCGGACAAGGTGGATCCGGTCGCGGTCTGACCATCTCGAGCGCGGTCGACGGCCGATGGCCGATCCGCCCCATCCCGGTTCCGCGCGCGAAGTCGCGCGCCTGTTCCTTCGCCTCGGCCTGACCGCATTCGGCGGCCCGGCGGCCCACATGGCGCTCATGTACGACCAGGTCGTTCGCCGCCGGCCGTGGCTGACCGACGCCGAGTTCGCCGACCTCCTGGGCGCGTCGAATCTCATCCCCGGGCCGACCTCCACGGAGCTGGCCCTCCACGTCGGTTATCGACGCGCCGGGTGGCCGGGCTTCCTGGCCGCGGCGATGGCCTGGATCCTGCCGGCGGTGGTCGTCTCGCTCGCGCTCGGAGTTGTGTACGTGACGGCCGGGTCGATCCCCGAGAGCGCGGTGATCCTCGCCAGCGTGGCCCCGATCGTCGTCGCGATCGTGGCCCACGCGGCCGTGCTCCTGGGTCGCTCGATCGTCAACGGCTGGGTGGCCGTGGCGATTGCCCTCGCGGCGACGGTCTCGTCCCTCGCAGGCGTGACCGAGATCGCGATCCTCGGAGCCGGGGCCATCGTTGGGCTCACGACCGTCGGTGGGTTGCGCCGAGGGCATCGCAGCCCAGTCGAAGCACTGGCGACCCCGGCCGCGATCGAGTTGCCGGCCGCCCTTGCGGGCGCCGTGGCCGCCGGCGCGGCGAGCGTGGGCGGCGTGTTCCTGGCGTTCCTCAAGATCGGCGCATTGCTCTTCGGGTCGGGGTACGTGCTCGTGGCCTTCCTGCGCTCCGACCTGGTGCTCGGTGCCGGCTGGATCACCGAGCGTCAGTTGCTCGATGCCGTCGCGGTCGGCCAGGTCACGCCGGGGCCGGTTTCGAGCACGGCCACGTTCGTCGGCTATCTCGTGGCCGGCGTTCCGGGGGCGGTGGCGGCAACGCTCGGGATCTTCCTGCCGGGTGCGTTGTTCGTCGCCGCCAGCATCCCGATCCTGCCGCGGCTGGCAAATTCGCCGATCGCCCGCGCTGCCCTCGACGGCGTCAACGCGGCGGCGCTGGGGCTGCTGGTCGCGGTCACGGCGGGCCTGGCACGGGGTGCCCTCGTCGACGGCGTGTCGATCGGCCTTGCTGCGGTGGCAGCGATCCTGCTGCTCGTGTGGAGGGTCGCGCCCGGCTGGCTGGTCCTGGGTGCGGCCGCGATCGGGGTGGTGCGAGCGCTTGCCGGTTAGCGGACCCGCGATGTCCGGGACCGGCCGCGCGGTTTGACGCGGCTGCGAGACGTTCTGCACCCGGCGGGATGCGCTCGCGCGTCCGGGCGGTGATGCTGGCGACGTGCTGCGCACGTCGCTCGACGGGCTCGACGGCGCCGGCGGGCTCCACCACACCAACGACGGTGTGCCGGGGATCCGCCGGCTCCGGGCGGGCCGCGGGTTTCGCTATCTCGATCCCGAGGGGCGATCCGTCCGCGATCCTGAGACGCTGGCGCGGATCGGGTCGCTCGCGGTTCCACCGGCGTGGACCGATGTCTGGATCTGCCGTTCCCCCAACGGCCACCTCCAGGCGACCGGCCGGGATGCGCGGGGCCGGAAGCAGTACCGATATCACCCGCGGTTCCGCGCCGCGCGCGAACGCTTCAAATACCAGCGCCTGCTCACGTTCGCGAGGGTCCTGCCCGCCCTCCGGCGTCGGGTGCGACGCGATCTCCGCCGTCGCGGCCTGCCGCGCGAGAAGGTCCTCGCGACGGTCGTCTCCCTGCTCGAGCGAACGCTGGTGCGGGTGGGCAATGCCGAATACGCGCGCGACAACCGCTCGTTCGGGCTGACAACCCTGCGGGATCGGCATGCCCGGGTCAGGGGCCCGCGGATCCAGCTGCGGTTCCGAGGCAAGGGCGGCCGCGTCCATGAGGTGGACATCGAGGATCGCCGGGTCGCGAGGATCGTCCGGCGCTGCCAGGACCTTCCGGGCCAGGACCTGTTCCAGTACCTCGACGAGCACGGGAACGTGGTCGAGATTCGCTCCGACGACGTCAACGCCTATCTGCGCGAAGCCTCAGGTGAGGAGATCACCGCCAAGGACTTCCGGACCTGGGCTGGAACCCTGCTCGCGTTCCGGGCTCTGCGCGCAACCCCTCGCCACGAGGGGTCGGCGGAGGAGCCGGCGCAGGCGGCCCGGCGTGCACTGGTTGCGGCGGTCCGTCAGACCGCGATGCGACTGGGAAACACGGCTACCGTCTGCCGGCGGAGTTACATCCACCCCGCGGTCCTCGATGCCTATGCCGATGGCCGGCTCGGTGACGCGGTGGCCGATGCGGCCGCAGGTGAGATCGACGGGGTGGGAGCGCCGACGCCTGCCGAGGAGCGCGAAATGGTGCGGCTGATCCGGCGATCCTCCTCACGGCGCCTCGGGCGGGGAGCGGGCCGCCGGGCTCAGGCGAGCGGACGGTAGGTCGGCAGGGCGAAGCCCACCTCGAGCCCGCCACCTGGATTCGATCGAACCCAGAGCTCGCCGTTCATCGACTGGACGAGTTGCCGGGAGGCGAGCAGCCCGATGGGCCCGGCCGATGCGTCGGTGGCCGGAAGGTCGAGACGCGGCGCGGCAGCGGCCGGGTCGCTGGGGCGGCGGATCGTGATGCGAACGCGGACCGAATCCCCGTCCGGCTCGGTCGAGACCCGGATCGGCTCTCCCTCCAGCCGCAACGCGGCAGCATGGCCCAGCAGGTTCCGCACCACCTGACGCACGTGTCGCTGATCGCCGGAGACCGCTGGCAGGTCGTCGCGCGCTTCGACGACGAACGGGTTCGCCTGCCACTGCGTCGCCTCGAGGCGGGCCATCTCGGCCAGGATTGGGCGGAGCGTGATCCGCTCGTCCTCGGCCTCCAGGATGCCGCGCTCCGCACGAGCGATCACGAGCAGATCCTCGATGAGGCGGAACAGGCGTTCCGCCTCGGCACCGATGTTGGACGCGAGCTCGCGTCGGGTGGTGCTCGATAGCGGCTCACCGCGCGCGAGGAGTCGAGCGCCGGCATAGATCGTGGTCACGGGGGTTCGCAACTCGTGCGACAGCATCCCCAGGAACGTGTCCCGTTCGGCACGGCCTCCGCGTCCCACGCGCGTGTCGCGCATCACGGCGTGGAGTCTGGGACCCGGGACGTGCCCGCCGTCCAAGCAGGGAAGGGGAGGAGTGTTTCGGCGCCCTTGCGGAGGGCGAACGCCGGCGTTGCGTGCATACAAGCACCGCCCCGACCGGTTCGGTCGGGGCGGTGTCGAGATGGCGTTGGAGCGTTCAGGACTTCCGTGCCGGATCGTCCTCCGGGCGCAGGTCGTCCTGATCGTCCGTCGCACGATCGATCCCGCGCTGGAGATCGTCGCCCGCATTGCCGGCGTGCTTGCGCAGGTCGTCGCCCGCGTTCGCGATCTTGTCGGAGACACTCTCCTCGCCGTCGGCCTTGCGCCATGTCTCCTTGGCGGTCTCTTCGGCTTCCCTGTAGGCCTTCTTCATGTCGGTCATGGTGTCGACTCCCCGCTGAACTCCTCGGGAGCGGGTGCTCCTGGGATCGACGCTAGGGACCCGGAGGTATGGGCCGGACAGCGAATCCGGGGTGGGCCCTATCAGCCGACTTGCAGCCGCCCCTGGGACAACGCGCGCCATCGAGCCTGAGAGGAGCCTGCAAGGCCTCGCCGGATCGACGTCCACGTGACCGACGATCGATCGCGGTTAGCGTCTGCTCAACAGTCGTCACCCGAGGAGGCAGATCATGGCCACGACACGCACCAACGGAGAACAAGGGCGAGGCCGGGTCGCGAACCCCGCCGCCGGCACCGTTGCCGTCGCCCGCGACCTGGCCGAAGGCATCGCCGGTGCGGCCGGCACGGTGGCAGGAGCCCTGCCCGAAGCCGCTGCGACCACGCGCGCGGCAATCGACGACGCCGCGAAGCGCCTCGACGACGGCTCGGACGAGATCCTCGCCGTGGGCGCCACCTATGCCCTCGGGCTGGCCACGGGCCTCCTCGTCGGCGGCGCTCCCCGCGTGCTCGTCCTGGCGGCACTCGTGCCGGTTGGGGCCGTCGGGATGACGCTCGTGAATCGAAGCCGGTCGGCGACCCGGGGCCGGGCGACGAGCTGACGGTTCTTGCGTCGCGGCGCCAGACGCGACGGACCGCCCGAGGAGGGGGCCCGGGCGGTCCGTTCCGGAGAGCCGGCGCCCCGTCACAAGCGCGCGGCTCGAGGATTTCGAGGGAGGTCGCGGCCCCTGCTTCCAGGGTCGTGCCGCGCCACACGGAACGTAGGCCCTGCGTCGGTGCAGCGAGACGACGGAACTTGGGAGGGATGTAACAGGCGCCTATCAGGGCGATGCGGTCGACCCGCGCGATCCGCGCGACCCGCGCCTCAGATCCTCAAGCCATCGCATCCCGGGTGAGGATCTCGATGACGGCCGCCGCCAGATCGCGGGCCTCGACATCGCATCTGGCGGTCGGGCGAGGCCCGGGCGGCCGGCGCGGCCCGACCAGGATGGTCCGCACCCCGGCTGGTCGTTGGTCGCAGTGTTTCGGGTCTGATGTCACCAGCCAGCTTCCGGCGGGCACGAGCGCCGTAGGAGCAGATGATTGGTCGGCCGTCCGCTCGAGGACCGTGACCTCGTAGCCGGCATCGCGGAGCGTCGCGATCGCCTCGTCCGCGCCGGGAGCGGCACGTCCCGCACCCCAGGATCCTCCGGTGAGCGATTCACGCTCGATGAAGATCGGCTTGTTCATCACGGTGTCATCGAGCCGTTCACGGCGCAGCACAGCGGGAACGCCCACCGAGCCCGGTGGACGTTCCCGCTCACAGCACACCCTGTCGGCGGTGCCGACAGCGCTCGTCGCTCAGATGGCCCCTCGACCCGATCTCGAGCTGCCCATCACGGTGTTGACGACTACGACCACGATGACCGCGCCGATGGTCGCTGTGACGATCGATGACAGGTCGAGCTGTCCGCTCACCGGGTCGGTGTTGAACAGGACGCCGGCCAGGAAGCCGCCGACGAGAGCGCCGACGATCCCGAGCACGATGTGTCCGATGATGCCGAGCCCCTCGTCACCCCTGACGAGGAATCCGGCAAGGTACCCAGCGATCGCGCCGAGCACGATCCAGGCGATGATGCTCATTCGGAGACCTCCATCCCGTGCATGCGTCCGGCCTTGGGTCCGGCCGCTCCAATGTGGAGCCGTAACGGACTCTCGGGGATGCGGCCGCTCCGCCCCACAACGGCGCCGTTCCGCGACGTATCAGTCGCCTGACAGCCGGTTGGCGGTGGCGCGAGACCTGGCCCGCGGGTTGACGCGTCCGGGCGGGCGCCCAGACCAGGTGCGCGTCCGGCTCTGGGTCCGCCGCCGCCGGCGGGCAAGAAGAAGCGGAGGGCGCGGGGAGGGGGCGCGCGCCCTCCGCATCTGTGCGAGGACGTCCGTCACCACGTCCTCGGATGAAGATTTCGACCTGCGGCGAGGATCGCCGCCTCACCTCCGCGCTGGTGCAACGGTCACGGCTGACGCCGTTGCACCTGCCTCACGGTCCCGCGAAGGCGCACCGTCGGCGTCCCGACAGGGGCCCGGACATGGAGAGGCGCCGGGGCCCGTCAGCCCCGGCGCCATGAATGACGCTTAGATGGTCAGGACGGGCTCGCCGACTCCTCCATGCTCTCGGACGGCGCACCACTGCTGGGCGCGACGCTCGGGCTCGACAGCGACGGGCTTGCTCCGCTCGGCGACGCGCCGGGGCCGCAGGCTGCGAGGAGACCCGCGAACGCAAGCAGGATGACCATGGACAGGCGCTTCAGCATGCTGTTACCTCGTGGTGCTGGCTCGCCGGCCGACCACGACGCGGCGACGGCGGCGATGGTTCCAGGCCCGGTGGGGGTTCCGGGTCCGTCGCGCAGGCTAACGACCGGGCGGCGACGGCCGCGGTCCCCACCGGCGGATCGCCGTTGCAGGTCTATCGCAGTGATCGATCGCAATTCGCGTGATAGGCAATCGGCGGTGGACCGCGTGCGTTCGGGACCGGCGACGTTGGAGGCTCTGCGCAAATCGCCACCCGCTCCCTGCCCAAGGAGAGACCATTGACCGAGGTACCGCCCCCCGAGTCGCGAGCGAATGCAGGGATCGCTCGGGATGAGCGCTCGATGCGGCTCATCGAATACGCCGTGGCGTTCATGGCGCTGGCTGTCGCCGTTCTGCTGGGGATCCACTGACGCGGTCCCGGGCCGCCACCGGCTCGCAACGACAACGGCGATCCAGGCAACAGAAGCCCGCAGCCGGCGCGCTCCGCGCATGGCTGCTCGATGCCGACGGACGCGACGACCTGGTCTCGCCCGAGCCAGGGATGGCTCGTGGCCTCGGCGAGCGTCAGCTGGTCTGGTTGGACCTGGCCGAGCGCGACGAGGCCCTGATCGAACGGCTGGCAGCGGCCGCCGACCTGCCCGAGCCGTTCCTCCGGGACCTGGCGGCCGCGCATGAGCGGGCCCAGCTGCGTCGCCTCGACGACTTCGTGCGCTTGACCGTGGTCACCGTTGCCGGCACCGGCGACGGTCATTCCCTCCAACGCGTGAGCCTCGACATCGTTGCCGGACCGGGCGTCATCGCGACGATCCACGACGGCGCGAGCCAGGTCGTCGAGGACGCCTTCGAGCAGCTCCAGGGTGAGTCGAGGCTGGGCGCGCTCGACGCGGGCTCCATGCTGGCCATCCTGGTCGACGTGGGCTTGAGCAGCTACTTCCGCCAGGTGGAGGAGATCGAGCGAACCATCGACGAGCTGGACGAACTGGTCCTGGGTCCGACACGCGAGAGCGAGCAGGTGCTCGAGAGGCTGGCCGACATGCGCCACCGGCTGGCGATCGTTCGACGCACGCTCTCTCCGCATCGTGAGGCGTTCTCACCGTTCGGGCGGCCGGACTTCGAGCTTCACGAGGAGCTCGGGCGCCCGTGGCCCGGGCTGATCGATCGGTTAGGTCAGGCGATTCTCGCGGTGGAGAACGCGTGGACGTTGCTCGTTGGCTCGTTCGACATCTACATCGGCCGCGCCGCCCAGCGTTCGAACGACGTGATGAAGGTGCTGACGCTCCTGTCCGCGGTGCTCCTCCCGGCGGTCGTGCTGGCGGGAATCTTCGGGATGAACTTCAAGCTCCCGATCTTCGATCGCGCTGAGAATATCTGGCTGATCGTCGGCGCGATGGTCGTGCTCGCCGCCACGATCCTGCTCGGCGCTCGCTGGCGCGGCTGGCTGTAGCGACCGGAGCCGCTCCGGGATCAGTCCTCGTCCATCACCGTCAGCGCGAACCCGAACTCGGCGCCCCCGTCCGGTCGCGGCGTGGCCCAGATCCGGCCGCCCATCGCCTGGATCAGGCGGGCACAGACATACAGGCCGATTCCTGCGCCGCTCGCCTGGCCGGCCGTGGACGGTGCTCGGTAGAACAACTCGAACAGCCGGGACCCCTCGTCGGGCTGAAAGCCAGGACCGCGATCGAGGATCCGGATCCGGACTTCGTCGCGGCCCGCCTCGGCGATTAGCCGGACGGGCTCCTCGCCGCCGTATTTGGCCGCGTTCGACAGCAGGTTGCGGACCACCTGCTCGACATAGGTCGGATCCGCGCTGACCGTCGGCAGACCCGGCGGGACCTCCACCTGGAACGTGGTTCCGGGCCAACGAACTTCCTCGGAGCGGACGACATTGGGCAGGATCCGCTGGACGAGGACCGGCTCCTGGCCGATCGACAGCTCCTCCTCCCCGAACCGGGTCAGCGCGACCACGTCCTCCACCAGGCGGTGGAGCCGCTCCGCCTCGGAGTGGATGTCCTCGAACACGCTCTGGCGAACGTCGGGATCGATCGATGAACCTTCGCGGGCGAGCACCTTGGCGCCCGCGAAGATCGTCGTCACCGGCGTCCGGAGCTCATGCGACAGGACGCCGACGAAGGTGTCGCGCACCATCTGTCGCTGCCGCGCCGCCGTGACGTCGCGCAGGAGGACGATCGTCTCCACCTGCCCGGCCGGCTCGGAGCGGGATTCGACGGGCCATGTCGAAAGCTCCACCCACCGTTCCTCCGGCCCGTCGACCCGGAGCTCGACCGGACCGTCGCGATGGCCAAGCCGGGGTGCGTCCCCGTCGGGATCGATCAGCCGCCCCAGGATCCGGTCGTAGGTCCCCGAGGCGGTCTCCGGGAGGAGCACCTCGGCAGCCGGATTGGCGAGCCTGATCCTGCCATCGGCACTGAGCACCACGACGCCGTCGCCGAGGGCCCGCAGCACGGCATTGAGCTCCGCGGCCCTCGCGTGCTCGGACTCGGCAAGGCGCTGGAGGCGCGCCTGCGCCTCCACCCGGTCCGTGATGTCGCGGGCGACGGCCACGATCCGCCCCGGCTCCCGCGCGGTGGCGACGTGCTGGAGCAGGATCTCGACCGGGATGACGTGTCCATCCCGGGCGCGGTAGGCCTGGGTGACGGTTCGGGACTCCATCCGCCCGTCGACGAGCGGGGCGATGAGTGCCCGGAACCCGGCCTCGTCGAGGTCGACGACGAGGTCGGCCGGGCCCAGCTGCACCAGCTCCGCGCGCGAGTATCCGAGCGCGTCGATGGCGCCCTGGTTCGCATAGCTGAATCGAAGGCTCTCGGGGTCGATGGTCATCGTGGCGTCGGCGATCGTGTCCAGCACCTGGCGGTAGCGGTCCGCGTCCCGGAACAGCAGCGCTCGCTGGATGGCTGCCGCTGCCCGGTCGGCGACGTCCTGCGCAAAACCAAGGTCGGACTCCGTGAAGCGCCGGCCAGACTCTGCGCCCACGAACGTCATCGCTCCCAGGGTGCGGCCCTGCCACACGAGGGGCACGCTCAGGTACGAGCGGAGATCGAGCGCGACCAGCTGCTCCCGAACGTCGTCGTTCACCACTGCCTGGTCGATGAGGTCGCGTGGGATCTCGGTCATCAGGTCCGGGCGTCCGGTGCGGATCACGGCCGGCACCCCGCGCTCCGCCCCCGGGTCGGGCGGGTAGCGTCCGCTCATCGCTCGAGCCAGCTCCACCTTCGACGGATCGCTGTGTGCCACCGCAACCACCTGGATCGCCCCGTTCTCGTCCACGAGGTGGACCGCACACCAGTCGGCGACCCGGGGAACGGCGAGCTCCGCGACGCGCGCAATGGTCTCCTCGTAATCGAGGGACGAGGCCAGGACGGCGGAGGCGTCCACGAGGAACTCGTTGGCGGCGACTTCCTGGCGGCGCTCGGTGATGTCGCTGAACACGGAGACCGCCGCGATCACACGACCGCCGCCGTCGCGAACCGGGGCGGCGTCGTTGACGATCCAGCCGCGGCTGCCGTCGAAGCGGACGATCTCGAACTCCTCACCCACGACGGTCTCACCCTGTCGGAGCGCGCGGACCAGTGGCCAGTCGTCATCGCCCAACTGCCGGCCGTGGGCATCGAACGCGACGTACTCGGGATAGTCGGAGGTCGACCGGCCGGGCGGGATCGGCTGCCGCCAGATCTCGCCCGATCGCCCGTTGGCCATCACCAGCTGCCCATTGACGTCGGCGATGAGCACGCCGCTCGGCATCTGGGCGAGCACCGTTTCCAGGCGTGCCCGCTGGGCCTCGAGGTCGAGGAACAGAAGCTCCCGTGCCTCGAGCAACCCGACCCGGGCCAGCGCCTGTGCGGTCTGGCCCGCGAGCGCCAGGAGGAATGACCGCTCGGTCTCGTCGAACGGTCGGGACTCGGTCCAGCCCAGCGACAGCAGGCCCACGATCCCGCCCTCGTGCGAGAGCGGCAGGATCGCCGTGGAACCGTCGCTGGCGGGATCCCCGCGGCCGGTCGTTTCCGTGATCCACTGGGGTTCGGCCCGCTGGACGACGACGGCGAGCTGGTGGTCGCCGTCGAGCGCGACCCGTCGACGATCCTCCATCAGCTCCGGGGGGTAGCCGGCGATCGCCTCGGCAACGAGGACACCGGAGCGGATGACGCTCACGTGGCCGCTACTGGCGCCGGTCGCCGTGCGGGCTTCCGCGAGGGCAATCGCGGCCACTTCGCGTTGGGATCGCGCGTCGGACAATGCCGTACCAATCCGCCGCAGCTGCTCGGTTCGCTGGGTCGCGCGCTCGGCCGCCGCGAGGGCGCGCTGGGTCTCCGCGTACAGGCCGGCATTCGCGATCGCCAGGCCCGCACGGCTGCCGATATCGGTCGCCAGTTCGAGGTCCTGCTGATCGAAGTGGCGATCGGGATCGTTGAGGACGAAGAACATCGCGCCAAGCACGCGGTCGCGCGCGCGGAGTGGTACCGCGAGGACGCTGTGGGCGCC
Organism: Candidatus Limnocylindrales bacterium; assembly: GCA_036555445.1. Taxonomy (GTDB): domain Bacteria; phylum Chloroflexota; class Limnocylindria; order Limnocylindrales; family CSP1-4; genus DATBLH01. Next base: position 17,955 of record DATBLH010000103.1, read on the forward strand.
CAGCCGTTCGAGGAGCTCCGCGTGTTCCGGCCCCTGGCTGCGGCTGCGGAGCGCCTCGGGGGTCAGATTCTCGATCAGGACGGCCCGCTCTTCGCGCACGGCGATCGCACCGGCCGTCGTGCCGCCCAGGATCGTCGGGTGGGCAACGAGTGCCTCCGCGAGCGCCTGCTTGGCCGGATCGGCTGTGACGATCGCGGCGCGGCGAACGGACCCGCCGGGCTCGATGAGGTCGACGACGCTCCAGTCCGCCAGATCGGGGACGACCGCTCGCACGGCTGCGGTCACGGTCTCCTCGGGGTCCAGGCTCCCTTCGAGGGCCTTGGACGTCCGGGCAAGGACTTCCAGTCGCTCGATCGCGCGGCGCTCGTCTTCGACGTCGGTCACGCTTCCCACGTACTCGCGAACGCCACCGTCGGGTGCCCGGATGGGGACCCCGCGAACGACGACCCGACGATAGGCGCCGTCGTGGCGGCGCAGCCGGTACGAGGTCTCGAAGTAGTCGTGGTCAACGGCCGTCCGCTCGACGAGCGCTTCTCTCGCCGCGCGATCCTCGGGGTGAATCGCATCCAGCCAGCCGCGACCCAGGTACTCCGCCTCCGTCTGCCCGGTGAACGCTTCCCATGCCGCCTGCCCGGGATTCATCGCGCCGTCGACCGATGCCGTCCAGATCACATCGCTCGTTGCGCTGGCGAGTAACCGGAAGCGGTCCTTGCTCAGGCTGAGCGCGGTTTCGGCCGCCCTGGCCTCCTCGGCGATCCGGTGCTCCTGGCTGATGTCGCTCGAGATGACCACGAGCGAGGTGGCATGACCGGCGTCGTCCCGGATCGCCGACACGCTGTCGCGCACCCAGACGATCTCGCCGTTCGGTCGCACGTAGCGCTTCTCGATCACGAACGGGCGCCCCTCGTCGATCAGCCCGCGCAGGAGCTCGAGCCGTCGTGGGAGATCGTCGGGATGGGCGATGTCCTGGAGACGGAGCTGGTACAGCTCCTCGCGCGATCGCCCGGTGATCTCGCCATAGCGCGCGTTGGCGAACAGGAATCGACCGTCGAGACCGGTCTGGGCGATCCCGGACAGGACGGATGCGAACAGGGCACTCAGACGGCCCTCCGCTTCCCGCAGGGACTTCTGGGCTCGGATCGTCTCGTCGATATCGGTCGATGTGCCGATCCAGCCCGTGATGTCGCCACCCTGATCGCGGACAGGCAGCGCCCGGACAACGTGCCATCGGTCGGCACCGTCGGCCCGTCGAAGGCGAGCGGTCGCCTCCATCGGCTCGCCGCCGGCGAGCGCCGCATCCCATCGCGATCGCAGGTCGTCGCGGTCGGCCTCGTGCACCGGCGTGGCGTCGACCAGGGATCGTCCGATCTCCGGCTGCGACCCGACGTACTCGTGCCAGCGGCGGTTCACGCGGACGAGCGACCCGCGAGCGTCCGTCATCCAGGCGATGGTGGGGATGGCGTCGGCGAGCTCGCGATACAGCGCCTCGCTCGCGCGGACACCGGCTTCGGCGACGACACGCTCGGTGATGTCGTGGAAGGTGTTGACGGCGTAGACGATCGACCCACCCGCGTCGCGAAGCGGCGTCGCGCGCACGATCGCCCACCGATCCCGACCCGTCGCCCGGGAACGGAAGCGGAGCGTCAGCGGTTCGGGATCCTGGCCCTCCAGCGCCAGCCGTCCCGGAAGCACTGCAGGCGAGAGCCGCTCGCCGTCCTCACCGTAGAGCTCGAACCGGGCAAGGATCTGGGGGCCCGAGGCGGCAAGGAGCTCATCGACCGAATCGAAGCCGATGATGGCAACGGCGGCCTTGTTGGCATACACCAGGTTGCCGGCGCGGTCCTGCACGGTCACGCCATCGGCGACGGAGTGGAGGACCTCTTCGATCTGGTCGCCCAGTGGGAGCCTTGCCCGCTGCTTGGTCGTGCCCGGGGACGTTGCAGGTCCTCCCCTCGCGCGCATGCCTCGACGGCACGCGTGCCGAGGAGGCTCCCCCCGGGCCATCTTCCCGGGAGGCGATCGATCAAGTTACCGATATCCGTCGGCGTTCACGTTACAGATCCGTTGCGATCTCGTCCGCCGGCATCACGATCGCAAATCGCGCGATGGTCCGCGGCTACTCGGGAGCGGTCCGGACGCGGGGGCGGGTCGCTCGCCTGGGCCGCTCGGGCGCCTCGGCCTCCCCGCCTCCTTCATCCTCGCGCGCGAGCAGTCGCTCGATCACCACCGCCGCGGCCGCGGCCACCGGCAGAGCCAGGAGTGCGCCGACGAATCCACCGGCGGCCGCACCGACCAGCACGGTGATCAGCACGATCAACGGCGAGAGGCCGATCGTGTTGCGCATGACGAGGGGCACCAGGATGTTGCCCTCGATGATCTGGACGATCGCGTACACGACCGCGACCGCGACCACGAGCTGGGGCGAGATCGTCGACGCCACGAGCAGGGCCGGGATCGCGCCCAGCACGGGTCCCACGATCGGGATCGCCTCGGCCAGCGCGGCCAGGACCCCCAGCAGGAGCGCCGACGGCAGGCCCAGGATCGCGTAGGCGGTTCCGGCGCCGACGCCCATCGTGCCCATGAGGATCAGCTGGCCCCGCACCCAACGACCGAGCCGATCCTCGATCTCGCTCCACGCCTCACGTGCCTCGGCCCGACGATCCGCCGGCACGACCGCGAGCAGCGAGCGCTCGAGGCGCGAGTGCTCGAGCAGCCAGAAGGCAACGATCGTGAGCAGGGTCATCAACCCGGCCAGGGCCTCGGCCACGCTGAGTCCGGCCTGGACCACGACGTCGGGGTCGGGTGGCGGAGGGCTGGTGAGCGCCTCCGCCCGGTCGATGACCGCGGTGAGGGACGACGAAAGGGTCGGGGGCCCAAGCGTCGCCGCCCAGTCGCGGGCCTGATCGAAGAACGACGGGAGCGCCCGGGCGATCTCGGCACTCTGCTCGATGGCGGCCGGCACGATGACCAGCGCCAGGCCGAGAACGACCAGGAACATGCCGGCGAACACGACCAGGATTGATGCGCCACGGTTGATCGGGAGGCGGCTGCGGATGCCGTCCACGAGCGGCTCGATCCCGGATGCGAGGAGGATCGCCAGGAATACGAGGACGAGCACCGGCCCGGCGGCAACCGCGAGCACGAGGACGAGCACGGTGAACGCGACCCCGGCCGCGAGGCTCGCCCCGCGGCGGAACCAGGTGACGGCTTCGGAACGCACCCTCAGCCCGGCGACGGGCGCGGCGCACGCGTCGCCCGGTCCGTGGCAGGGGCCGGACGGATCATGGCCTCAGGCTCCGGCACCGGTACTCGCGGACGGTGCCGTCGCGACCCACGGCGGCTTGCAGAAGGCTTGCGCGGGAGGGTCCGACGGCCGTGGGCGGCTGGCCGGACGTCAGGTGCCCGGCCGGACGTCAGGCGCCCGGCACGACCACGTGGAACAGCTGGCCGGCGTCGAGGAGGGTGACATAGACCTCGCCCGCTTCGTCCTCGCCGAACGAGCTCAACTGCCCGGCCGCGCCGCCGATCTCGGTCGGTTCCTGGCGCGCCTCGCCGATCGCGTCGATCGCCCACAGCTGTCCCGAGCAGTAGTCGCCGAAGAGGTAGGCGCCGCGGAGCCCGTCCTGGACGGTGCCGCGGTAGACATAGCCGCCGATCACCGTGCAGCCGACGTCGTGGCCGTACTCGGCGACCGGGGCGGTGAGCTCGTCGCCGCAGTCCTCGGCCCGGCAATGGAAGCCCTCCATCCGCGACCAGCCGAAGTTCGTGCCACCTGGAGCCCCCGCGCGCTGGACGTCGATCTCCTCCCACGAGCCCTGGCCCACGTCCCCGATCCACAAGTCGCCGGTCGTCCGATCGAAGCTCGTTCGCCACGGGTTCCGGAGGCCGGTCAGCCAGATCTCGGGCTCTCCTCCGCCTCCTGCGAACGGGTTGTCGGCCGGGATTCCATAGCCGCGATCACCGTTGGTGGTGTCGACATCGATGCGGAGGATCTTGCCGAGCAGGGTGTCCGTGCGCTGGCCGTTGTCCTGGGGATCGCCGCCGGAGCCGCCGTCACCGGTGGCGATGGTCAGGAGCCCATCGGGACCGAACGCAAGGGCCCCGCCGTTGTGGTTGGGGAACGGCTGGTCGATCCGAAGCAGGCGCTGTTCCGAGGACGGGTCGGCCCGGTCGGCACCGGGGGTGGCAACCCGGAACGAGGACACGATCGTGTCCCCCTCGTCTGCCTCGGTGTAGTCGACGAACAGCCGCGGGTCGTCGGGGAACCGGGGATGGAATGCGAGGCCGAGCAGCCCGCGCTCACCGCCGTCCAGGATCCGGTCCGAGAGATCGAGGAATGGATCGGCGGCTAGCCGGCCGTCCCTCACGACGAAGATTCGTCCGCCCTGTTCGACGACGAACAGGCGCCCGCTCCCGTCTCCGGCATGGACGGCGGCCAGCGGTCGGTCGAAGCCCCCGGCGACCTGATCGAGCTCCACGTGGAGGCTCCGTCGTGCAACCGGCGGCGGCGAGGGTCCCCCCGACAAGGATGGCGCTGCGCTCGAGCTGGGGGTCGCGGGGCTCCGCGTGGGTGATGGGGCAACCGGGGTCACCGGGGCCACCGGGGCACAGGCCGTGGCGAGCCATGAGGCGGCGCACAGGAGGATGGACAGGCGGCGCGATCGCGTCCCGCGGGTCATCTCGGCGAATCGTACGTTCCGGTCCCGGATCCGGTTCCCGTGGGCTACCCTGCGGCGATGGAGACGTTCGATCTCGATGCCCTCCGGGCACGCCAGGCCGCGGGTGGCCGGCCCTATCTCGAGTTCCTGAGCGTTCCGGATCTCTCGATCGGGCTGTACGTTCTGCCGTCCGGGGGCGTGGATCGTCAGCAGCCGCACACCGAGGACGAGGCGTACTACGTGGTGGCCGGCCGGGGCCGGATCACCGTGGACGACGAGACCCAGGAGGTGCATCCCGGCTCGATCGTCTTCGTGGCGGCCGCCGTCCCGCACCACTTCCACGACATCGAGGAGGAGCTGACCCTGCTGGTCGTCTTTGGCCCGGCCGAAGGTTCGCGCGCCCGGCCAACCGATCCGTCGAGCTAGCCGGGCCCAGACGCTCCGACCGCCTCTGCCAGCTCGCGCGCAAGCTCCGGCGCCCGCCCGACGGGGTCGTGGCGGAAGAACACGAACGCGTCGGTTCCCGACGCCAGGAACGGCTCCAGGCGGGCAGCCCAGGCTGCGATCTCCGCGGAGGCGTAATCGTGCCGCCGGAGCCTCAGGTAGAGGAACGGGCCGGTGCGATGGATCGATGGCGGGTTCTCGTCCTCCGGTGTTTCCGTCGCCACCCACGCGGCACCAGCTGCGGTGACGACCCGGAAGGTCTCGTCCACTGCCCACGACGGATGCTGGGCCTCGATCGCGATGGGGAGGTCCCGTGGCCAGGCCTCGAGGAGGGACCGTAGGCGATCGTCGTTGCGCGCGACCTCGGCCGGCACGCGGAACAGGATGGCACCCAGGCGCTCGCCGAATCGCCGATACGGCCCTGTCAGCCAGTCCATCGATCCGGCAGGGTTGTTCGCGAGGAGTCGCATCGACCCGCCGCGTTGGGCCTTGACGGCGAACCGGAAGTCGTCCGGGGTCGCCGCCAGCCACGCCCGGACCTTGGACTCGCTCGGCTGCTGGTAGAACGTGTTGTTCAGCTCGCAGGCGGGGAGGACCGAGGCGTAGTGGGAGAGCAGGCCGTCGGCCCGCAGGCCCGGCGGGTAGAACCGGGGCGACCATGCCGGGTAGGCAAAGCCACTGGTGCCCACGAGCAGCCGGCCGCGCCCGCCGCCCGTCGAGGGGTCAGTCGTCGTCCGTCTCGGCGGGAGGTGTCCCGGGAAGGCGGGCGGCCACCCGGCTGGCGACGCCGCCGAGCGATCGCTCGACGATCCCCAGGTCGTCGGGCGGGATGACGCCGAGGAAATAGCTCTCGACGCCGCGCAGGTGCGTGGCCGATGCCGACCGGAGGCGTGCAAGGCCCGAGTCGGTCAGCTCCGCTTCTGCCCCGCGGCCGTCGGAGGTGCACACGCATCGCGCGACGAGACCGTTGGCCTCGAGGCGGTCGATCAGCCGCGTCGTCCCACTCCGCGAGAGCAGCACCCGCTCCGCGAGCTCGTGCATCCGGAGCCGCCGGTGGCTGGCGGACGCCAGGTGGAGCAGGGTCTCGTACTCGCCGAGCGACAGGCCGTGCTCCGCGCGGAGCTCCTCGTCCAGGCGACGCACGAGGCGGGCATGGGCGGTCAGGAACGTGCGCCACGCGTCCAGGCGCGGGTCGTTCGGGGCAATGCGCGGCGAGGCGACGGTCTCGGGCACGAGCCCGATGATACGCTACTCATTGGTTGACCACGCAACGAATGGGACGGCGAGCGGGGCGATGAGGGACATCCGGGACGCGTCACAGATCCACCACACCGAGGGCGGCTGGTTCTCGGCTCGCTGGCACTTCTCGTTCGACGATTACCGCGACCCGGACCGGATGGGCCTCGGCCCGCTCCGCGTGTTCAACGACGATCGGCTCATCCCCGGGGCCGTATGGCCGCTGCATCCGCATCGCGACGTGGAAGGGATCACCTACGTCGTCCAGGGAACGTTCGAGCACAAGGACTCGGCCGGCAACGGCGGCATCCTCCTTCCGGGCGCCGTCCAGCGAGCGACGCTGGGGTCGGGAATGTGGCACTCGGAGGGCAACGCCTCGGCCACCGAGCCGCTGCGCTTCCTCCAGTTCTGGATCCTGCCCGACGCGCCGGACCTGCCGCCGTCGGTTCAGCAGCAGCAGTTCGAGCGCAGCGACCGGCTCGGCCGCTGGCTACGCGTCGTGGGACCAGCGCAGCACGACCCGATCCTCGTCCACCAGGACGCGTCGGTCCACGTGGCGGCCCTCGAGCCGGGCCACGAGATCAGCCATCCGATCGAGGAGGGTCGCGGCGCCTATCTCTATCTGATCGATGGAGCCGGATCGTTCGACGACCGTCAAGTCGACAGCGGCGCCGCTGCCGCGATCACCGACGCCGCGGCGGTCAGTGTTCGGGCGAGCGCGCCATCCGAGCTGATCCTGGTCGACGTTCCCCTCGACTGGACACCGGTCGGCGTGTGGGCGGGTCGCGGGTAGGCGGAGCCGCTAGCATCCGGCCATGAGCGGTTTCGACGTCGAGGCACTTCGCCGGCGGTTTCCAGCGCTGTCACTGACCAACGACGACGGCCGGCCGGTGGTCCTGTTCGATGGACCCGGCGGGACCCAGGTCCCCGACACGGTGATCGACGCCGTGAGCCGCTACTACCGTGAGTCGAATGCGAATCACGGCGGCCCGTTCACCACCAGCCGGCGCTCGGACGCCATCGTCGACGAGGCCCATGCCGCGGTCGCCGACCTCCTCGGCGCCGATGCCGACGAGATCAAGTTCGGCGCCAACATGACGAGCCTCACGCTGCACATCAGCCGATCGATCACGGCCACGATGCAGCCAGGCGACGAGATCGTCGTCACGACGCTCGACCACGATGCAAACGTGTCCCCGTGGAGGCTGGCTGCCGCCGATCGCGGCATCCGCGTGCGGACGGTCGACATCCGGGACCCGGACTGCACGCTCGACCTCGACCGCCTGGATGAGGCCCTGACCCAGCGCACCCGCCTGGTCGCATTCGGCTGGGCGTCGAACGCCGTGGGGACGATCAACCCGGTGGCCGAGATCGTGCGCCGCGCCCACGCCGTGGGCGCCTGGACGTACGTCGATGCGGTCCACGCGGCACCGCACCTGGCGCTCGACGTCCGAGGGGTCGACACCGATTTCCTCGCCTGCTCCGTCTACAAGTTCTTCGGGCCGCACATCGGCGCCCTGTTCGGCCGACGCGACCTCCTGCGCCGTCTCCCGGCGTATCGCGTCCGACCGGCCACCGACCGATTCGAGACCGGGACGGGCAACTTCGAGGGAGCCGCCGGGACCGCTGCGGCGATCGACTATCTCGCCGGCATCGGCCGCGCCCACGGCCAGCTCGACGGCCAAGGGCGGCGTGCCGAGCTGCGAGCCGGGATGGCCGCGATCCGCGCCTACGAGCTGGACCTGTATCGCCACCTCGTCGACGGGCTGGAGACGATCCCCGGACTCCGCCTGTGGGGAATCACCGACCGCCACCGGTTCGAGGAACGGACGCCGACGGCTGCGTTCACCCTGGATGGGATCGCGCCGCGGGCGATCGCAGAGGCCCTTGGGCGAGATGGCATCGCGGTCTGGGACGGCGATTTCTATGCCACCGGCCTGATCGAGCGACTGGGCCTGGCGGACGCCGGGGGCGTGGTTCGCGTCGGGATGACCCACTACAACACGACAACCGAGGTCGATCGGCTCGTCACCGCCATGCGGTCCCTCGCGGACGCGGAAGTCGCGATCGCTCGCGCGTGACCCGGGCGCCGGATGTCGTCGTCATCGGCGGCGGCATCGTCGGCGCCTCGGCGGCGTCGTTCCTGGCCCGCGCCGGCGCCCACGTCATGCTCGTCGAACGGGAGGCGCTGGCTGCCGGCGCGTCCGGGCGCAACTCCGGCGTCGTCCAGCACCCGTTCGACCCGGTGCTCGCGGATCTCCATCTCGAGACCGTTCGCCTGTATCGCGAGCTGGCTGCCGCGGGCCGCCCGAGTCGATTCCGGATCCCGCACCGGCCGTCCGGACTGCTCTATGTCGCCGCGGACGCCGCTCGCGTCGCGAGCCTGGCCGACCGGCTCATCGAGGACCAGCCGGATCTCGATCCGACCTACCTCGCGCCGGGCGACGTGACCCGTCTCGAACCCGCGCTGAGGCCCGAGATCGCCGGATGCCGGCTCGCGATCGGTTATCCCGTGGCACCGGCCGCGGCGACCCTGGCCTACGCCGAGGACGCGCGCCGTGCCGGCGCGATCATCGAGATCGGCGTCGACGCGCGACCGTGGCTCGACCGGCGCGGTGTCGCCGGCGTTCGGGTCGGCGATCGGACGGTTCCGGCAGGAGCGGTGGTCGTGACCGCAGGTCCCTGGTCACCGGAGGTGGTCGATCCCGCGGGCCGCTGGCGTCCGATCGGGCGCTCGTGGGGGGTGGTCGTCGACGTCGGGCTGCCGGCGCCGCCACGGCACGTGCTCGAGGAACTGGACGTGGAGGCGGCGATCGAGCCGGACGGCGGTGGCGTCGGTGGGCTGGGGTTCAGCCTCGTGCCGGCGGACGGATCGAGCAGCCTGGGATCGACGTTCCTGCCCCGGCGCCCGGACCCGGAAGCCGTCGTGCCGGCGCTTCGCGAGCGGGGAAGCCGGTTCGTGCCGGCAATCGCGATCGCACGGAGGGGTGTGGTTCGCGTCTGCGCGAGGCCGGTCTCCCGCGACGGACGTCCGCTCGTCGGCATGCTGCCGTGGCAGCCTGGCCTGTTCCTGGCCGCAGGTCACGGGCCGTGGGGGATCTCCACCGGCCCCGCATCCGGCCGGCTCGTCGCCGACCTCGTCCTGGGTCGCGTCCGGCGCCCACCGCGCGAGCTCGAGCCCGGTCGATTCGGTGAGCCGGCCTGACCGTCAGCCGTCTGCCGCGGCGGTGGGCGTTGGGGTCGGCGCCTCGGTCGGCGCTTCGGTCGGTGTCGGGGTCGGCGACGGTGTCGGCGTGGGCGCGGGACGCGTTCCGGGAGCCACCCAGCCGAGGCAGTTCGTCCCGCGCCCGAGGATCCGGGGCTGGCCCCGGGCAGGGATGACGATGCGGACATAGGCACAGTTGTTCGTCTCGGACCGCTCCCGGTAGTTGTTGTCCAGGTCGGCGACGGCGCGAATGGTGTAGCTCCCGGCCGCCAGGCGCGAGACATCGATCCACTGATAGGCGAAGTTCCACGGGTAGTTGTCGCCCCAGCCGACCGAGAGGCCCATCGACACCGCACGACTCGATCGCACCCCGCATCGGCCCTGGAAATATCGCTGCCGAGCCGGCGACCCGCGCATCCTGGGGTAGCTGTGGGTCGTGTCGAAGAAGCAGAAGCCGAGCTTCGCCGCCCGGCGCAGGAATCGCCTGTCAGGCGTCAGGAGGTCGTAGGTCGCGACCCGCTGGACGTGCCAATGGTTGTGTCCGTCGCCCGCGTAGCGGCCCACCGCCCTCGTGGCGACCGTGCGGAAGCCGCCCGCGGTGTTGTAGATCCGCTGCGTCACGCGCATCGACTTCTCGGCGACCGAATTGCGACTGGCATGGAGCTCCAGCGGCCCGGTGCCGGTGTTGGTCAGGATCGTGGTGAACCGGAGCAGCCGGCGACCCGATGCCGTGACCTGGATCCGGAGATCGCGGATCGATGCCATCCGCAGGTCCGGCAACCGATCGACCGCCGCGGCGGCCGGAGGTGCCGGGAGGAACGCGGCCGCGATCGTCCACAGGCCGGCGATCGCCGCCAGGCGCGGCAGGGATCGCCGGTCGACGGCGGGTCGCGTGCGGCGGATCGGGATGGGCTGGGGGGCCACCGGATCTGACGGTCTACACGCTCTCGATCCGGTAGACGGTCCCCCCGTGGTCGACAACGTACACGCGTCCGGCTTCGTCCTCGCCAAACGAGGTCACGAGCAGGCTCGTGTCCAGGAGCCGGAACGGCGCGGCGGGAGTGGCGGCGCGATAGCCGACGGTCCAGATCCGGCCCGAGCAGTAGTCGGCGAAGAAGTAGCGCCCCTGGAGGATCGGATCCGGTCCGCGGTAGACGAAGCCGCCGGTCACGGAGCAATTGCCGCTCGCGTGGCTGTACTCGACGAGCGGCCGGATCTTGCCCGAGGTAGAACAGCCGGACGACGGTGCGAAGCAGTGGCGCCCCTCCATGACGCGCCAGCCGTAGTTCACCCCCCGACCGGCGGCACTCGAGGCCGGCTTGACCGATCGGTCGATCTCCTCGTAGCGGTTCTGTCCCACGTCGCCGATCCACAGATCGCCGTTCGCGCGGTCGAACGACCAGCGCCACGGGTTGCGCACGCCGCGCGCCCAGATCTCGTCGCGTCCGGTCCGCCCGATGTAGGGGTTGCCGGGCGGGATCCGGTAGTTCCTGCCGGCGCTGGTCCCGTTGACGTCGATGCGCAGGATCTTGCCCAGCAGCGAGTTGACGTTCTGGGCGCGGTTGCCCGGGTCTCCGGCGGAGCCGCCGTCGCCCATCCCGATGAACAGGAACCCACCGTAGAAGGCGAGGTTGCCGCCGTTGTGATTCGAGTACGGCTGGCCGATCGTCATGATCGCCTTGCTCGCGGTGCGCGTTGCCCGCTTCGGGTTGACCGGATCGCGGTACAGCAGCCGGATCACGGTGTCGCCGTTGGAGTTCGTGTAGTTCACATAGAACCGGCGGTTCGTCGCATAGCCCGGGTGGAAGGCGAGGCCGAGGAGCCCCTGCTCGCCGCCGCTGTCGTTGACGATGTCCCGGATGTCGAGGAATGTCTCCCATGGGTCGCTGGGCGAGTCACCGTCCTTCACCCGGATGATCCCGTTCTGCTGGACGACGAACCAGTAGTTCGAGCCGTCGCGCGCGTTGGTGAACAGGATCGGCTGGGTGAACGTCCCCGCGAGCGGCGTGAGCGTGATCGCCAGCGCCGCGCGCCGGACCGGGACCGCGTCGGCCACGCCCGACACCGTGCCTGGCGCAATCGCGCCGATGGCGACCAGGACGGACAGCACGAGGGTCGTGCCACGCCGTCGGCGGGTCGATGGGGTCAGGGCTCGGACAGGCAACGTCACAGGGCATTCTCCATGAGCTTGATGGCCGGCAGGATCAGCGCCAGCTCTCCGAGTCGAACAGGAAGAACGTCGTCTGGTTCCAGCCGGTCACGACATCCTCCCGCAGATCGCGGAGTCGCGCCCAGGGTGATCGACCGACGAGCTCTTCGAGGGCGCCGCGCTCGTCATCGTCGCGGGCCATGGGCTCCCATTCGTGCTCCCAGCGGACGGGGTCCGCCGGGGCGGCCGCCACGAGCGCGGCGACCTCCACGCGCTGGATCCGCGAGCTGACCGCATACCCGGTCACCTGCCAAGCCTACGACGTTGGGCAAGGACCGTGCCGCGTGCGGGAGCTCACCCGTATCCTTGCCGGCCATGGCCACGACCCTCGCCGGGTACGGCGTTCAGTCATCGACGGCGCCGCTGCGCGACGTCCTCGTGAAGCGCCCGGGGTCGGCGTTCGCCGGTGCCTACGACGATCCGGCCGTCGGCTTCCTCCACCCGGTCGACCTCGGCCGCGCGCAGCGCGAGCACGACCTCCTGGCGGACACGCTGGCCGGACTCGGCGTGCGCGTCCACACCCTCGAAGCAGAGCGCGAGGGCGACCCCGATCTCGTCTATGTGTTCGACCCGCTGCTCGTCGCACGGGACGGCGCGATCCCGCTCCGACCGGGCAAGGCCGGGCGCGTGGGCGAAGAGGCCGTCCTCGAGGCCTGGACGGCCGCGGCCGGAATCCCCACCGCGGGACGGGTCGAGGCGCCCGGAACGATCGAGGCGGGCGACACGATCTGGCTCCGCGACGGCCTGTTCTGCATCGGCCGGACCCTGCGCACGAACGATGCCGGTGCCCGGCAGCTCGCCGCTCTCCTGGGGGGCGACGTCAGGGTGTTCGACGTGCCCTACTGGCGCGGTCCAGCGGAGCTGGTCCACCTGATGTCGGTCATCTCACCGGTGGCGGACGACCTTGCCGTGGTCTACCTGCCCCTGCTGCCGGCTGGACTGTTCGAGCTGCTCGCGGAGCTGCGGGTCCGGCTGGTGGCGGTCCCGGACGAGGAGTATCCAACGCTCGGCTGCAACGTCCTCGCCGTTCGTCCCGGTGTCGTGGTGGTCGCGGACGGCAACCAGGCGACCCGACGCGGGCTCGAGGCCGCTGGCTGCGAGGTCCACGCCGTGCCGCTGGGCGAGGTCGGCGAGAACGGGTCCGGCGGCGTGACCTGCCTAACCCGCCCGTTGTGGCGCGAGTGACTGCTCCTCCGGTCGACGAAGCGTGGGTGCTGGCTGCCCTCGGCGAGCTCGTCCGGACACCATCGATCACCGGGTCGGAGGAGGCCGTCGCGGGGGTGGTCGCCCGCCTCGCCCGGGAGACGGGCGCGACCGTCGAGGAACGCTCGCCGGACCCGGCAGAGATCGCCCGCGACCCGGACTTTCCGGGCGCGGAGATGGAGCGGGCGTCGCTTCCGATCGTCGCCGCGCGGATCGGCCGGGTCGGCGGGCGACGCCTGATCCTCCAGGGGCACCTCGACGTCGTGCCGCCCGGCGATCCCGCGACGTGGACGGTCGACCCGTGGAGTGGCGAGACCCGCGACGGTGCCCTGTACGGCCGGGGCGCGTGCGACATGAAGGGTGGCGTGGCGTCCATCCTGGGGGCCCTGCGGGCGATCGCAGCGTCACCGGCGGCGGATCGTCTCGAGGGCGAGGTCGTGGCCCTGTTCGTGCCGTCCGAGGAGGACGGTGGCCAGGGAATGCTGGCCGCGATCCGCGAAGGCTTCGTCGGAGACATGGCCATCGTCGCCGAGCCGACCGAGCTCGACGTCGTGATCGCGCACGCCGGCGCGATCACGTTACGACTCACCGTCCCCGGACGTGCCGCCCATGCGTCCAAGCGCCGGGAGGGCGTGTCGGCACTGGACAAGCTGCAGGTCCTCGTCCGCGCCCTCGAGGCCGACGAGGCCGCGCGGAATGCCGCGGAGACCGATCCCCTGATGACCCCGCTGGGGTTGCCGTACCCGACGATCATCGGCAAGGTCTCGGGCGGCGACTGGGCGTCTACGGTGCTGGACCGTATCGTGGCCGAGGGCCGCTACGGCGTTCGCCTCGGGCAGACCTGGCGGGAAGCCGAGGCCGACCTCCGGGCTTGCATCCGGGCCGCTGGCGAGGCCGACCCGTTCCTGCGCGATCATCCCGCCCAGGTCGAGATCACCGGCGGCAGGTTCTCGTCCGCGCGGGTGCCCGCGGACCATCCCCTGCCGATCGGCGTCGCCGCGGTTGCGGAAGCGGTCACGGGCCGGCGGCCGGCCATGGTCGGCGAGCCGTATGGCGCCGACATGCGGCTGCTCGTCAACGAGGGCGGGACGCCGACCGTCATCTATGGCCCCGGCGCCGTCGACGTCGCTCACGCGGCCGACGAGCACGTCCCGCTCGACCAGGTCATCACCTGTTCCCGGGTCCTCGCCGCCTGGGTCCTGGCCGAGATCAGCGTCTGACCTCGCTCCGGCCGGTGCGCTCGGCGCGCGCCGAAGCAGAGCGTCAGTCGCCGATCGGCTCGAAGGACCCGGCGCCGCCCGCGCCCGGGATCCGGCCGCGGGTGAGTGTGAGGACCGCGATCGGGACCAGGACGAGGGCGGCAGCGATCACGCCCAGCGCGGCGAACCCCGCCGTGCCCACGATCACCCCGGCGCCCAGACTGGCCAGCGCTGCGGTGCTCCAGATCAGCCCGTCGGCGAGGCCCTGGATCCGGGTCCGTTCGGCGATCGACACCCCGCCGGTGAGCATCGCGCTGCCGGCGACGAACCCGAGGTTCCAGCCCCAGCCGAGCAGGAACAGCGCGATCAGCAGCGCGACCTCCGAGTCGGGTGGTGCGATTGCCGTCAGGACGCCCGAGACCAGGAGGGTCGCCGTGCCGGCGTAGACGATCGGCGGACTCCCGAAGCGATCGGTCAGTCGGCCGGAGATCGGGGCGAGCGCGAACATCCCGAACGTGTGCGCGCTGATCACGAAGCCCACCGCACCCAGGTCATGCCCGTGGGTGGTCATGTGGAGCGGAGTGAGGGTCATGATCAGGACCATCACGAACTGGCCGACCACGAGCGCCACCAGGGCGGCGACCACGGCCGGGCGGCGCACGATTCGCGACAGCGGCTCTGCGACAGACTCGCCCGACTCATCGGATCTCGAGGCCGCCAGCTCCATCGGGTCCGGCCGGAGGAACATAAACGACAGCAGGCTGGCCAGACCGACGAACAGGACCGGGACGAGATAGGGCCCCGCGAGGTCCGGCAGGCCGAGCCGCTCCGCGAGCACCCGACTCGGCGCGACGAGATTCGGCCCCACGATCGCCCCCACCGTCGCTGCCCAGACCACGGTCCCGATCGCGGATGCCCGTCGATCGAGCCCGAACAGGTCGGCGGCGGCATACCGCGACAGCTGGTTGGAGCTGTTGCCGAAGCCGATGAGCGCCGATCCCGCGAGCAGTGGCATCAGCTGCCCGGCGACGATCCCGGCCACGGCGACGAGGGCGCCTCCCACCCCGACGAGGTAGCCGAGCGCGAGCCCGAAGCGCCGACCCCGCTGGGACATGATCCAGGCCAGGATCGTGGCACCGAAGGCCGCGCCAAGCACCACCGCTGCCGCCGGCGTGCCGGCGAGCGCGGGCGAGCCGCTCAGCCGCTCGGCGACGACGGTCGCCACCGTCAGCGCCGCCAGGTGCCCGGTGCTCCCGAGCGCAACACCGAGGACGAGGATCCGGACGGTCCTCCGACGCAACCGATCGAGGTCGTTCACCAGGCCAGGTCCTGGTCGCCCCACAAGGTCAACGGTCCGGTGGCCATGACCGTCATGAGATCGGGCCGGCCGGTCTGCTCGCCGGCCACCTCGACGAAGCGGCACAGGGCGTTCACCAATCGCATCTGCTCGGGCGTCCGACAGGCGACCCGGAGCAGCGCCGGGGACGCGACGAGGACGGCCAGGCCACGCGCCCTCGAGATCGCGACGTTCAGGCGATTCCCGGAGTACAGGAACTCGAGATCCCGCGGTGCCTCCTCCGGCGTCGACGTGGTCATCGAGTAGATCGCCACCGGTGCCTCGCGGCCCTGGAACTTGTCGACGGTGCCCACGTTCGGGCGACGACCGAGACGCGCCTCGACGGTTCGTACGATCTCGGCCACCTGGGCGTTGTAGGGAGCGACGACGAGGACGTCCTCGATGGCGATCGGCCGCGAGGCGCCCTCTCGATCCGTCCAGCGGCGACCCACCAGCCCCTGGATCGCCTCGGCGATCCAGTCCGCTTCGGTCCGCGACCGGTTGCCGGCTCCCGTATGCGCGAGCGGCACATGGCGAACACCGGTCCCCCCAATCGGCTCGCCGGCCGCGACGTCCTGGCGCTCGTTCGCGGGATCCGGGGCGAGCCGTCCTTCGTAGAACGCCTCCGAGATGTAGGCGTTGACGTCCGGGTGGAGCCGATACGTCGTCCCCAGCAGCAGGCCGCGATCGGGCGCAATCGTCCGCGCGTCTCCGACGAGATGCTCCAGGGCGGAGGCGGCCGCGCCTTCCGGGTGGGTGCCCTGCGAGACCTGGGGGAGCTGGTTCGGGTCGCCGAGGAGCACGATCGACTCGGCGGCCCCGGCAACCGCACACACGGTCGCCAGCGACAGCTGGCCCGCCTCATCCACGAACAGGACGTCGAGCGTCCCTTCGATCTCGGGTCGGGCCCAGAGCCAGGACGTCCCGCCGACCACGTCCCAGGCGCCGGACGTGAGTCCCGCGAGGACCGCGTCGTTCGTCGTCAGGCGACCGATCCGTTCGTCGTCGGACGCGTCATCGCCTTCATCGCACTTCTGGGCCACGGTGACCGGGATCCCCTCGGCCGCGGATGCCCGCACGACCGCCTCGAGGAGATTGGCGATCACCCGGTGCGACTGGGCGGTCACGCCCACGCGCTTCCCCGCCTGCACGAGGCTGAGGATCATCCGCGCACCGGTGTAGGTCTTGCCGGTGCCCGGTGGTCCCTGGATCGGCAGGACGCTCGAGCCCAGGCCGAGCCCGAGCCGGCGGGCCTCGTCCGTCGGGCTGCCACCCGTCGAGGCCAGTGGAGTTCCGACCGGATGACCGTGGATCCTGGGCGGTTGCCGGAGGATCAGCTCGCGGGCGGCTCGATATCGCCCTTCGCCGTCGATCCCGTGGTCGATCACCTCGTCCGCGAGCCGGCCCAGGGCACTGCGCATCGGTTCCGTCCCGAACGGCCGCGAAGGGATGAGCGCTTGTGGATGATCGACGGCCGCGCCGTGCCTGAGATCGATCGTGCCAGCCAGGGGATCGAGGGCAACGATCGTCCCGGCGCCCCTCCCGGTGGCGGGGTCGATCGGATTGTCGCCCTCCCTGAGCTTCGTCTCCTGGGCCGGGTCGTATCGATAGCGGTGGATGACCGACTTTGCCGCCCGACCGAGCTCGGTCTCGAACGTCAGCTCGCCAAGCGCGGCGGCGTCGGCGACGAGGTCCTCCATCGGTGCCTCGATGAGCCGGAAGTGGTCCCACCACTGGGGCTTCGCCTCGCGCCGGTGCCAGTCGAGGAGCGCGGCGAGGAGCCAACGGGCCTGTTGCTCGTCCGTCCGCTCCTGCCGATCGGCCGGGATCCCTGCCCGGAGCGATTCCTCGCGAGCGCGGGTCTCGGCCTGGTCCCTGACGACCTGTTCCGACGCCTCGCCCTCGACCGGCGGTGGACGCGGCACGACCCCGTCGGGAAACAGCGGGGCCGCCTCCGTTCGCAACTCCTCGAGCCAGTCGCGGAGGCCGAGGTTGGAGAGGCAGTCGTCGCGGTTGTACGCAGCGATCGCATCGAGGATCGAATCGTCGTGGCTCTCCATCCACCGCTCGTACTCGACCACCGAGAAGCCGGCATCCGTGATCCCGCCCTCTCGCTCGGACATGTAGAACTTCTCGATTCGCTTGATCGAGTAGGACTCCACCGACGCCCGGACCGCGCCGCGGAGGACGTGGTCGTAGAGGTTCACGAGGACGCGGCCACGGAGGAGGCGGTCCACCTCCTCCTCGCGCGTCGCGTGGCGCTGCATCAGGCGCTTCAGCGCCCCGGACTCGTAGCCGCCGTAGTGGTAGACGTGCATCGCGGGATCGCGCTCGAGACGCTCGACCACCACGTCCACGAAGGTCTCGAAGGCCTCCTTCTCGGACGTCCGGTCGTGCGCCCAGACGACCCGATAGGTGGGCTGGCCATCCCCGATCTCCACCCAGCCGAACAGGTACTCGAGGCCGTCCTCGACCGCCCATGGGTCGGCCTCGATGTCGAAGAACACGTCCAGGGGCGACGGCGGGGGGAGCGCCGCCAGTCCCTTGCCCGGTTCCTCCGGCCGCGGGGGGATGAGCTCGTAGCTCAGGCGTCCGGTGACGCGATGGTCCAGCTGCAGTGCGGCCTGGCGTCGGAGCCGGTGGAGGATCCGCGGCGGGATGTCCCGAACCCGCTGGCCGTCATCCAGCGTCCCCAGCGCTTGCACGGTCGGCACGCCGGCAGCCACGAGATGCCGGCGCTGGTTGCGGGTCACCCCCGCGACGAGCGACAGGTGGTCATCGGCCCGGCGGCGATCGATGCACATCGGCCACCAGGTGCAGACGCGGCAGTGGTCGACCGGCTCCGGATAGGTCGGGTGGTCGTCCTGGTCCCCGAACACCCGGCTCTCGAAGCGCGCCTTCGCCGAGCGGTAGTAGGCGGCGAAGTCGGCGAGCCGGTGGGGATGCGCGATGCCGTCTCCGGTGACGACGGACACGGTCTCGGGCGCAATCCCCTGGAGTCGTTCCAGGAGCTCCGCGTACACGCACATCTGCAGGATTGCCGCCGCCTTGACCCGTCGGGCGAGCTTCGTGTCCGCGATGTCGTAGCTGTAGTCGCCCAGGTCGGACGGGCGGTCGTCGCGGCGTAGCAGGAAGTCGGCGTGACCTCGCCAGCGACCGTCGAAGAACGTCGCCTGGAAGATCACCTCCTCGCCACGACGCATGGCTGCGAGCGTCTCGGCCTCGGCGTCGCGAAGCTCGGCGGGCGTTCGGGCCTCCCGTGCCGCGATCTCGTGGACCGCCCGGCCCTCCGTGCGCAGGCGCTCCAGGAACCGCTGTTCGTGGTCATAGCCGCGGCGCCGGATCAGCTCCAGCTCGGGATCGTCGCGGAACGGCTTCTCGATCTCGCCGCGGGCGCGGGAAAGCTCGAGTGTCACCAGGTGGTCGCACTCGAGGAAGCCGACGAGATCGGTGGCGGAGACGACGAGGCTGCCGTCGTTGTGGAGCTGCACGAGACCCTCCCGACGCCCGTGGCCGGTCATCGGACGTCCCGGCCACGATACCCGCGGTCCGCGACACCTCGCGTGTCACGAGCTGCGCGTGCAGCGGCGTCCGGGTCGGGTTGAGCTAGGCGGGCTCCAGAGAACGCCACATCTGGAGTGCCCACTCCCAATCGGTCGGATCGTCGATCACGATCCGCAACGCGGCGCCACTCCCGACCACCGCCGAGTAGCCCTCCAGGACGGCGACCTCCACGCCCGAGCTCGGGTCGACGCCCAGCCGGGCGCGACCGACGACCGGTCCGTGGCTGTGGGTCAGGGCGTCTGGCCCCAGGTCACCCCCGACCTGCCGGAGGAATGCCTCGGCCGACATCGGGCTCGTGCCGTTACCGGTCGGGACGGCGGCGAGGGTGATCGCTCGCCCGGCCTCGCCACCCCACCATTCGCCGTCGGCCCAGCGCTCGGCGAACGAGCCCGGAATCTCGAGAGCCCAGCCGCCGTGGACGACGGTGACGGGTGACCTGCGGTAGCCGACGAGGGGCCCGGTCGCCGTCGCGGCGCGCTCGATGACCACCGCGGACGGCCGGTACGCGGGGCCGCCGAGCGAGAGCAGCTCGCACCACTCCCGCCACGGATAGGGGAGTGACGGATCGAGCGGATACGCCTTGTGGAGGAGGCCGACGATCTCGTCCAGCAACTCGGCCTCGCCGTCGAGGGCCGGGATTCGCCAGCGGACCGCCGTCCACATCAGTGACAGCGCGCGATCGAGCAGGTAGCGCGCGTCCATCGCATCGGCCCACCACGGCCAGGCATCGATCGCGACCCGCGGATCGGCGATCGCGCGGTCGAGCCAGTGGTCATCGCGCGGCCCGAGCACCGTGGCCAGGGGACCGTCGATCGCGAACCGGTCGCCGTCCACGCGACACAGCTGGACGGCTCCGAGCCCGCGCTCCCGGGCCTCGCGGACCCGCAGCAGGGTTGCCCGCAGCCAGATGAGGTGCTGCCGCTCCACGTCGGCTCGTCCGGCCTGCAGCGCCCCGTCCCCGGCTGCGTCCTGCTCGTTGCCCGCCGCCCAGGCGACATCGAGCTCCTCGCCCATGCGGCTGAGCAGTCGCGCCACGTATCGGTGATAGCCCGGGCCGGCGGCGGTCGTGGGCGCGGTCACCGCGATCGGCGCATCCGGTGGGGCGACGATCCGCACAGCTTCGGCGGCCGGGTGGAGATCGACCAGCAGCGCGGGTGTTCCGGGTTCGGCCTCGCCCAGCCGGGTCGATCTCAGGGTGTCGGCGGCATTCGCGTGGAGCCAGGTGCCGATCTCCTCCACGACGCGCTCGGGCGCCGGGGCACGTCGAAGCGGACCGCGCTTCGATGGCTGACCGGTGACGGAGATCTCCAGACCCATGCCGCTCCTTATGCCCCCGGCCGGCACGATAGCGGTGGACGGCTCGAAAAGGACCCCGTCCGGGGCCCGTTTTCGTACCATCGCGGGTCGGCTAACAGTCCCGCGTCGGGCCACGGCTTCCGACCGCGTGGGAACTCCGATCGCGCGGGTCGAGACGGGATGCGCTACGGGTACAGGGCGTCGAGCGCGCCTCCGAACGAGCTCGTGTGACGGTCGACGTCCGACTCGGTCGTCGAGGGGCTCATCAGCGCCATGTTGTGGAACGGCGTCATCAGCACCCCGCGGCCGATCGCCCACAGGTGCAGGAATCGCTCGAGCTCCGGGTCCGAGTGCGCCCATTGTTCGGCACCCGTCCGCGGTGGCTGGGGCAGAAAGTGGTACTCCGCCCGGCAGCCCAACCGAGTGACGTGCCAAGGAACGCCGTGGACCGAGATCGCGTCATCCACGCCCGCCGTCCAGCGCTTGGCGAGGGGGATCATCCGGCCGTACGCCTCGTCGGTCAGGACCTCCGTCAGCGTCGCCCTGATCGCCGCCATCGAAAGCGCGTAGCCGGCCAAGGTTCCGCCGATCCCGCCGACGTCGGCGTCGTCGAACGACATCGCACCCGAGACCCGCTGCGCAACCTGCTCGCTCAGCCCGTAGGCGCCGGCAGGGATCCCGCCGCCGATCGTCTTGCCGATCGTGAGGATGTCAGGTTCCAGATCGTGGGCGCCGGTGTAGCCACCGGGGCCAGCGCAGATCGTGTGCGTCTCATCGTGGATGAGCAGCGTCCCCGTCCTGCGGGTGAGGTCCCTGACCGCCTCCAGGTAGCCGGCCTCGGGGAGCACGATGCCCATGTTCGTGAGGGCCGGCTCGATGAGCACCGCCGCGACCCGGCCGTCCTCGAGCGCGCGGGCGAGCCCGTCGACATCGTTGAACTCCACGACGCGCGTGGTCAGGGCCGGGTCGACGGGTGGGCCCAGGTTGCCCCGCCGGGCTTCGACGCGGCCGTCCGGCCTGAGCCAGGCGAACGTCTCGTCGACCGTGCCGTGGTAGTTGTGATCGTGGACGACCACGAGCGGACGACCCGTGATGTGACGCGCCAGCCGGAGCACGAACCGGTTCGCATCGGTGGCCGTGATCGTGAACTGCCACAGGGGCAGGCGGAAGCGCCGGCGCAACTCCTCGGCCGCGACGATCGCGTCCTCGGTCGGGAGCATGTGGGTGATCCCCCGACGCAGCTGCGCCTCGACCGCGCGGATCGTGGCGTCGGGCCCGTGCCCGGCCATCGCTCCGGTGTCGCCGAGGCACAGGTCGACGTACTCGTGGCCGTCGATGCACGTGAAACGGGCGCCCTGGGCCTCGTCGACGAACAGCGGGAACGGGCTGGCCCACTTGACCATCCAGTTCATCGGCACCCCGTCGAGGAGCGAGCCCCGGGCACGCTCGAACAGGGCCAGCGAGCGGGGATGACGCTCCGTGAATGCCGCCTCCTCGGCGGCGGTCAGGCGGGCGAGATGGTCGCGATCGAGATCGGCCACCGGTCGATGATCGCTGCTCGAGCCACCCCGGCGGCGGCGGGTCCCGCGCGGTGCGTCAGGCGCCGATCGTCAGTTCGGTCGGGTGCGGACGGTCCGTCGAAAGCCGCAGACGCGGCAGCTGGCGACGCCGGCGGTCTCGTCGACCTCGAGCAGGCTGGCACAGCCGTTGGTTGCGCAATAGGGCGGGCGAGCATGCGCGGTGCGTCGCCGCAGGCGGCGGATCGCGCTCGCGCGGCCCGCCACCGATGACGTCATGGTTCGTGAAAGCACAGGTCTTCCTTCCGGTCGCGCTCGCGGGCGGATTGGGCCCGATCGGCTGCGACGTTGTGCGCTCCACGGCCCGGTTTCCTGGGCCGGAGCATCTGGTTTTCTGCCCGGCGCGGCTGTCGCGGGAGCGGTCGTGGAACACGAGCTCTACCTGCGGCCGTCGCTTCGGGACTCGTGAGTGAGGATGCCGTGTCGTCGCGGAAGTGTCAAACGAATGCACCCGGCGGCCCGAAACGATTCAGCTTCCGCAACCGTCCGTTCACCCGCTCGTGGTTGCACGACCTGCCATCGATGCGGTATCTGTTGCACCGGCTCGGCGGACGCCTCCCCGGCGTGTCGCGAGCCGCATCCGCGCCGCCGCCGGCCTCGCTCCGAGGCGACCGCGCACCCTGGCCGCCGTGGAGGACGGCAAGGACCCCCGAACGGGGGATCCGGCGCGAGCTGACATGCGACAACGCAGGAGGGTTCGTCCGTGGCCGACACGAGGTATCCGGGCTCAACCGGCAGGCGCCGGCCGGCAGACGCGCGACCGAATCGCCCGGTCCCCCGCAGGATCACCCGTCGACTGGCGCTGGCTCCTCTGGCCGCGGTCGCGTTGCTGACGGGCCTGGCCCCGGCGACCCTTGCGTCCCACGGCCTGCAGCTCACCACCCAGTTCCCGGATGTTGCGGTGGCTCCCGGCGACGACGTGACGTTCGACCTCCAGGTCAGCACGAACCGATCGTCCCGTATCGCGCTCGCCGTGCAGGGCGTGCCCAGCGGCTGGACCGCCAAGCTGCAGGGCGGTGGCTTCGTCGTCGACGGCGTCGCCACCCGGGGCAGCACCCCCGTCGAGATCCAGCTCAACGTCACCGTGCCCGCGGAGGCGACCGGCGTCCACGGGTTGACCGTTCGGGCGACGTCCGAGGGCGAGACCGTCAACCTCCCGCTCAACGTCCGCGTGGCCGAAGGCGCCGCCGGTGACATCACGATGGATACCGAGATCCCGGTCCAGGAGGGCCCGTCGTCGCAGACGTTCAGGTTCCCGCTGACACTCCACAACGACACCGCCGAGGAAGTCACCGCATCGGTCACCGCGACCGGGCCCACCGGGTGGCAGGTCGAATCGCAGATTGCCGGCCAGGCACAGGCGGCCAGCGCGATCGTTGCCGCGAGCGACACGCTCTCGGTCGAGATCAGCGTCACCCCGGCCGAGGACGCCGAGGCGGGCGATTATCCGATCGACGTCGTCGCGACCGCCGGGGGCAAGACGATCAACAACCAGGTCGGCGTCCGGATCACCGGCTCCTACAGCATCGTCGTCGGGACGCCCGACGACCGCCTCAGCACCCGGGGTGAGGCGGGAAGCACGATCGTGCTCCCGATGACGATCAGCAACAGTGGCACGGCCCCGATCACGAACCTCCAGATGGAGGGGACCGGACCGACCGACTGGACCGTCGATTTCGACCAGGACGGGCTGATCGCGTCGATCGCTCCCGGCGCCGACGCCCAGATCAACGCTCGCATCCACCCATCGGACAAGGCGATCGCCGGCGACTACCAGGTGACGGTCACCGCCAACGCGGCAGACCAGGCCAACGAGAGCCAGACGATCCGGGTCACGGTCGAGACGTCTCCCGTGTGGGGGATCGTCGGGATCGGCCTGATCGTGGTCGTGCTCGGCGGCCTGCTCTGGGTGTTCCGGACCTACGGCCGGCGATGAGCGGCATCCCGAGGAAGGGTCGCCGCGGCTCCGTCCGGCGACCGAATCCGCCATCGTCCGGCAGCGCGCCGGCCGCACAGGGAACCGGAGGCGCGCCGCCGGCTCCGTCCCGCCGCCCCACCGCCGCTGGGCGAAGCACGCTCACCACCGAGGGGGTGCCGATCCGGACGCGTGGGCTGACCAAGGCCTATGACGAGCTGATCGCCGTCGACCACCTCGACCTCGAGGTCCAACGCGGCGAGATCTTCGGGCTCCTCGGGCAGAACGGCGCGGGCAAGACGACCACGATCCTGATGCTCCTCGGCCTCACGGAGCCGACATCGGGCGAGGCTCGTGTCGTCGGGCTCGATCCGGCACGGAACCCGCTCGAGGTGAAGCGGCGGGTGGGGTACCTCCCCGACAGCGTCGGCTTCTACACCGGGATGACCGGCCGCGAGAATCTCCGCTACACGGCCCGTCTCAACGGGCTCTCCGCCGACGATGCCGGCCGCACGATCGACCAGGTGCTGGAGCAGGTCGGGCTCGCAGCCCGCGCCGACACGCCCACCGGCACGTACTCCCGGGGAATGCTCCAGCGACTCGGCATCGCCGACGCCCTCCTCAAGGACCCCGAGGTCCTGATCCTCGACGAGCCCACCACGGCGATCGACCCGCTGGGCGTGGTCGAGATCCTCGACCTCCTGCGGTCCCTCGTCCATGAGCGTGAGATGGCCGTCCTGCTGTCGTCGCACCTGCTGACCCAGGTCCAGTCCGTGTGCGACCGGGTCGGGATCTTCGCCGCCGGCCGCCTGGTCGGTGTGGGGACGGTGGCCGAGCTGGCCGGCCGCTTCGGCGACGACACCGCGCACGTGGAGGTCGGTCTCGAGCTCACCGGTGATGACGCCGACACGCGGCGCGAACAACTGCTCCGGTCGATCGAGGGCGTCGAAGCCGTCCACCACGGAGAGCGGCCCGGCGATCCCTGGATCCTCGACGTCCGGCCTGCCGATGCGGGCGGGCGCGTCCGTCAGGAGATCCTCGCCGCGGCCGCCACCAACGGTCTCGAGTTGAGCTCCCTGCGATCGGTCGTGCCATCGCTCGACGACATCTACCGCCGCGCCGTCGTCCGCCGCGGCGGCTCGGCACGGGTGGCGGCGTGACGACGGTCGCCGCAGAGGCAACCACTGCCCAGCCGGTGGCCCGGGACCTCCGGGTGCCCCGACACGGCTGGTTGGTCATCGCGCGCAAGGAATTCGGCGATCACATCCTGTCGGCGCGGTTCCTGGTGCTGGTCCTGGTCGTGGGGCTGGCCGCGATCGTGCCCCTGTTCCTGGCCGCCAACCAGCTTCGGGATCAGGCGTCGCAGACGAGCGGCGCTTCGGCGATCTTCCTGGCCCTGTTCACGCTGGGCTCCGAGCAGGTCGCGATCCTGCGCGTCGATGCGTTCGTCGGGATCGTGGCGCCGCTGCTCGGGATTGCATTCGCGTTCGACGCCGTCAACGGCGAGCGATCGGACGGCACCCTACCGAGGTTGATGTCCCAACCGATCCATCGCGACGACGTGATCAACGGCAAGTTCGTGGCCGGGCTGGCGGTGATTGCCCTCGTCCTCGCCGCGGTGCTGCTGTTGATCTCGGGGATCGGCATCTTCCGCCTCGGGATCATCCCCACGGTGTCCGAGGTCATCCGGCTCATCGTCTGGTACGTGGTGACCCTGGCCTATGTCAGCTTCTGGCTGGCCCTCGGCCTCCTGCTGTCGGTCGCCGTCAGGCGCGCCGCGACGTCGGCACTGATCGGGTTCGGGCTGTGGATCCTGGTCACGGTGTTCGGCGGGCTCATCGTGGGCCTGATCGGCGGCCTGATCGCGCCCTCGGCGGGTGGCCTGGAGGAGCAGATCGCCAGCGCCCAGACCCAGCAGGCGATCAACCACATCCTGCCCCACACGCTCTACCGCGAGGCGACGACGTCGATCCTGTTCCCGTTCGACCAGGTCACCGCGGCCATCTCCGGCGTGGGCAGCTTCACACCCACGAGCATCGACCAGCTCGGCCAGGCCACCGACCAGCGACGGATCACGTCGCTTCTGTCATTGGACCAGAGCCTGCTCCTGGTGTGGCCACAGATCGTGGGCCTGATCGCCCTGACCGTGATCTGCTTCGCCGTCGCGTACGTCCTGTTCATGCGCCAGGAGGTCCGCGCCTAGGGGCGGTCCGGGATGAGCGCCGCGCCCCGCACGCGTCGGGCCGCGTGCAAATCGGCCATACGCTCACGGGAGGAACGTAAGGCCGGATCGCCCCGACCGTCCGCGGACGGATCCCACGAACATCGCGGCGGTCTGGCTCAACCGGCACGAACCTGGTGCTCGGGCGGCCTTCGCCGGTGCCGGTCTCTCCAGGACTGGGCCTAACGTTCCGTGGATGAGCATCTGGCCAGGTCGCGCGAGACCCGGCCCGCCGCGCGACGCCGCGGCGTCCTAGAACGGCGGCCACGGGATCGCGGGCCAGGTGCGGCTCGGTTGCGGAAATCGCCCGGACGCGAGGAGTCGGTCCACCCGCCGCCCGAGTGCCGCGACCTCGCCGGACGACAGGTGCCCGCGCAGGTCCCGGGCAAGGTCCCCGCGGAGAGCCGATCGCAGTCGCTCGAGCGGTGCGCACTCGTCGTCGGTCATGGGCTCGCCACGCCAGGCCCAGAGCACGGTCCGCAGCTTGGGGACGGTCGAGAAACACACCCCGTGGTCGACCCCGAACACGTGCCGCCCGCCGTCCACGGGCAGGACGTGGCCCCCCTTGCGATCGGTGTTGTTGACCGCGGCATCGAAGACGGCCATCGGGCGGAGCCGGGGATCGTCGCCGACCACCATCCCGACGATGTCCACCTCCGGGTCCACGTCAACCCACGCCTGGACGGCGCCTTCGCCGAACGGCCCGTCACGCATCACGGTCGGCGGCACCAGCCCCCAGCCGCCGGCCTCGGAGACGAGATAGGCCGCGACCTCTCGGTGGGCAAGCGTGCCGTCCGGGAAGTCGTCGAGAGGCCGCTCACCGAGGATCGGCTTGTACACCGCCTCCACGACCTGAGGCGGCTCCGGGTCCGGGCAGGGGATCGTGGCCCGGCAGAAGAGGGCGTTGTTCGTGGACGCGATCAGCCGGCCGACGATCTCCAGCTCGCCGTCCTGGAGGACGCGGACCGCCGACGAGGGGTCGAACGGGAGCATCGCTCGACGACCCTGCGAGCCGCCTAGTTGAGGTAGTGGCCGTTCCGGCGCGGGCACAGATGGCCGGCCGGATCGAGTGGCTCGCCGCACAACGGACAGGGCGGCCGGCCGGAGGCGACGACGACCATCGCGCGGTCCACGAAGGCGCGCGCAGCCGGTGGGGAGAGGCGCACCCGGAGATAGTCGGGGCCCTCCTCCGACTCGTCGTCGTCGAGCGCCGCGATCGCCTCCTCCGCCTCCTCGGGTTCCACCTCTTCCTCCGGGACCTGCTCCCGTGCCTCGACGAGGACGCGCTCCGCGTCGGTGTCCCAGCCGAGGGTCAAGGTGCCGGCCCGGAAGGCCTCCACGAGGGGCTCGTCCAGGGGTTCCGCATCGGGGCTCGGTCCGTCGGGCAGGGGGTCGGTGATCCCCCGGCGCTCGAGCTCGTCGAGCAGCTTTCCCAGCCGGTCGGCGAGGACCGCCACCTGTACCTTCTCGAGGACCACGCTCACCACGCGAGCGCCTTCCCGGGCCTGGAGGAAGAAGGTCCGGCTGCCCGGCTCACCGATCGTGCCGGCGACGAAGCGCTCGGGCGGATCGAAGACGTATCGATGCCGCGGCATGGCCCGACTGTATCCGGTTCGGCCGGTTCGGGCCTTCGACGCTCAGCCCACCTGGACGAAGATCGAATGGTGGCCGCGGGCCCCATCCGGGATCGGTGGCGTCCGGTCCGCGGTCTGCACGACGCCTTCTCCGTCGGTTGCCCGGACCTCCAGCTGGTGGCGACCCGCGGTCGCCTCCCAGTCGAGCCGCCACTGGACCCAAGTCGCGTCGGAGATCGGCACCGAGAGCGCCGCCGGAAGCCAGGGTCCGCCATCGATGCTGAGCTCGACCCGTGAGACCCCACGATCGGGTGCCCACGCCACGCCTGCGACGGCGGTCCGACCGGGCGGGATGAATGTCCCGTACCGGGGCACGTCGATCCGCGACTGGGTGAGGATGGGCGCCTTCTTGGCCCATCCCCGGGGAATCCAGAACCCATCGAATGCCTCGAGGGTCGTGAGCTCCAGCTCGGCCAGCCACTTGGTGGCCGAGACGTAGCCGTATAGCCCGGGCACGATCAGGCGGGCCGGGAAGCCGTGCTCCATCGGCAGTGGCTCGCCATTCATCCGGAGCGCGATCATCGGCTCGCGGGCCGGGTCCATGACCCAGGCCGTGGGCATCCCGGCGGTCCAGCCATCGACGGATCGGCCGACGAGCTGGGTCGCACCGGCCTGGACCCCGGCCATCTCCAGGACCTCCCGCAGCCGGACGCCGGTCCACTTCGCGTTGCCGACGAGATCGTCACCCACCTCGTTCGACACGCATGCGATCGTCACGTATTGCTCGAACTCGGGGAGTGCGGCCAGCTCGGCGAACGACAGCGTGGTCTCACGATCGACCATGCCGTGGATCCGGAGCTGCCAGGTGGCGACGTCGATCCTGGGTGTGATCAGGGCGGTGTCGATTCGATAGAAGTCGTCATTGGGAACGACGATCGGGGTCAGGCCCGGAACGGCCAGGTCGGCGCCGCCGGGGAGCGTCGCAATCTCGGACGGCGGGGGCAGGCTTGCCCCCACGGCGGCCACGGCGGCCCGCTGCGTCTCGAGCAGGCGCCGGCCGGCGACACCGGCCACGGCCGAGGCGACCGCGAGGCCACCCGTGCGCAGCAGGAACGCCCGCCGGCTCCAAGCCGGCATTCCCGGACGGCCGGTGGGTGCGGACGGCATCAGCCACGCGAGGACGAGCGCCCCGGCGCCCGCCGCGGCCACCGCCGGCAGGATCGACACCATCGCCGGTGAGCCCGCCCGGAGCGCCGCCAGGAAGCCGACGCCCGCGAACCCGGCGAAACCGGCAGCCGCTGCGTCCCAGTGGCGTCGCGCGAGGATCCCGAGCGCGGCCGCGATCGCAAGGGAGGCGAGGATGACGACGACCTCGAGGGCGAGCTTGTCGTTGGTGCCGAACAGCGCCACGGCGACGTCCTTCGCGCCGGCAGGCTGGAGGTCGATGACCGTCTGGCCGACGGCCAGGAGGAGCGACGGCGCACCCGGCACGAGACCTGCGACGAGCTCCGACACCCCGAATGCCGCCAGGCCGGCCACGATCCCGACCAGGGCATCGAGGCCGCGTCCCGAAGGACGGACGCCCGGCGTGGCGACGGACATCGAGGAACGACTCACGCCGCTAGTGTGCGTCGTGGATGTGACGGGTCTGTGTCGCGGGGGTCCGTGTCCGGCCGGGCGTACAGGCGCTCAGCGCGTGCCGAGCGCCTCGCGAGCCAGGACGTAGGCCTCGTCGTGGCGGCCCAGCGTGGCCAGGGTCTCGGCCCACGTTCCGAGGATCTGCCGAACGCGCGACGGCGGAGCCGTCTCCCGGGCAAGGTCCGCGGCCCGCTGGAAGGTTGCCACCGCCTCGTCCCCGTCGCGAAGTTCGGACAGTGCCCGGGCTCGGGTGACCAGGGCGTCCAGCAGGGCCTTCCGGTTCTCCGATCGCTCCGACAGCGCGATCGCCTCGTCGGCCAGCTCGAGACTCCGCTTCGCGTCACCCATCGCGAGCGTCACCGCCGCCTCGGTATCCGCGAGGTGCGCCGCCAGCCGCTCGTCGCCGCGATGGGCCGTGATGTCGCGCGCGCGGCGCACGACGTCGAGCGCCCGCGTGGCGTTGCCGTTGGCGAGATAGGCGAGGGCGAGGTGGTTCTCGACGAACCCGGCCTCGAGCTCGGACTCGGCGGCGCGGAGGAGGGTGAGCGCCTTGAGGCCGGTCGCGATCGCTCCCTCGAGGTCGCCGGCCGCGCGATAGGCCGTGGCCAGCGAGGCCAGGAACGCACCCTGGCGCCGGGCGTCCAGCTCGCCCGCCAGGTCGCGGGCCTCCTCGAGATAGCCGAGTGCCGCCGCCGCCTCGCCCTGGAACGACTCGACCATGGCGAGCGCGATCAGGAGCCGGGTCTGGAATGCCGCGTCGAGCTCGAGACCGTTGCGGGTTCGTTCGAGGACCGAGCGCAGCAGCCCACGGGCCTCCTCGGGGTTGTCCTGCATGTTCTCCGCGGACGCGAGGGTGTACTCGGCGCGGGCACGGTCTGCCTCGCGGCCGAGCGCAGCGAAGGTCCGGGCCGCCTCGGACGCCGGCCCGATCGCCTCGCTCGGTCGGTCCAGCTTGCACAGGGTCTCGGCCATCCCGGCCAGCAAATCTGCCCGGGTTCCTCGCTCCTCCGCGCTCTCGAGCAGGGCGAGATAGCCGTCATAGGCGTCCGTCCATCGACCGCTGGCCAGCGCGATGTCCGCCTCGAGCCGGGCCCAGGCGGGTCCGGGATCGGCCAGGATCTCCGCCGCCGTCGTCCCCAGCCGCGGCGCGAGGTAGTCCAGCGCGACCATCGACGGACGTGCGATGCCGTTCTCGAGGGCGCTGATATACGCCTTCGTGTAGCGGTCACCGGCGAGCTGCTGCTGCGTCAGGCCCGCCGCCAGACGCGCCTTGCGGATGCGCTCCCCGATCGTCCGGGCCAGCTGTCGGTCGTCGGTAACGACGCGGCGGCGCCGTGTTCGAACTGCGCTCATGGCCGGGATAGTACACCGCCGTCATCTCCCGGTTGACGCCGGCGAAGAACGCTTCCAGCGGCGTCCCGAGGCGGTCCAGGAACAGCACCAGTGCCGGGATGGACGGCAGGGTCCGGCCGTGCTCCACCGCCGACAGCAGCGCCTTGGACAGTGGCGCCGCGACCTCCGCCTGGGTCAGACCGTGCGCGTCCCGCAGACGCCGCAACTCCCCACCGATCGAGCCCGACAGGCCAGCAAGGGGCCCGCGCGTCGCCCGGACCCGTCGTCGTTGCGCAGGTTGATAAATACTTGACTTCACGACGGTGGCAGCCTAGCATCCCCGCCGTTGCCGCGCCGTCCCCGGAGCGCGGAACGCGGACGGAGGACGCCCTGTGCCCACTCGACATCGGATCCGGCTGCTCGTCTCGACCGGTGTGGCGATGCTGCTCATCGCCGCGAACGCTTTGCAGGCACTCGCCGGTGACGGCAGCCCGCCGTTCCCGAAATAGCAAGCTCAGGCAGACGCACGTCGGCCGGCCGGTGACGGGCGGCCGACGAGTCTCTAGGACCGGGATCCTCGCGAGGGCGGCGTAGAATCGAACCGCTTGCCGACCCGCCGGCGACGGGCACGTTGTCCGCCGTCCGGGCCGCCGGGACGAATGGAGGCCTGCCGATGAATGCGTTCGTCATCGAAGGCGACAACAAGCCGGGCGAGCTGGCCCGTATCACCGAGGCGATCGCCGATCGGGGCATCAACATCTCCAGCATCAGCCTGGGGACGTGTGGCGACCGCGGCACGGTCGCGATCATCTCCAACGACGAGTCGGGCACCCGGAGTGCGCTCGGTGCGGCCGGACTGACCTTCCACGAGACGGAGGTCGTCCCCGCCGCGCTGGCCGATCAGCCGGGCAGTCTCGCGCAGGCCACGCGCCGGCTGGCAGACGCCGGGGTCAACATCGAGGCGCTGATCCCGACCGGGATGTCCGGGGATCGAGTGACGGTCGCGTTTGCCGTCGACAAGGCCGATGCGGCGCGCACCGCGCTCGCGGAGTTCACGGCCAGCCGCGCCTGACGGCTCGTTCTCGCGATCGACGGGCGGCGCTTCCGGGCGCCGCCCGCGTCATGCCCCAGGCTGGCAACCCGTCTCAGGGCGTCGGCGTCGCTCCACCACCCGCCGGTGGCTCGGTTGGCGTTGGCGTTGGAGCCTCGGTCGCGGTCGGTTCCGGCGTCGGCGTAGGGGGCTCCGTCGGCGTGGGCGTCGGACCCCCCGATGGCGACTCGGACGGCGACGGCGGGACCGTTGGACATGGAACCAGCGGCGGCTCCGAGCCGGACGGCGGCGGGAGGCTGAACGAGGGGACCACACCCGACGCGTCGGGCGTGGGCGGGGGCACGCAGGACGCGGAGGGCGATGGCGTCGCGCAGCTGCCGGATCCGAGGAGCGCCCCCCAGGTCCGCCCGTATGGCGCGTACCCGCCGTTGTAGAAGTAGCTCGTCCTCGTTCGGTCGGGCCCACCCGCGGTTCCCGGGCCCCGCCGCGCTCGTCGGATCCAGGCGCGGTCAGCCTCGAGCCAGTCGGCGTGGGCCCCCTCGAGGCTCATCTGGGACAGCAGGACGGCGTCCCCGCATTGCCCGCCTCCGGCGCCGACGCGTTCGGTTGGCTGCTTGTCGGTCAGGAACAGTTCCTCCACGGTCCGCAAGCGACGGCCGGGCAGGAGGCCCGTGAGGGCATCCACCTCGACCCGCTCGATTCCGCCCGGCATCGCGAAGTCGTTGATGCCCCAGGTCCGGGTGGCCTCGGTCATGAAGCCCTGCCACACGAACGTCGTCACGTCGATCGAGAACACCGGGTTGTTGGGTGTCGAGACGACCGAATTGTCGGAGTTGCCGTTCCAGGCGCCGGCGACGAGCGCGTACTCGCCGGCCTGCCGGCCCTCGTCGGTCGGGGGCGCGATGAAGCCGTAGGCGTTGAGATCTCGGGCGTCGTTGTTGGTTCCGGTCTTGAGGGTCGCGGGTCGGCGGTCGCCACCGCGGGCGCGCACCTCGAATTCGCCCCAGAACGGATTGATGTCCGGGTTCGTGTTGCCGGCCAGGATGTTGGTCACGATGGCGGCCCCCTGGGGTGAGATCGCCTGCTTTCCCTCGGGTGGCCGGTATGCGGGTACGACGTCGGTCCCCGCCGCGTCGGCGATCCGCAGGATCGTGGTATGGCCGATGTAGCGTCCGCCGTTGGCGATCGTCCCGTAGCCCGTGGCCAGGTCGACCGGCCGGACCTCCTCCACGCCGAGGGCGATGGCCAGGCCGGCATCCGCGACGCGTGTGCGGAACCGCAGGCCGAATTCCTGTGCCTTCGCGAACAGGTGGTCCGTGCCAACCGAGGCGCCGGCCTTGACGGCCGGGATGTTGAGCGAGAACCGGAGCGCATCGGTGACGCGAACGGGACCGCGCTCGAGGTTGTCGGCGTCCGTCGGGCTGTAACCACCCCCGAAGTCGGTCGAGACGTCCATGAACATCGTGCCGGCGCTGAATGTGCCGTCGCTGATCCCCGTCGAGTAGATGAACGGCTTGAAGGCGGAGCCGGGCTGCCGCCATCCCTGGCTGACGACGTCGAACTGGGGCTGGAACCGACGATTGCTCTTCGTCGCGTAGTAGTCCGCGGAGCCCACGTAGGCGACGATCTCGCCGGTCTGGTAATCGAGGGCGACGAGCGCACCGTTCCGGATCTGCTTGTCGCGCAGGTTCGTCATCCACGGCTGGAGCTCGAGGCCGAGGCTGCGCGCCGCCTGTCTCGGGTTTGGTGAACGAGGGACGACCGCGGCTGCCTTGACCCACTTCTCCGCGATCCCCTGGAGACGGGCGTCCAGGCTGCTGGTGATCCGGAAGCCGCCTTCCTCGAGCTGGTCACAGGTGGCGGCGTCCGGGCCGCAGACCCGCGCCGCAAGCTCGTCCCGGAGCGCCCAGACGAAGTGCGGGGCCACCCACCGCGGCGTCACCTGCGGGGCCAGCAGCACCGGTTCGTCCATGGCCTGCTCGAAGTCGTCGGGGCCGAACTCATCACCGGTGAGCGGCGTCCGGCCCTGGCTCATCAGCTCCAGCACCTGGTTCCGACGCGCGATGATCGGCGCGTCCGGCGACACCTCGAGGTGGCTCTTCGGGCACTCCGCGTCCTCGGCCACGGTCGTGTCGCAGACCTCGATCGCGTTGCGCACCAGGTCGTACTCGGACGGCGACTGCGGAAGGGCGGCGAGAATCGCGGCCTCGGCCAGGGTGAGGTCGGCGATCGCCTTCCCGAAGTACGTCCGCGCGGCGGCCTTCACGCCATAGCTGTCATTGCCGTAGAAGTTCTGGTTGAGGTAGGCGGCGATGATCGCTTCCTTGCCCGGCTCACCCGGGTACGTCTCCGTCAGCCGGATCGACTGGATGATCTCCTTGAGCTTCCGTTCGACCGTCCGCCCCGGGTCCTGGACCAGGTCCGGCTCGAGGAGGCGCTGGCGGACCAGTTGCTGCGTGATCGTGGATGCGCCCCGGGCGTTGCCGCGCAGCGCATCGATCCCCGACGCGATGATGGCGGCCGGGTCGAAGCCCGCATTCGACCAGAACGTCTTGTCCTCGACCGCCGTCGTGGCATCCACGAGGACTGCGGCGTCGTTCAGTTCGTCCCACGTGGCAACGTCGCGTCTGAACTCGCCGAACCGTGCGAGCTCCTTGGTCCCTGTCCGGTCGTAGACGATCGACTCCTCCTGGAAGCGGATCGTCTCGAGCTCGGTCGGGTCGGTCAGGTCGCGGGCGAGGGCGAGATAGCCACCGACCACGGCGACCGCACCGAGCGCGCCGAGCGCGGCGAGGGCCGCGAACAGCACCAGGGCGGCCTTCGAGGCCGCCGAGGCAGGCGGTCGGCGGTCGTAGCCGCCTCCCATTCGTTCGTCATGGCGAACGCGGGCATCGGCGTTGTCGTAGCGGCCGGTCATCGGCGCCACCATGCCAGAAAAGCGCTGGGCGCGGTCCCCGAGCGCGGCGTCAGCCTCGCGCGGATCGCCACAGGTCGTCCCAGCCAGCAAGTTCGGCGAGTCGCGCTCGACCCTGTCGGAACGCGGCTGCCTGCTCGCGACGGGCGGCCTCGGCGGTGCGCACGTCGACGGCGAGCAGTCGCAGCCGCATCCCGGGGCGCAGCTGGCCGAGCCGGTGGAGATCGGCCGAGATCGTGACGGCCGGGACCGGGTAACCGCCGGTCGGCTGAGCGTCGGCCAGGAGGACGATCGGGAGGCCGTCCGGCGGCAACTGGATCGTCCCTGGTACGACACCGTGAGGGCGCCGGTCCCCGGGCTCGCCCGGCATCGGGACGGCCGGGCCTTCCAGGCGGAGCCCCATCCGGTCGCTCGCGGTGGCCACGGTCCAGTGGATCGCGGCGAGCCGATCCAGCAGCCCTGCATCCGGGCCCGGCAGCACCCGGATCGGCGCCTCGGCGATCGGTTCGGGATCGTGATCGTGGATCCACACGAGGCCGTCGGGCGCGTCACCCGGATCGCGGTCGGAGGCCAACCGGTCGCCGGCCCGGAGCGGCCGACCGTCAAGGCCCCCGAAGCGCGCGGTGAGACAGGTCGATCGCGATCCCAACACGTCGGGCACATCCACGCCGCCGGGCAGGGCCACATACGCGCGGGCTCCCACGGCGTTCGCCGTACCCGGGAAGGCCACGACCTCGCCTGCCGCCAGGGCGTGGGACCGTCCGGTGGCCAGCCCACGACCACCGTGGACCGTGGCGCCCAGGTCGGTACCGGCGAGGCCGACCACGCACGACCGGAGCGCACGCAACGTGGGCCCGGCAACGGTGAGCTCGAGCGCTGCGTGATCCGGCTCGTTGCCGACCAGCAGGTTCGCGACCGCGAGCGACCACGGATCGCAGGCACCCGAGCGCGGCACGCCCAGGTGGCCGAACCCGAATCGGCCGCCATCCTGAATCGTCGTCAGGAGCCCAGGCTCCAGGACCTCGAACGCCGGCGTCATGCGCTCAGCGGGACGAAGCGGACCCGCGACCCAGGCACGAGCAGGGCAGGGGCTGGCCGGCCGGGATCCCACAACTGAGCGTCGGTCCGACCGATCAACCGCCATCCGCCCGGGGACTCGAACGGGTACGCGGCCGTCTGCCGCCCGGCGATCCCCACACTTCCGGCCGGCACGCGTGCGCGGGGCGTGTCCAGCCTGGCAATCGATAGTGCGTCCGGCAGGTCGCCGAGGTAGGCGAAGCCGGGTGCGAAGCCGAGGAACAGGACCCGGTACTCGACGGAGCTGTGGAGCTCCACGACGTCCGCGGTCGTCAGGCCCGTCCGTCGTGCGACGTCGTCGAGATCGGGGCCGTCGGTGCCGCCATAGCGGATCGGGAGCTCGATGGTTGCCGGCTCCCCGCTCCGGGGTGCCGTGGAACTGGTCGTGGTGGCCCGGAGCGCCGTCAGCCGCTCCATGACTTCGTCGACGCCGACGCCATCCGGGTCGAACGGGACGAGGACGCTCCCCAGTCCAGGCACGGGGTCGCCGAGCGCACCGTCGAGCGCACCCAGGCTTCGGACCGCATCGGCGAACCGATGGGCCGCCTCGTTTCCATCGCCCGGCCCGCTCCACCCGACGTCGACCAGCACGGCCGCGTCCCCGAACGGCTGGACCGATCGGGTCATCCGGGATCCAGGCGCGCCCAGACGCGACCGTCGACGTGGTCGACCCGGATCGGGACGCCGTACGCCGTCGACAGAGCCGGACCGTCGATGGCGGTCGCGATGGGTCCGACCGCGACCATCGATCCGCTTCCGAGGACCAGGGCGTGGCCGAACCCGGTCGGGACCTCTTCCACGTGGTGGGTCACCAGGACGATCGCGGCCAGGCTGCCATCGGCCGCGAGCCGGTCGAGATCGCGGACCAGGAGCTCCCGTGCGCCGAGGTCCAGGCTGGCCGTCGGCTCGTCGAGCAGGAGCAGGTCCGGCCGCGGCATCAGCGCTCGCGCGATCTGAACGCGCCGTCGCTCGCCGGCCGACAGGAGTCCGAAGGGCCGATCGGCGATGGCCTCGATGCCGAGCTGGGCGAGCAGCTCACGGGCGCGGGCGTGATCGTCGGCTCCGAACGTGTGCCACCACGTCCCGAGCGCCGCGTGACGGGCCGTGACCACGACTTCATGAGCCGTGAGCTCGTCCGGGATCGCCTTCTCGAGGCCGCTGCCGGCATAGCCGATGCGTCGCCGGAGGTCGCGGCTGTCCACCCACCCGATCCTCGATCCGAGGACCTCCACCGAACCCGTCGTCGGCCACAGGTAGGTGCTCGCGACCTGGATCAGGGTCGTCTTGCCGGCACCGTTCGGACCCACGATCACCCAGCGTTCACCGCGTTCGATCTGCCAGTCGATGGGGCCGAGGATCGTCTGCCCGCCGCGCCGGACGGTGACCCCGTCGAAGCGCAGGACGGGTTCGACCTCGGTCACGCTGTGGCGACGCCGGATGCCAGGGCACGGACCTCGATGCCGGCATCCTCGAGGGCCCTGCGGACGGCCCGGGCGCGCCGCACCGCGCCAGGACGATCGCCGTGCACACAGATCGTGTCCGGACGCAGGGCCGCGTCTCCGGCCAGCGCGATCGCCTGGCGGGCACATGCATCCGGGTCGTCGAGGACGGCCCCCGCCTGGCTCCTCGAGCGCAGGCGCCCGTCGGCTTCATAGGCGCGGTCGGCAAACGCCTCCGCCGCCACGCGCAGGCCCACCGCCCGCCCGGCATCGAGGGACGCCGACCCGGCCAGTCCGACGAGAATGAGGTCGGCCCCCGCTCGGGCCACGCCCCGGGCGACCGCCTCCGCGATCGCGGGATCGTCGGCCGCTCGGTTGTAGAGCGCGCCGTGGGGCTTGACGTGACGGAGCTCGACCCCGGCGGCCCGGGCAAAGGCGGCCACGGCGCCGACCTGGTAGACGATCGCGGCCTCGAGCTCGCGCACGGGCATGTTCATGTCGCGTCGTCCGAACCCGGCCAGGTCGGGGTAGCCAGGATGCGCGCCGACCGCCACCCCGGCGGCGACCGCGCGCGAGATCGTCTGCTCGATGGTCACCGGATCGCCGGCATGGAAGCCACAGGCGACGTTCACCGAGGTGACGACCGGGATCAGGGCGTCGTCCTCGCCGAGGCTCCAGGCGCCGAACGATTCGCCCACGTCGGCGTTGAGGTCGATCCGCACGGGCGGATGGTACGCGCCGGGCCGATGGCGACCTCGATGACGGGTCGTGCGAACATTGTCAGACGACTTGACAAAGCATCCGGCTTGGCCCTACCGTCCGCTTTGTCCACTGACTTGGCAAAGTCGGTCGCACGCGAGGTGGAGGGGCAGACCGCCGATGTCGTTGCCGGCCAAGGCGACACACCAGCAGACCCGCGCGTTCAACCAGGGCCTCGTCCTGCGGACCCTCTACGACTACGGGCCGGTCAGCCGTGCCGAGGTCGCCCGTCTGACGGGCCTCACCCGGACGACCGTCAGCGAGATCGTCGGGGAGTTCATCAACGAAGGCCTCGCGCGGGAGGTCGGCCGCGGTCCATCGAGTGGCGGGAAGGCGCCGATCCTGATCCAGGTCGTCGATGATTCCCGGTACGTCATCGGGCTGGATCTCGGGGAG
Source organism: Candidatus Limnocylindrales bacterium (assembly GCA_036555445.1). Taxonomy (GTDB): domain Bacteria; phylum Chloroflexota; class Limnocylindria; order Limnocylindrales; family CSP1-4; genus DATBLH01. The sequence goes on from DATBLH010000103.1 coordinate 56,198, forward strand.
CACGCGTTCACGGGCGCGCTCGTCAATCTGCGCGGGGAGATCCGTCGAATCGCGGACGCACCGGTCGAAGGCCGCGACGGCGGCGACGCGCTGCGCACGGTCGAACGCCTCGTCGACGACCTGCTCGCCGCCGCACCGGGGACGATCCTCGGAATCGGCGTCGGCACCCCGGGCCTGGTGGACACCGACAGCGGCACGATCCGGTGGGCGGTCAATCTCGATTGGCAGGACCTGCCACTGGGTCGCATCCTGCGCGATCGCACCGGGTTGCCCACCTATGTCGCCAACGACAGCCGGGCCGCGGCGATCGGCGAGTACCTGTTTGCCCCAGATCGCACCGCCGGCAGCCTGGTCGCGATCAAGGTCGGCCTCGGGATCGGGGCCGGGATCGTCCTCGACGGGGAGCTGTTCCAGGGCGACGGCCACGGAGCGGGCGAGATCGGCCATACGGGCGTCGTCGACGACGGTGCCGCCTGCCGCTGCGGGCGATTCGGCTGCCTCGAGACGATCGCAAGCTCGCGCGCCATCATTGCCGCCGCGGAGGAGGCCGCCCGTGACGAGCCCGGATCGGCGCTCGCGGGCGTCCTCGCCCGGCGGCCACTCACCCTGGACGACGTCCGCGATGCCCTCGCCGCCGGCGACGAGGTCGCTCGACGCGTCGCCGTGGCCGCCGCCAGGCCGCTCGGCCAGGTGATCGCGGCCGTGATCGGTCTGCTGAACGTCCGCCGGGTGGTCCTCCTCGGCAGTGTCTCCGAGCTCGGCGAGCCATGGCTGGCGGCGATCCGGGACGAGGCCGCGCGACGCTCCCTGCGACTCCTCTCCGACCAGACGACCATCGAGATCGGCCGACCCCATGAGCACCCGGTCGTGCTCGGCGCCACCGCCCTGCTGATGACGCGCGAGCTCGGGCTCGCCGCGGTGCGATGAGCGACGCCGGGCTCCTGGCCGGGATCGACGTGGGCGGCAGCAAGATTGCCGTGCTCGTCGCCGACCGTGACCTGGCGATGTGCGCCAGGGCAACCACGCCCACCAGCGTCGACGACGCCGAAGGTGCCGTGGATCGGATCGCGTCCGCGGTCGACCAGGCGCTCGGCGCGGCTGGACTCTCGATCGGAGACCTGGGCGCCATGGGGATCGGCGTGCCGGGTCGCGTCGACACGGAGACCGGCACCGTCTCGCTCGCCGTCAACCTCGGCTGGCACCAGCTGCCGCTCGGCGAGCTCCTCCAGCAGCGCTACCGGATCCCGGTCCGGGTGGAGAACGACGTGCGCGCCGCTGCCGCCGGGTTGCACGAGCGCCGAGTGCTCGGCGACGGCGCCGATCTCGCCTACCTGAGCGTCGGGACCGGGATCTCGGCCGGTGTCGTGCTCGACGGCAAGCTGCACCGCGGTGCACGCGGGATGGCCGGCGAGATCGGGCACGTGGTGGTGGACCGGGACGGTCCGCGCTGCCCGTGCGGCCTGGCCGGTTGCCTTGAGGCCGTCGCGTCCGGTCCGGCGGTGGCCCGCCGCGCCGATGCCGCCCTCGACGCCGGGGTCGACAGCTCGCTTCGCGATCTTCGTCCGATCACCGCCGTCGAGGTCTACGCGGCGGCGGCGGCCGGCGATGCGCTCGCCCTCCGGATCGCCGAGGAGGCAGGTGCCAACCTGGCTCGGGCCGTCCACGAGCTCGTGATGGCCTACGACGTCCCGAGGGTGGTCCTCGGTGGGGGAGTGGCGCTCGCGGGCCGGACGTTCCTCGACCCGATCCTCCGCGGCCTCGATCGCCTGCGGGCCGAGTCCGAGCTTGCCCGCGACGTCCTGCCGCCGGACGTTGCCCAGATCCTCCCCGACGGATCCGAGGCCGGTGCCTGGGGCGCCGTCGTCCTCGCCCGCGGCGGTCTCGGGAGGGAGGTGGCCCATCCCTAACGAACTCCGGCGTCCATCGCGGAGCCGAGGCTCCCGGTCCACCAGCCATCCAGGCAGCACCGAAGGAGGAGAATCGTGACATCGAGGAAGTCCCTGGCCCTCGCGCTGATCGCGCTACTGAGCGTGGGGGCCTGCTCGCCGGCGGCGTCGCCGTCGGCGGCTCCGAGTTCCGCGGCGCCGTCCGCGGCCTCGCCGAGTGCTTCGGGCGGAAGCCCATCGGCCTCGGCGAGCGCATCGCCGCTGGCCGTCGATCCGGCCGAGGCGGTCATCCAGGGCGTCGAAGCGAACGCGACGATCACGTTCTGGACGTTCTATCTGTCGCCCACCTTCGACACCTACATCGAGAACACGATCGAGCGCTTCAAGGGCACCTATCCCGGCGTGACCGTGAACTGGGAGGACCACCAGGCGACGTTCCAGGAGGACCTCAACAACGCGTTCAATGCCGGCAATGCCCCGGATGTGATCAATCTCTCCGTCGGCGAGGGCTGGGTCTCCGACTACGCCTCGAAGGACCTCCTGCTCGGTCTCGACGACAAGGTCCCGGCCGAGGTCAAGAGCCTGTACTTCGAAGGCCTCTGGAAGCAGCAACTGGTGGACGGCACGAACTTCCAGTTCCCGTGGTACCAGGGGATCGGCGTGGAGCTGATCAACAAGCGGATCTACGAGGAAGGGGCCGGGCTCTCGGTCGACGACTTCCCGAAGACGATCGACGGCCTGCCCGCCCTGTGCCAGACGATCAAGGACAAGGCGGGCGCGCTGTGCGACATCCGCCTGACGGTCAATGACCTGCTCTCGCAGATGGTGTACGAGGGCGGCGTCGACGTCCTGGGCGACGACGGGAAGTTCACCTTCGACTCACCCGAGGGTGTTGCGTGGCTCCAGATGTACGTCGACATGGTCGCCGCAGGCACCGTGGACACCGAAGTCCTGACGACCCAGAGCGACCGGGTCGGCCTGCTCCTGTTCTCGTCGGGCCAGGCGCCGTTCTACCAGACCGGGCCAAACCTGATCCGCGAGGTCAAGTCGAACAACGCCACGCTGTACGACGACCTGGCCGTGGTCCAGGCGCCGCTGGGCAAGTCCGGTGTCGCCGGCAAGGGCCTGCTGGGAATCTCGGTCAAGGCCAATACCCAGGACCCGAACGCGGCGATCGCGCTCGCCCAGTACTTCACGAACCCACGGAGCATGCTCGAGTTCTCG
>DATBLH010000047.1:0-8020 GCA_036555445.1 Candidatus Limnocylindrales bacterium
ACGACGAGTTCGTCCGCATCGGGCAGCGGTTGGAGCGTCACTACCGGAACGTCCAGGACCTCGAGTTCACGATCGAGCGCGGCCGGCTGTACATGCTCCAGACCCGGGACGCGAAGCGGACCGCCGCCGCCGCGGTCCGGATCGCGCTGGACATGGTGGACGAGGGGATCATCAGCAAGGAGGAGGCGCTCGGGCGGATCGAGCCCGCGCACGTCGATCAGCTCCTGCGCGACCAGTTCGATGACGCGGCGCTTCGGGACGCCAGGCTCCTCACCCGCGGGCTCAACGCCTCGCCCGGTGCGGCGGTCGGTCGCGCCGTGTTCCATTACCGGGATGCGGTCGCGTGGGCCGAGCGCGGCGAGAAGGTGATCCTCGTCCGCGAGGAGACGTCACCCGACGACTTCCCGGGCATGGCCGTGGCCCAGGGGATCCTGACGGCCAAGGGCGGCGCCACGTCGCATGCCGCGGTCGTCGCGCGCCAGATCGGCAAGCCATGCGTCGCCGGTTCCGCGGAGCTCCACGTCGACGCCGACGCCCGCCGCGCCCGGTCGAGCGAGACCGATCTCGAGATCGGGGAAGGCGACTGGATCAGCCTCGACGGGTCCACCGGCCGCGTGTACGTCGACGCCCTGCCGACGGTGTCCGCCCGGTTCGAGGACCAGCCGGAGCTCCAGGCAATCCTGGGCTGGGCCGACGAGGTCCGGAGGATGGGGGTCTGGACGAACGCCGACAAGCCGGAAGAAGCGGCCCAGGCGCGGCGGTACGGCGCCCAGGGGATCGGGCTCTGCCGCACCGAGCACATGTTCCGCGAGGGCGAGCGCCTGGAGATCGTTCGACGCGCGATCCTCGTCGCGTTCGAGGCGACCCGGGCCAAGGAACGCCGGGCTGCAGGCGAGAAGCTGACCACCGACGAGGCCGGCGTCGTCGAGCGCTTCGACGCCGCCATGGGCAAGCTGGAGGGTCTCCAGCGCGGCGATTTCGAAGGGATCTTCGAGGCGATGGACGGCCTGCCCGTCGTCATCCGCCTCATCGACCCGCCGCTCCACGAGTTCCTGCCCCCGCACGAAGAGCTGATCGAGCAGGTCGCGCGCTTCGAAGCCCTCGGGACCGCCCAGGACGAGCCGGCGTTCGCCGAGGCGCGAACCCTGCTCGCCGCCGTCTCGCGTCTGCGCGAGCAGAACCCGATGCTGGGCCTCCGGGGCTGCCGGCTCGGGCTGATGATCCCGGACTTCGTGAAGATCCAGACGCGCGCGATCCTGGAGGCGGCGATCGCCCGGCGAAAGGCCGGTGGCGACCCGCACGCCAAGATCATGATCCCGCTGGTCGGCCACGTGAACGAGCTGGCCGAGACCCGTCGAATCCTCGAGGCCGAGGCTCGCGCCGTCATCGAGCGGCACGGCGTCGACGTCGACTACAAGTTCGGGACCATGATCGAGGTCCCGCGCGGGGCGATCACGGCCGACGAGATCGCCTCCGAGGCCGAGTTCTTCAGCTTCGGCACCAACGACCTGACCCAGATGACGTTCGGCTACTCCCGTGACGATGCCGAGGGCAACTTCCTGCTCAAGTACGTCGAGGACAAGATCCTTCCCGTGAACCCGTTCCAGACCCTCGATGCGTCCGGCGTGGGGCTGCTGATGCAGATGGCCGTCACCAAGGGCCGCGCCGTCCGCCCGGACCTCGAGCTGGGGATCTGCGGGGAGCACGGTGGCGATCCGGAATCGATCGCCTTCTGCGAGACGCTGGGCCTCGATTACGTCTCCTGCTCCCCATTCCGTGTTCCCGTCGCCCGCCTGGCGGCCGCGCAGGCGGCCATGGCCGGGATCGAACGCGACCGGTAGCCATGACCGGGGCCGTCGTCCGCCTCGGGCGTCAGGCGCTCCTGGGCGGGGTCGCGGCACGCCTCGCCGGCCTCTGTCGCCCGGCCCGCCAGCTGGCGGGCTGACCGTCAGTGCGGCTTCCCGAAGGTCGGGTCGTCCAGGTACCAGCTCCCGTCGATCCGGACGAGCCCCCAGCTCCCCGAATAGCGGATCGGTGAGCGCCCGGCGTCGCGGTACTCGGTGATGTCGACGGCGACGACGGCGGTTCCGGCCTGGTTGTCCAGCACGATCGTCTCCGACCGGTTGACGTCGATCCGGTTCGTGCGTGCGAAGCGGCGATTGATCGACCGATCAGGTGGCGACTCGGCGCGCAGACGCGGGCTCCACAGCTGGGCCGCCTCCGCGAACCGGTGCGCCTCCACGAGGTCATACCAGACGAGCACCGTCTCGTCCGGGGTCCGGACGTCCTCCGGTTCGGCCGGCGGCTGAGACGTCGGTCGCGGGGCCGGCGGCGGTGGCCGGGTGGGTGCCTTCGTCGGGTTCGCGGTCGGACGTGGCGTGGGAGCCGGGGTCGCCTTGGGCGCGGGGGCGGGCGCAGTCGACGGTGTGGCCGCCGGCACAGCGGCGGGGCCACTCGCCTGGGGCACCGGGATGGACTCGACGGCGGCCCGGTCCGGCATCGCAAACGGCGTGGCCGTCACACCCAGGACGCGGCCTTCGACCGGCGGCGTGTCGGCGCCGATCGACCAGGTCACCGACCACCCAAGCGCGGCGACCACGAGGACGGCGCTTGCCGGGAGCATCGTGCCCAGGACCTGGGTCCGGAGGCCACCTTCGGGATTGGACTGGCGGCGGCGCGAAGCCCGCGAGCGGCGAGCGGGCTGGCCGCCCTCCCAGCCGCTCTCGGGAGGAGCCACGGCAGTGACGGCGGGTCGGGACGACTTCCACCACCGCTCGATCGCCTGTCGGAACGTGCGCGCGGAGCGGTGGCGATGCCGTGGCTCGCGGGCGAGGGCGCGTCCGACCAGCTGATCCAGCGACGCCGGCACGGCCGGGGCAAGCGTGCTCGGTGCTGGCGGCGCCCAGTGGAGTCGGGCCCGGGCGACGGTCGTCGCCGAGGTGCCCGGGAACGGCTGCTCGCCGGTCAGCAGCTCGTGGAGAACGAGTCCGAGGGCGTAGATGTCCGAACGGGGTCCGACCTTCTCGTCCGCGATCTGCTCCGGGCTCCGGTAGCGAACCGACTTGACGGGCGTTCCGCTCGTCGTGGGACGCCCGTCGCCGAGCGCCTGGACGAGACCGAAGTCGACTACGCGGACCTCGCCGTCCGCATCGAGGAGGATGTTGCTGGGCTTGATGTCGCGGTGGACGACGCCGGCTGCATGCGCAGCCTCGAGCGCGCGTGCGACGCCGCTCGCGATCCGCAGCGCGTGGTCGATCGGGAGGCGGCCGTGACGGTCGAGGACCGTGTCCAGGTCGAAGCCCTCGATCAGCGGCATGATCACGAACACCGTCTGACCGTCGACGCCGTAGTCGAGGATCGGCACGATGTTCGGATGCTCGAGGCGCGCGGCGGCCGAGGCCGCCTCGCAGAAGCGATCCACGATCGCGGGGTCGGCCGCGTGTCGCGGGCGAACGATCTTCACCGCGACGGGTCGGTTGAGCTCCTCGTCCAGCGCCCGCCAGACACCTGCGAGTCGGCCTTTGCCGATGACATCCTGCAGGCGATAGCGGTCGCGGAGTAGCGCCCCCTGTTGCGCCATCCGCTCAGGGTACCGCTCAAGCGCCAGTCAGGCGTCTCCAAACCGCCTCGTGAACGCGGTTTCTGGTGCATTGCAGTTCGATGTCGTCGCCCGTTGCAGGGCTAGACTCGACCCATGACCGAAGGCCGGGCGGCCCATCACCGGGTCGTGATCGTTGGCGGCGGCTTCGGGGGCCTGTACGCCGCCAAGGGCCTCGGCCGCGACCCGCGGGTCGACCTGACCGTCGTCGACCGGCGCAACTTCCACCTGTTCCAGCCGCTGATGTACCAGGTTGCAACCGGCGCCCTGTCGCCGGGCGACATCGCGCAGCCGCTCCGCGCGATCCTCCGCCGAAATCGCAACACGACCGTCCTGCTGGGCGAGGCGATCGCGATCGATGCGGACGCACGACGCGTCGTCCTGTCCGATGGCGGCCCGATCGAGTACGACACCCTGATCGTCGCGACGGGCGCCAGCCACACCTACTTCGGCCACGACGAGTGGTCGCGCTTCGCGCCCGGCCTCAAGACCGTCGAGGACGCGATCGACGTCCGGCGGCGGATCCTCATCGCGTTCGAAGCCGCGGAGCGCGAGGCGGATCCCGTCCGGCGCGCCGAGTGGATGAGCTTCGTCGTGGTGGGTGGCGGCCCGACGGGGGCCGAGCTGGCCGGAGCCCTGGGCGAGATTGCCCGTGACACGCTTCGCCGAGATTTCCGGTCGATCGATCCGGCGGAGGCCCGGATCATCCTCGTCGAGGCGATGGAGCGGATCCTGCCGACGTTCGTGGAACAGCTGGCCGACCACGCGCGGAGGGACCTCGAGCGCCTCGGTGTCACCGTCCGGACGCGCACGCGCGTGACCGACATCGATGCCCAGGGCGTGACGGTGGCCACCGGCGAGGGCGCCCGGGCGCCCACGGAGCGCATTCCCGCGCGAACCGTCATCTGGGCGGCCGGCGTTCGACCCTCCACGTTCGGCCGGCTCGTCGCCGAGGCCACCGGCGCCCGGACGGACCGCACCGGCCGGATCGTCGTCGAGCCCGACCTGTCGATCGCCGGCCGGCCGGAGATCCTGGTCATCGGCGACCTGGCGGCCTCCCGTCGGGAGGACGGGACGTTCGTGCCGGCCGTCGCCCAGGGCGGGATCCAGGGCGGCCGCCACGCGGCCGCCGTCGTCCGTGCCCGGCTCGACGGGCGGCCCCCGCCGGCGTTCCGGTATCACCACAAGGGAGACCTCGCGGTGATCGGCCGCGCCAAGGCGATCGCCGATCTCGGTCCCTACCGCCGCTTCTCGGGGTACCTCGCCTGGTGGCTGTGGCTGCTGATCCACGTGGCCTACCTGATCGGCTTCCAGAACCGGATTGTCGTTCTCGTCCGCTGGGCGTGGTCCTACTGGACTCGCGGCCGGAACACCCGCCTGATCACCGAGGGCGAGCTGCTGCCGCCGATCCAGCAGCCGGAGCCGCCCGCGCAGGCTCCGGAGCGATGACCGGGAGGAGCGACCGCGGAGACTCGGCGCGGGCTGCGACGCGGGGCGGTGGCGCGCTCGACTACGGGACCTACCTCGGCCTCCGTGAGCTGCTCGCCACCCAGCACCCGCTCAGCGATCCGCCGCACCACGACGAGCTGCTGTTCATCATCCAGCACCAGACGACCGAGCTGTGGTTCAAGCTCATGATTCACGAGCTCCGCGCGGCGATCGACCTCGTCCGGCGTGACGACCTCGAGAGCTCGTTCAAGATCCTGGCCCGGGTGAAGCACATCCAGACCCAGCTGCGGGAGCAATGGGGTGTCCTGGAGACCCTCACGCCCACCGAATACGCCCAGTTCCGGTATGTCCTGGGACCGGCCAGTGGCTTCCAGTCGCACCAGAACCGGCTGATCGAGTTCGCGATGGGCAAGAAAGATCGTCGCGTGGTGCGGGCGTTCCGCCACGAGCCGGCGATCCACGCGGAGCTCGAGGGGGCGCTGTACGCGCCGAGCCTCTACGACGAGTACCTGCGCTGGCTGGCGCGCAAGGGCCATCCGGTTCCGATCGAGGTCCTGGAGCGCGACGTCACCCGGCCGCACGTGACCCATCCCGGTGTGACCGCCGTCCTGGCCGGCATCTACGAGCAGCCGGAGGCTTCGTGGGACGCCTACGAGATGGCCGAGAAGCTGGTCGACGTCGACGAGGCGTACTCGCTGTGGCGCTACCGCCACCTCAAGGTCGTGCTCCGGATCATCGGCCGCAAGCGCGGCACCGGCGGGACTGCCGGTGCCGACTACCTGGAGCGGCTGACCGAGGAGGTGTTCTTCCCCGAGCTGTGGGAGGTTCGCACGGCGCTCCGGGAGCGCGCCCCAGGCTGAGGACGCGGGCTCGTCACGGGACGATCACCGTCCGCACGCCCTCGCCGCGCCGCATCCGGGCGAAGGCATCCTCGATGGCCCCGGCGGCGAGCGGGATCCGGTCGTCGATCAGGGCATCGATCGGCAGCCGGCCGGCCCGGTGGAGCGCCGCGTAGCGCGGGAAGTCCGTTGCCGCCACCGCCCAGCCATAGTTCGAGCCAACGATCCGGCGAGACCCGTCCACGAACGGGAACACCTCGAACGACGCTCGCGCCCCGAACGGCGTGAGACCGACGAGGACGGCGGTGCCGCCCGGCGGCAGCGAGGCAATCGCCTGCTCGATCGTCGCCGGGAGCCCGATCGCCTCGAACGCGAACTCGGGGCCACCACCGGCCGCCTCCCGGACCAGGGAGACGGTTTCGGCCGGATCCTCGCCGGCCCGGACGGTGTGGGTCGCCCCAAGCCGTTGGGCGCGCTCCAGCTTGAACGGCACGCGATCCACGGCCACGATCCGTGCGGCGCCGGCGAGGACGGCACCCATGACCACCGAGAGGCCGACACCACCCAGGCCCCAGACGGCGATCGTCGCTCCTGGCGGCAGCGTTGCCGTCTTGATCACCGCCCCGACGCCGGTCGAGACGCAGCAGCCGATGAGCGCCGCGACCTCGGGGGCGAGGCCGTCCGGCATCGGGATCGCGGCGCTCGCGGGGACCACGATCGCCTCGGACATCGTGCCGATGGCGAGATAGGGCAGAACCTCGGTCCCATCCGGCCGCCGGAGCGGCGTGCGGCCGTCTTCGAGCCGATGGCGGATCGAGCCGGAGCCCGTGCATGCCCATTGCCGGCCCGTCTGGCACGCGGCACAACGGAGGCAGGGGTAGTACCAGGTCAGCGCGACGAGCCGGCCCACGAGGGATGGGTCGACGCCGGGTCCGACCGCATCGACGATCCCAGCGCCCTCGTGACCCAGCACGAGCGGTCCGGGGCGTTCCCAGTCCCCGTCGCGGACGTGGAGGTCGGAGTGGCAGACGCCGGACGCCTGAAGGCGGACGCGCACCTCCCGGGCCCGTGGATCGTCCAGGTCCAGCTCCTCGATCCGGATCGGCTCACCCGGCCGCTCGATGACCGCTGCGCGCATCGCTCCTCCAGGGCATGGCTTCGGCGCGTAGATTGTGCCCGTGCCGCGCTACGTCCCGGAGGACTCGCTCCAGAGCCCCAGGTTCACGGGCCCTGCGACGTTCGCCCGGCTGCCATACGTCCGGACCCTGGAGGACGTGGACCTCGCGATCGTGGGCGTCCCGTTCGACACGGGCGTCACCTACCGTGTCGGTGGCCGCTTCGGTCCCAACGCCGTCCGCGCCGCGAGCGTCATGCTCCGGCCGTACAACGCGAACCTCGAGATCAAGCCGTTCGACGTCCTGTCGTGCGTCGACTATGGGGACGTGGCGATCGTGCCCGGTTATCTCGAGCGGAGCTACCAGGCCATCGAGGGCGCGGTGCGGCCGATCGTCGAGGCAGGGGTCGTGCCGCTCCTGATCGGCGGTGACCACGCGTGCACCCTGCCGCACCTGCGGGCGACGCAGGGCCGCGGGCCGGTGGCTGTGATCGACTTCGACTCCCACACCGATGCCTGGGACAGCTACTTCGGCGAGCGTTACAACCACGGGACGTGGATGCGGCGGGCAATCGAGGAGGGGCTGGTCGACGTCGAGCACTCGATCGAGGTGGGGCTCCGGGGCTCGATCTACGACCGCGAGGACTGGACCGGCCTGCGCCAGGAGCTGGGCCTCGAGTACCTCACGACCGAGAACGTGTTCGAGCTCGGACCCGAGGCCGTCGCCGCGCGGATCCGGCAACGGGTGGGGGACCGGCCAGCGTTCATCAGCTTCGATATCGACGTCGTCGACCCGGCCTACGCGCCCGGGACCGGGACGCCCGAGGCGGGCGGGCCGTCCGCCCGGGACCTGCTCGCGATCCTCCGCCGGCTCACGGGGATCGAGTTCGTCGGCTTCGACGTGGTCGAGGTGATCCCGGCCTACGACCCGGCCGGGGTCACGGCCACCCTGGCCGCCAATCTCGCCTACGAGATGCTGTCGCTGGTCGCCGTGCGGCGCTCGGCCGGCGGATGAGCGGG
>DATBLH010000044.1:0-9919 GCA_036555445.1 Candidatus Limnocylindrales bacterium
CTGCAACCCGTTGACCAGCACCGGTCGCGACTTCTTGCCGTCCACGGACAGGTCGATCAGCGTGTTCGGGCCGGCGTGACGCCGGAGGATCTCGAATTCGTGGAAGTCCAGGGACACGTTCGCCGAGTCCACACCGCGGCCATAGACCACGCCCGGCAGCCGGCCCTCGCGACGCAGGCGGGACACGTGCTTGCCGGTCACCTCGCGGTGGGTGGCGTCCAGGGTGGGTCGAGCGGTGGCCATGTGGGGATCGATCCTCGCGGGCGTTCGGAGCGACCGGGAGGGTACCACAGGCCATGCGGCGGGTCGCTCCCGGTCTCCGGTGTAGGATCGGCGCCGTGTCCGCCACGATCCTCATCGTCGAGGACGAGTTCGCCGTCGCGCGCGGGATCCAGTACGCCCTCCAGCAGGAAGGCTACGAGGTGACCGTCGCCCGCTCCGGCGAGGAGGGGCTCGACTTCGCGACCAGCCAGGCGCCCGATCTCGTGGTCCTCGACGTCCGGTTGCCGGGGATCGATGGCTTCGAGGTCCTCCGCCGTCTGCGGGCCTCCGGATCCAAGGCCCCGGTGCTCGTGCTTACGGCGCGCGACGAGGAGGTCGACAAGGTGATCGGCCTCGAGCTCGGTGCCGACGACTACCTGACCAAGCCGTTCGGGTTGCGCGAGCTGATGAGCCGGATCAAGGCCCTCCTGCGCCGCGCCTACGGCGACCTCGCCGATGCCGTCGGCGGGCGGGTGATCCGTCACCGCGACCTCGTGATCGACCTCGAGCGGCGCCGCGTCCAGCGCGGCCAGCGCCGGATCAGCCTCACCCCCACCGAGTTCGAGATCCTGCGTCACCTCGCCAGCCGCCCGGGCCGGGTCTACACGCGCTCGGAGCTGCTCGAGCTCCTCCGCGACTACGAGGCGCTGGACCAGGACGAGAAGACGATCAACGTCCACGTCAGCCACCTGCGCGACAAGATCGAGGACGACCCGGCGGTGCCGGCATTCGTGCTCACCGTCCGGGGCGTGGGCTACGCATTCGCCGAGCGCTGATCGCCGACCCGGGCGCCGCCTGACGCGCGCACTCCGCAAGTTCGTGCCGCGCACGTTCCAGGCACGGCTCACGATCGGGTTCGTGAGCGTGGTCGCGCTCACCCTTCTGCTCGTATCGGCGTTCGTCATCAACCGGCTCGACGATTCGTTCCTCCAGCAGCAGGCCGCGGATCTCGACGATCGAACCGAGACCGTGGCCGCGGTCGTCGTCGCGCTGGCCCGGGATTCGGCGCGGATCCGTCCGGTCGTGACCCGGAGCGGGATCCTGGATCCAGAGGTGCAGGCCGTCCTCGGCGACCAGGACCAGATCCAGCTGCTGTCGAACCGGCTCGCCCAGGCGGACATCCGGATCCGGTTCGGCCTGGGCACGGTGACCGACTTCGAGCCGGCCACGAACGGCGAGTTCAACGCCACCTACCAGGCACAACCGAGACCCGACCAGCACCCGGAGCCGACCGCATACACCCGCCGGTTCGAGGTCGAGAACGGCCTGTTCACCTACGTGCTGGAGGTGACCCTGTCGGGTCCGTACACGTTCCGGGCGGCGGCGATCGCCAACGTCACCGGGCTGCTGGCGGCGATCGGACTGTTCGCGCTCGGACTCTCCATGATCGTGGCGTCGGTGCTCGCCCGCCGGTACACGACCCCGCTCCGCGGCCTGACCGAGGCGTCGCGCACCCTGGCGGAGGGCGATCTCAGCGGGCGGGTCCCGGAATCCCTGATCCGGACCGGTTCGGTCGAGGTGGCCGAGCTGTCGCAGCAGTTCAACCGGATGGCGGAACGCCTCCAGGAGAGCGTGGAGATCATCCGCAACGACCGCGACCGCAGCCGCGACTTCCTCGCCGACGTCTCGCACGAGCTGCGGACGCCGATCGCGGCGCTGCGAATGTTCAACGAGCTGCTCCAGGAGCACGGTGAGCAGGATCCCGAGGCACGGCGGGAGTTCCTGCAGTCGACCGCGCAGCAGCTCGATCGCCTCGACTGGCTGGCCCAGAACCTGCTCGAGCTCTCGAAGCTCGATTCGGGGCTGGTCCTGCTCGACCTCCGACCCGACGACCTCCGGGCGGCGGTCGAATCGTCCGTGGACCAGGCGCGACCGGCGGCCGATCGGCGCGGGGTGGCGCTCCACATCGAGCTGCCGGATCGGCCGCTCCGGATCCGCCACGATCCGCAGCGAGTGGGCCAGGTCGTTGCGAACCTCCTCGGCAACGCGATCAAGTTCACCGAAGCGGGCGGCACGGTGACGGTGGAGGCGGCCGCGCACCCGGATGGCGCGCTGATCGAGGTCCGCGACACCGGGGTGGGCATCGAGCCCGACGAGCTGCCGCGGATCTTCGAGCGGTTCTACCGCGGCGCACGGGTCAACGAGGCGCGGGGCTCCGGCAGTGGCCTGGGGCTGGCGATCGTGCGCTCGATCGTGGACATGCACGGCGGGACGGTCACCGTCGAGAGCCGACCGGGTGCGGGGAGCCGGTTCACGGTATTCCTGCCACGCGATCCGCAGGGGGCCGAGGACGCGACGCGCGCACCGCTCGGATCCGATGCCGCAGCCGCCCCGGTGCCACGCCACGACCCGGAGCTCGCGCTGAACATGGCGGATTCTTCATCGACGGAGGGGTCGCGGCTGAACACGGGTACGTCACCGTGAGATCAGGTATTCAGCCATCCGCCTGAGCCGCCAATGGCCGGCCACACCCCAGACAGGAACACACCCACGATGACCGATCCCCTCCCGGGTGCCAGCGACTCACCCTCGTACGCCGCTTCCTACTCCCCGACCCCCGAGCCACGCAGCGACTGGGTCGCCCCTTCGACCGGCGACTGGACGCCGGCGGGGCAGCCCACCGACGGTGGCAGCGGGAACACCCCGCCGCCGCGACGCGAAACCGGCAACGGTGGTGGTCGAGGGAGCTCGATCGCAACCGTCCTGACCGCATGCCTCCTCTCCGCAGTCCTCGCCTCGGGCGGCACGTTCCTGACCTTGTCCGCCACCGGCGCCCTGGATCGACCCGCCGCGACCGGCACGACACCCACCGGCAGCGAGGTGACCGCACGGCAGCCGGTGACCCTGGACGAATCGTCGGCGATCATCGAGGCCGCGGCCAAGGTCGGCCCGGCGGTCGTCCGCATCCACACCACGGCCACAGATCCAAGCACGATCACGGGCGACATCCCGGACACCGGGATCGGTTCGGGCGTGATCTATGACGCGAACGGCTGGATCCTCACCAACCGCCACGTCGTGGAGGGCGCGGGCGGCCTGATCGTGGAGCTCAAGGACGGCACCCGCTACACCGCGCGGGTGTACGGCATCGACACCCTCACCGACCTCGCGATCGTCAAGATCGAGGCCACCGGACTGGCCACGGCGCCGGTCGGCGATTCCGACTCGCTCAAGGTCGGTCAGCTGGTGATCGCGATCGGCAGCCCGCTCGGCACGTATTCGAACACCGTGACCAGCGGCATCGTGTCGGCCAAGGGTCGCTCGATCATCGTCGACTCCGGCCAGAACCTGGACAACCTCATCCAGACCGACGCGGCGATCAACCCCGGCAACAGCGGCGGGCCGCTCCTCGACGCCGCGGGCAACGTGATCGGCGTCAACACCGCGGTCGCGCGAGACAGCAACGGGATCGGCTTCGCGATCCCCGTCAACATCGCCCGTCCGATCATGCAGCAGGCGCTGGCCGGCCAGGATCTCGCCCGCCCGTACATCGGGATCCACTACGTCCCGATCAACGCCGAGGTGGCCAAGGAAGAGAACCTGCCGGTGAAATCGGGCGCACTGATCAACACCGCCGACGGAACCGTGCAGGCCGCGGTCGAGCCGGGGAGCCCGGCCGCCGACGCCGGCCTCCGCGAAGGCGACATCGTGACCGCGATCGAGGGCCAGGCGGTCGACGACGAGCATCCGCTCAACGCCCTCCTGACCCAGTACGCGCCCGGCCAGTCCGTCGATCTGCAGATCCTGCGGAACGGCAATACCGAGACGGTTGCGGTGACGCTCGGGACTCGCCCGGCGAACCTCAGCCAGTAGTCGAGCGCGGCGCTCGTCCCCCGGACGAGCGACTCCGCCAGATCTCGACCCCGGCGTAGGCGAGCGGACCGCCGAGCCTGACCTTGGGCTTGCGAACGCGGACTCCGACCTCGCCCACGCTGGGGAAGTCGGACAGGACCTCGTGGCTGATCGCCTCCGCGAGGGCCTCGAGCAGCCGGAACGTGGTCGACTCCACGATCTGGCGCGCGATCTCGTAGACGCGGCCGTAGTCCACCGTCTTCGTCAGGTCGTCGTCGATCCCGGCCGGCTGGAGGTTGAGGACGAGCTCCACGTCCACCTCGAACGGCTGGGCTTCGTGCTGCTCCCACTCGTGATAGCCATGGCGACCCGAGAACTTCATGTCCGTGAGGACGATCCGGTCGGTCATCGCGGCCAGCCTCGGACCACGGCGTCGGCCAACCGGGCGGCCCGGACGTTGGGCCGGACGTCGTGGACCCGGACGAGATCCAGCCCGGCGGCGACGGCGAGGACGGTCGTGGCCACGGTCGCCTCGACCCGCTGATCGGGCGGCAGGTCCAGGATCCGGCCGAGCGTGGACTTCCTGGACGTGCCGAGGAGGACGGGCCGCCCCAGGAGGCGGAGCGCCGCCAGCTCTCGGAGCAGCGCGACGTTGTGTTCGGGTGTCTTCCCGAAGCCGAAGCCGGGGTCCACGATGAGCCGGTCCCAGGCGACGCCCGCGCGCATCGCCCGCTCGATCGCGGCCTGCAGGTCGGCGATGACCTCCGCGACCAGGTTCGTGTAGCGCGCCTCCGCGCGGTCGTGCATGAGCACGACGGGGACCTGTCGATCCGCCGCGAGCCCGAGCAGGCCGTCGTCCGGACTCACGGCCGCGACGTCGTTCACGAGGTTCGCGCCGGCGTCGAGGGCAGCCGCGGCCACGTCGGCCTTCGCGGTGTCGACGCTGATCGGGATGTCCGGGTTCGCTCGCCGGAGCGCGCCCACGACCGGCACCACGCGCTCACGCTCGGTGGCCGCGTCCACCGCCTCATGCCCAGGGCGTGTCGACTCGCCACCCACGTCGAGGATGTCGGCGCCATCCTCGACCATGGCCCGACCGAGGGCCACGGCCGACGCCACGGGGTCGTCATCGGCGAGCAGGCCGTCGCCCGAGAACGAGTCGGGGGTGACATTGAGGACGCCCATGACATACGTGCGCTCCCCCCAGCGGAACGTCCGCTCGCCGATCGTCATCGGCTCGGGCCGGGTCGGGAGGCCGCTCGAGGCACCCTCGGGCAACCGGAACGAGGGCGTGGCGAGACCCCCGCCGAGATCGGGTCGCTCCGCGACGACGCCCCGGTCCACGGGCTCGCTCATGCCGCCACCGGGGGATCGCGGAGGAGCGGGTCGTCCACGAGGATCGGCCGGACGGCTCCCACGAGATAGAGCGAGCCCGCGACGACGACGAGGTCGGCGTCCGCGACAGCCGCTTCCAGCGCGGTCTCGGGATCCGGGGCAGCCAGCACGCGCTGCCCGGGAGCGAGCCCGCGCCAGCGATCCGCGAGGACGTCGGCCGGGAGTGCCCGCGCCAGGTCGACGGCGGTGGTCACGATCGTCGCCCGGCGCAGCACCCGCGACGCGAGCAGGGCCCCGATGATCCCGTCGACGTCCTTGTCGGCCATCACCGCCGTGACGAGTGCCACCCGGCCCGTGCTCCCGGTCCCCGCCGCGAGCTCCGGCCACAGGTCGTCGAGCGCGGTCGCCAGCGTCGCCGCCCCGTCCGGGTTGTGGGCACCGTCGAGGAGGATGTCCCGGCCGTCGCGGACGATCAGCTCCAGTCGACCCGGCCAGCCCACCGACGCATAGCCTTCCCGCCGTGCCCGGGGATCGGCAGTCGGGATGCCCGCCGCCGACAGGGCGTCGAGGAGGGCGTCCGCGATGGCGACGTTGGCGGCCTGGTGACGCCCCCGCAGGCCGACCCGGGTCCGGCCCAGACCGGGCAGGTCGACCTCGATCCCATCGCGATCGAGTCCGGCAAGTGGCGCCGGCGGGACGATCCGCAGCGGAGCGCCGACCCGTAAGGCACGGCGGCGGACGACGTCCAGGGCGGAGCCGGTTGCCCCGGTCACGGCCAGGTCGCCGCGCTCGATGATCGCCGCCTTCTCGCGCGCGATCTTCTCCACCGTGTCGCCCAGCCGGTCCGTGTGGTCCAGGCCCACGTTCGTCACCACCGCCACGCCCCCGTCCCAGGCATGGGTGGCGTCGAGGCGCCCGCCGAGACCCACCTCGACCAGCGCGACGTCGACCTCCGCCTCGGCGAAGCGCCGGAACAGCATCGCCGTCAGGAGCTCGAACTCGGTGGGTGGACCGAGCCGGCGATCGATCCGGTCCGCGGCATCGAGCGCCTCGCCCGCCAGCCGGGTGAAGTCGTCGGGCTCGATCGGGCGTCCGTCGATGACGATCCGCTCGCGGTAGGTGACGAGGTGGGGCTTGGGTGTCTCGCCGACCCGCAGGCCGGCGGCCCGGAGCGCCGAGCCGGCCAGCGCGAGCACGCTCCCCTTGCCGTTCGTGCCGGCCACCAGCGCGCCGCGGATCGCGAGCTGCGGATCGCCCAGCTCGCGCAGCAGCGCCCGCGTCCGTCCCAGCCCCAGGCGGATTCCGAATCGGCCTCGCTCGGCGAGGGCCCGGAGCGCCGCGTGATAGGCGGCGCCGTCCGCTGGCGCGGCGAGGATCGCCGGCTCGGCCGCGGCCGGGGCGGTCACTCGCGCGTCAGCTCGTCCTCGTAGAACACGCACTGATTGAAGCGCGGTGTGAGGCACACGTCGTTGACATATCCCTGCTCGAGGTGCACACCGCCTCGCAACTGGCAACGCGAGACGTTCGTGTCCTGGCGGATCAGGGCCTTGAGCAGGTGGGGGGCCTGGATCGGGATCGCGCCGCGGGTTCCGGTCATGTAGAAGTGGGGGCACACGTTCCGCCGCAGGTTTGGCAGGCCGAAGCCGGCACGCGCCGCGAGGGGGAGTGGTGGCAGTCCGGTGGCCTTGGCCGTGCGCGTCGCGAGCGGCGACGGCGCCACGCGAGCGATGGGTCCGATGCCGAACGCAGGTCGTCCTGGCGGAGTCCCTGGTCTCCCGGTCTTCTGGTCGCGGCCCTGCAAGATCCCTCGCCTCGAAAACTGGACGCACCGGGCAGGAGGGCGAAGGGCGCCCGGACGCCCGACAGGTTACACCGCGCGTGGCCGAGGCCGGTGACCGGCGCGGCCGGACGCCGTGCGACAATGGCCTCCGATGACGACCCGCCGTGGCGGGCGGCAACCGCAGGTCCGCCCGAGACCGCCGTCAGGGGGCCCGCCGTCAGCGAAGAGGACCAAGCCTCGCTCGCCGTCGACGGGGCGGTCGGTGACCCACCGGCGCGTCAGTCGCGGCGACGGGCTGCCCTTCGTGGCGCGGGTCATGCTCGTGGTCGCGGTGCTCGCCCTCGGGGGCATTGCGCTGTTCACCGCCAGTGGCGGCCTCGGACGGGCGGTGGCCGCGATCGGGACCTCGCTGTCCGGCGTCCTCGACGACCTGTCGGCGACGCCCACGCCCACCGCCAGCCCGCCGTTGCTCCTCGACTCACCGCTCCTCACCGTTCCCGAGGAGCCGTACACGAACGAGCCCACGGCGGACCTGGTGATCACCGTGCCGTCCGAGGTCGTCGGGCAGCCGAACACGAAGCTCCGGATCTATCTGGCGCTGGGCGACCAGGCGCCGGTCGCGGTGGACGAGGTGGCCGTGCCAACCCTGCGACCCCAGATCGTGGTGCCCGTGGAGCTGACCAAGGGTGGGAACACCTTCACGGTATCCCTGGTGGGCCCCTCCGGGGAGGAGTCCGACCCGTCGCCATCGGTGCGCTATGTCCTGGACCAGGAGAAGCCCAAGGTCACGCTCGCCTCACCCAGGGACGGGGCGACGGTGAACGGCCGGGCGGTGAACCTGGTGGGCAAGACCCAACCCCGGAGCGAGCTCGTGGCGCACAACGAGGCGAACAACCGTTCCGTCCCCGGAACCGCCGCGGCCGATGGCACGTTCACTCTGACGCTCCCGATCGCCGGTGGCGTCAACGGGATCACGATCACGGCCACCGATCCGGCGGGCAACGTGGGCGACCTCGTGATCGCCGTCCGGCGGGGCTCCGGGCGGCTGAGTGCGGTGCTCACATCGTCGATCTACCGGATCTCGCGCGATCTGCTCCCGGAAGCCGTGGAGCTCTCGGTCGTGGTCAACGATCCGGACGGCACGCCCCTCGAGGGCGCACGGGTGACGTTCACGCTGAGCGTCCCCGGGATCCAGACGATCACCGCCGAGGCGACGACGGGTGGCGACGGACGCGCCTCGTTCCAGACCACGATCCCGCGCGGTGCGATGGTGGGTCAGGGGATCGCGACGGTCCTCGTCCACACCGAGGGCTTCGGTGAAGCCAGCGACCAGACGACGCTGACGATCACACGGGGCTAGGCCGCCGGAGCCGAGCGCGACCTCGCGCCGGGCGGCTCGACACGGAAGCCGCTCGCAGCTACCATCCGTCCCATGCCGACGTGGCGGTGTCCGCATTGCGGAACGCCCCAGCCCGAGAGCGGGAGGTGCTGGGTCTGTCGTCGGTCCTCCACCAGTTGCGGCACCTGCCGCCACTACCGGCGCTCGGTGGCCGCCCAGCTCGGCTACTGCGGCCTGGACCCGCGGCGCCAGCCGCTCCAGGGCGACGAGATCCGCGGCTGCTGGGAAGCGGTCCCGGTGATCGATGCGGCGCCGATCCGGGCCGGCGTTCCGCGGACCGGTCTCGACTTCGTGCCCGTTGGCGAGGTGGTGGCCGCGCCACCGACCGCTCCGGTCGAGCCGGCGCTCACCGTCGGTGCGGGCTACGGCCTGTTCGACCTCGACCCCTGAGGGCGCGCGCGGTCCCGGATCAGGCGGGCGGGCAGGTCGCCAGCGAGGCGGGGTCGGCCACCAGCAGGTCGACCTGGCTCCCCGCCGGACGCTTCTGGCCCGGGTTCGGCGCCTGGTCGATGACGATCGACTCGTCGGCGGGCGGATAACCCTCCGGCACACCCGTCACCGAGCCCAGGGTGAAGCCGTCGGCGGTCAGCGCGGCCGTGGCGTCCTCGAGGGTCATGCACTGATAGTCGCCGACGTTGAGCTGCGGCGTGGGCGACGGGGTGGGTGTCGGCGTCGGGGTTGGCGTCGGGGTGGGTGTCGGGACGGGTGTCGGCGATGCCGACGGCGACGGCTGCGGACCCTTGGACACGGTGTAGTCGAGCGGCGTCAGCGAAGCCGCCACCGAGCCCGCCGGGAGCGACTGGCTGACCACGGCACCGACCGGAACCGTCGGATCGAACACATCGGTCCGGACGCCGATCGAGAGGCCGCTGTCGCGGATCAGGTTGACGGCCTCGTTCTCGGGCAGGTTCCGGAGATCGGGGACGGTCACCGTCTCGTCGCCCTGCGCGACGGTCAGCGTGACCTCGCTCCCCTCGTCGACCTCCGTGCCGGGGGCGGGATCCTGGGCCGTGACGGTGCCGTCGGGCTCGGTGCTGGGAGCGAACTCCTTGGTGACCGTCAGGCCGGCATCCTCGGCCGCCGCCTCGGCGTCCTCGATCGTCATCCCGACGAAGGTTGGCACCTCCACCCGGTTGGCCGGTGGCGCGCCGGGTCCGGACACGAACTGGAACACGATGAATGCGACCACGCCCAGGATCGCGAGCGCGTGCAGCGCCGAGATCCACAGCCAGGGCGACGACCGGTTGCCATCGTCATCGTCGTTGCCGTAGCCACCACCGCCGCGATCCGGGCGGCGCGGTCCGCGGCCACCACCCCGGTCGTCGATCGGGCGGGCCATCCGCACCGGGCCC
>DATBLH010000067.1:0-20637 GCA_036555445.1 Candidatus Limnocylindrales bacterium
CTCTGATCGGCGGCCCCGCTCGCAGCTGCTATACTCCCGCCGCCTTGGCAGGTCGTCGATGATCGAGCCTGGTCGCGGCTGGGCGTATTTCGCCCTCTTCTCCGAGATCGGCATCGCGCTCCTCGTTGCGACCCTCGCCGGGGCTCTCGGCGGGGTCTGGCTCGACCGGCAGGTCGGGACCACGCCCCTGTTCGTTCTCATCGGTTTGTTCGTCGGGCTCGCTGCGGGCGCCCGGATCGCCTACCGGTTGATCAACCGGTTCCTTGCCCAGGCAGACTGATCGACACGCGCACGGAGGGATCGTGACGAGCGCCCAGCAGGACGCCCCCGCGGACGCCGGCCCGCCACGCCGTTCCCGCCGCAACCTGTTCATCGCACTGATCGTCGGCGTCGTGGTGCTCGACGTCCTTGCGTACATGGTCGTCCCGCCGTTCCCGATCGACCGTCCGGGCGAGCCGGTCTCGGGGATCGGCGACCTGATCGGCGCGAACCTCGAGTTCCCGGCGCCCCACGTGGTGTTCCCGCCCGGTCATCACGCCCCGTCGAGCATCGTGAGCTTCGACGTCTCGATCTCCTCGTCCCTGTTCACCATGTTCTTCGTGGCCGGGTTCGTCGCGATCGCGGGGATCCTGCTCACGCGCGGCATGCGTGAGATCCCAGGCCGCGGGCAGAACCTGATCGAATGGGCGTACGAGTCCCTCGAGAACTGGGCCGTCTCGCTCGGGGGTACGGCGGCACGGGCGCACGTCCCGCTCTTCGCCGCCCTGTTCCTGTTCATCCTGTTCTCGAACTGGAGCGGCCTGCTGCCATTCTTCGGCCGCATCGAGGCGTTCCGGGCGCCGACGAGCGACGTCAACGTCACCCTGGGCCTGGCCCTGTTCGCGTTCCTCTACTACCACGTCCAGGGCTTCCGTCATCTCGGCGTTCGTGGCTACCTGGGCAAGTTCTTCGTGTTCTCGGGCTTCAAGGAGGGAATCGGAGCCGGCATGATCGGCCTGTTCGTGGGGCTGATCGAGTTCCTCCTCGAGTTCATCAAGCCGATCACGCTGTCGATGCGACTCTTCGGCAACATCTTCGGCGGCGAGGTGGCGCTCGGCGTCATCACGGCACTGACGATCGCGATCATTCCGATCGGCATGCTCTCGCTGGAGCTGCTCCTCAACTTCGTGCAAGCGCTGATCTTCTCGACGCTGACCCTGATGTACACGATCATCGCGATCGAGAGTCATCACGAGGACGATCACGCGGAGCCACCGATCCCGGAGGGCAACATCGGCCCACCTCTGTCGGAGGCACAGCCAGCCACTCACTGATTGCCCGCACGAGGCGGGAGCCATCCATCTCGAGGTGACCGACGGGCGCCCGTCCCGGAGGCCAAGGAGGAAGGAACGACATGGAGTTCATCGGCGCAGGCCTGGCCGCACTCGGCGTCATCGGGCCCGGCATCGGGATCGGAATCCTGACCGGGCTCGCGGCCACGGCGATCGGTCGCAACCCCGACGCCGCCCCGGTGATCCGGGCGCAGTTCATCCTCGGCGCCGCGTTCGCCGAGGGCCTGGGCGTGCTCGCGATCGTCGTCGCGATCCTGGCCATCGTCCTCCAGCCCGCCTGAGGCCGTCTGTGGACCCGTTGGCCCTGGCCGGCGAGACAGCTCGGCAGGTCGCCGCGCTCGCCCAGGAGGAAGAGGCCGCCGGCCTGGCGATCAACTTCTTCTGGATCATCGTCGCGACGCTCAACTTCGCCGTCCTGTTGGTGATCCTGTCCCTGTTCGCATTCGGACCGATCCGTCGGATGCTCGACGATCGTCGGGCGCGGATCGAGCAGG
Organism: Candidatus Limnocylindrales bacterium; assembly: GCA_036555445.1. GTDB lineage: Bacteria > Chloroflexota > Limnocylindria > Limnocylindrales > CSP1-4 > DATBLH01. Next base: position 1,826 of record DATBLH010000067.1, read on the forward strand.
GGCTTCGGGATGCCGAGCAGGCGCGACGCGATCGGGACGCCGCCGAGAGCGAGCGACTGACCGCACTCCAGGAGGCACGGCGGGAGGCGAACGAGATCGTGACCCGGGCCCAGAAGGTCTCGTCGGAGACGCGTGAGGCCGATATCGCCGCCACCCGCGAGGAGCTCGACCGCATGCGCGAGCGCGCGACGGCCGAGATCGAGGCCGAGAAGCAGCGCGCGATCGCCGACCTTCGCGCGGAGGTGGCCGACCTGGCCCTTGCCGCGGCCAGCCGGGTCGTTGGCGAGGAGATGACCGGCGCCCGGCAGCGCCGTCTCGTGGAGGAGTTCCTGCGCGAGACCGGAAAGGCCAAGCCCAGCTGATGGTCCGCCCCACCACCGCTGCACGCCGCTACGCCGAGGCCGCGTTCGAGATCGCCGAGCCGGACGATTCCCTCGACCGGTGGCTCGAGGAGCTCGAGGTCGCCGCCCGAATCGTGGGCGACGAGGGGGTGGCCCGGGTCCTCGACGATCCGGCCCGCCCTCCGGAAGAGCGAGACGAGATCATCGGCCGCCTGTTGGGCAAGCGGATCAGCCGACCCACGCTGAACCTGGTCAACCTCCTCGCCCACCGCTCGAGGCTGGAGCTGCTCCCTTCGGTGGCGACCGAGTTCCGGCGCCTCGTCCATCGGCGTCGCGGCGTCGTGGAGGCGGTGGTCACCAGCGCGGCAGCGCTCACCGATGATGAGACGGCTGCCGTCCGGGACCGGGTCGTGGCGATGACCGGCGCCCAGGTGGAGCTGGAGTCCGTCATCGACCCCGACCTGATCGGTGGCCTGACCGTGCGGGTCGGCGACCAATTACTCGACGCATCCGTGCGCGGCCGCCTGGAGCGGCTGCGCGACCAGCTCGTGGCCGGCACCCGCTAGCCCACCCGGAGGACCGATGGCCATCCGCTCAGACGAGATCATCAGCATCATCAAGTCGGCGATCGAGGGCTTCGACGAGACGACGGAATCCCGTTCGGTGGGCACCGTGGTCGAGGTCGGCGACGGGATCGCGCAGATCTACGGCTTGTCCGGCGCACTCGCCTCGGAGCTTCTGGAGTTCCCCGGCGGCGTCATGGGCATGGCGCTCAACCTGGAGGAGGAGACGGTCGGCTCGGTCATCCTCGGCGACGCCTCCGACATCAAGGAAGGCGACACCGTCAAGACCACCGGGCGTGTGGTCGAGGTCCCGGTCGGCCAGGAGCTCCTGGGGCGGGTGGTCGACCCGCTCGGGCGCCCGCTCGACGACAAGGGCGCGATCAAGACCAAGCGGACCCGGCCCGTGGAGCGGATCGCCCCGGGCGTCATCACCCGGCAGTCGGTGGACACGCCGGTCCAGACCGGCATCAAGGCCATCGACGCCCTGATCCCGATCGGCCGCGGGCAGCGCGAGCTGATCATCGGCGACCGCCAGACAGGCAAGACCGCGATCGCGATCGACGCGATCATCAATCAGAAGGGCCAGGGCCTGGTCTGCATCTACGTGGCCATCGGGCAGAAGCTGTCGACCGTGGCCCAGACCGTGGCCACGCTCGAGAAGTACGGCGCCCTCGAGCACACGATCGTCGTCGTGGCCGGCGCCGAGGACCCTGCTCCACTCCAGTACCTCGCGCCGTATGCCGGCTGTGCGATGGGCGAGGAGATCATGGAGACCGGGGTCGAGATCGGTGGCCACACCGTCAAGGACGCGCTGTGCGTCTACGACGATCTGTCGAAGCACGCCTGGGCATACCGGGAGATGGCTCTCCTGCTCCGCCGCCCGCCGGGTCGCGAGGCCTATCCGGGGGACGTGTTCTATCTCCACTCCCGGCTGCTGGAACGTGCCGCGCGGCTCAACGAGGACAACGGCAGCGGCTCGCTGACGGCGCTTCCGATCATCGAGACGCAGGCCAACGACGTGTCGGCGTACATCCCGACCAACGTGATCTCGATCACCGACGGCCAGATCTTCCTCGAAACCGACCTGTTCAACGCCGGCCAGCGACCCGCGCTCAACATCGGCATCTCCGTGAGCCGGGTCGGTTCGGCGGCACAGACCAAGGCGATGAAGAAGGTCGCCGCACCGCTCAAGCTCGACCTCGCCCAGTATCGTTCGCTGGCGGCCTTCGCCCAGTTCGCGTCCGACCTGGACAAGGCAACGCGCGATCAGCTGACCCGGGGCGAGAAGCTGTCCGAGGTGGTCAAGCAGGCGCAGTACCAGCCGTTGCCGGTGGAGAAGCAGGTCGCGATCCTGTACACGGCCACGACCGGCAAGCTCGACGACGTCCCGACGCCTCGCGTCAAGGAGTTCGAGACCCAGTTCTATCGGTTCCTCGAGGCGGAGCAGCCGAACATCCTCAAGGAGCTGGGCGAGACGAAGACCCTCACCGACGAGCTGGCGAAGTCCCTCGATGAGGCCATCGAGACCTTCCGCCAGACCTTCCTCGCCTGATGGCCGACGACGAGTCTCCGACGCGTCTCAGCACCGGCCTGGTGACGCTCGATGGCTAGTCAACGAGACATCCGCCGGCGGATTGGGGCCGTTGGCAACATCAAACAGATCACGCGCGCGATGCAGTTCGTCGCTGCCTCGAAGCTGCGCCGCGCGCAGGAGTCGACGCTCGCATCGCGTCCGTACAGCGAGAAGATCGACGAAGTGCTCGCGGACCTCGCGGCCGTCCTGGGTGGCGAGGACCACCCACTCCTCGCCGAGCGGACCGGCGGCAAGCGCCTGATCATCCTGATGACCACCGATCGTGGCCTGGCCGGGCCGCTCAACACGAACCTGGTCCGGTTCGCCGCCCGCGAGATCACCCAGCACGAGGGCGACCTGGCGGTCGTGACCGTCGGCCGCAAGGGCCGGGACGCCATGCGGCGCTCTCGGGTCCCGCTCGCGGCCCACTTCGCGGGCTTCGGCGATCGCCCGACATTTGGCGACGTGGTGCCGGTGTCGAGACTGGTGACCGACGGCTTCCTGTCGGGTGAGTTCGGCAGGATCGACCTCGTCTACTCGCGGTTCGTGTCGACGCTGGTCCAGCGCCCGGTCGTGGAAGCGCTGCTGCCTGTCGAGCCGAGCGAGGACACCGAGGGCATCCCCGGCAACCAGTTCATCTTCGAGCCCGACCCGGCGACCGTCCTCGAGCAGCTCCTCCCGCGCTATGTCGCCGTCCGGATCTTCCAGGCCGTCCTCGAGAGCAAGGCCAGCGAGGAATCGAGCCGGATGGTCGCGATGAAGAACGCAACCGAGAATGCAGAAGACCTGATCGAGGACCTGACCCTCTCCTACAACAAGGTCCGCCAGTCGAACATCACCCGCGAAATGATCGAGATCGCGTCCGGCGCCCAGGCGCGCTGACGACGCCGAGACGCAGGAGGCACCACCAGCCATGGCGACAGCCAGCAAGGACGCGACCGGTCGCGTCATCCAGATCACCGGCCCCGTGGTCGACATCGAGTTCCCGGCGGGCGAGCTGCCCGCCATCCTCAACGCCGTCGAGATCGAGCGCGACGACCACGGATCGCTCGTGTGCGAGGTTCAACAGCACCTGGGCAACAACTGGGTGCGCTCGGTGGCGATGACCACGACCGACGGTCTTGCCCGCGGCATTCCCGTCCGCGACACGGGCGGTCCGATCACCGTCCCGGTCGGCGAGGTGACCCTGGGTCGCGTGTTCGACGTGCTCGGCCGGCCCATCGACAACAAGGGCGACGTCGAGTCCAAGACGCGACTCCCCATCCATCGCGAGGCGCCGACCTTCGACGAGCAGACCACCGAGGTCGAGGTGTTCGAGACCGGCCTCAAGGTCATCGACCTGATCTGCCCGTTCAAGAAGGGCGGCAAGATCGGCATCTTCGGCGGCGCCGGCGTGGGCAAGACGGTGATCATCCAGGAGCTCATCCGGAACGTCGCCCAGGAGCACGCGGGCGTGTCGGTGTTCGCCGGGGTCGGCGAGCGAAGCCGCGAGGGCAACGACCTGATCCACGAGATGACCGAGTCCGGAGTCATCGAGAAGACGGCGTTCGTGTTCGGCCAGATGAACGAACCGCCCGGAGCCCGTCAGCGGGTGGGCCTGACCGGGCTGACGATGGCCGAGTACTTCCGGGACGAAGAGGGCCGGGACGTCCTCCTGTTCATCGACAACATCTTCCGCTTCACCCAGGCGGGATCGGAGGTCTCCGCCCTCCTCGGACGGATGCCGTCCGCCGTCGGCTACCAGCCAAACCTGGCCACGGAGATGGCGGCGCTCCAGGAGCGCATCACGTCGACGAAGAAGGGTTCGATCACGTCACTCCAGGCCGTGTTCGTGCCCGCCGACGACTACACCGACCCGGCACCGGCGACGACGTTCGCCCACCTCGACTCGACGATCCGCCTCGAGCGCAGCATCGCCGAGCTCGGGATCTACCCCGCCGTCGACCCGTTGACGTCCACCTCCCGCGTCCTCGACCCGCTGGTCGTGGGGCAGGAGCATTACGACGTCGCCCAGGAGACGAAGCGGGTCCTCCAGCGCTATCGCGACCTCCAGGACATCATCGCCATCCTCGGCATCGACGAGCTGTCCGAGGAGGACAAGGCGACGGTGGCGCGGGCGCGGCGGCTCCAGCGGTTCATGAGCCAGCCGTTCTTCGTGGCCGAGGTGTTCACCGGCCGGTCCGGCAAGTACGTGACGATCAAGGACACCGTTGCCTCGTTCAAGGACATCCTCGAGGGCAACGCCGACACCCTCCCGGAGCAGGCGTTCTTCCTGGCCGGCACGATGGACGACGTCCGCGAGAACGCCGAGAAGCTGGCAGGCTGATGCCGATCCAGCTGGAGATCGTCACCCCGGAGCGGCTCGCCTACCAGGACACCGTGGATGCGGTCGTCCTCCCGGGCAGCCAGGGCGAGCTCGGGGTCCTGCCCCATCACGCACCCCTCGTGTCCACCCTGGGGGTCGGCGAGCTCCGGATCCGCAAGGGCGGGACCGAGGAATCGTTCGCGATCGTCGGTGGCTTTCTCCAGGTCAGGCCCGACAAGGTGGTCGTGATGGCCGAGACCGCCGACCTGGCCTCGGACATCGACCTCGAGAAGGCGCAGGAAGCGCGACGCGAGGCCGAGCGGGCGATCGAGACCGGCTATCACGAGGGCGCCGACCTGGCCGCCGCGCGCGCCGCGCTGCAGCAGGCCCTGCTCCGCATCCGGGTGGCCGAGCGCCGGCATCGCGAGGGGCCGCGACACCGCGGCTGAGCGCGTTACCCAGATGAACAACTCGATCGTCGCGCGCGAGCGACGGGGCGGACCCCGTGGCTGATGCCCCGCCGTTCCAGTGGGAATACCGGCCCGATCCCGTCGTGCGCGAGATCTTCCGCGTGGACGGCGGGCGACAGCTGACCGGGTCGATCACGATCAGCGGCGCCAAGAACGCCGCGCTCAAGCTCCTCGCGGCGGCCACCCTCACCGGTGAACGCTGCCGGTTCACGAACGTCCCCGAGATCGCCGACGTCCACGTGATGGCCGAGACGCTCGTCCATCTCGGTGTCGTCGTCGACCATCCCGAGCCGGGCGTCTACGAGGTCGCCGCCGGCGACGTCGACTGGCTCTTCGTGCCGCTGGAGGCAGCCGCCCGTATGCGCGCGAGCTTCATCCTCCTCGGGCCGCTCCTCACGCGGCTCGGGCGGGTGATCATCAGCAACCCCGGCGGTGACCGGATCGGCCGCCGCCCGGTGGATCTTCACGTCGAGGCGATGCGCGCTCTGGGCGCGGAGATCGACTATCGCTACGGCTACTACTACGCCAAGGCGCCGGGCCGGCTCCGGGGCGCGGACGTCCGATTCCCGGTCGTGTCCGTGATGGGTACCGAGAACGCGATGCTGGCCGCTACCCTCGCGGAGGGCCACACGACGATCGAGCCCGCGGCTCGCGAGCCAGAGGTCGACGACCTCATTGCCTTCCTCCAGGCGATGGGCGCCGAGGTCGAGCGGACCCAGCCCGACCGGATCGAGATCGACGGACGGCGGCGGCTCCGGGGCGCAGAGCACCGGGTCCTTCCCGATCGGATCGAGACCGGAACGTTCATCGTCGCGGCGGCGGTGACCGGTGGCCGGGTCCGACTCGAGGGGGCACCGTGCAACCATCTGGGCCAGTTCCTCGACGTGCTCGGTGGTGCCGGCGTGGGCGTGGCCTGCGGCGAGGACACGATCGAGGTCGATGCCACCGGCGTGGGCCCCGGATCGTTCCGGCCGATCGACGTGGAGACCGGGCCGTACCCGGGACTGGCCACGGACCTGCAGCCACCCACCTGTGTCCTGCTCACCCAGGCATCGGGGTCATCGCGCGTCCACGAGACGATCTTCGAGGACCGCCTGGAGTGGCTCAGCGAGCTCCGACGGATGGGTGCCCGGGTCTCGATCGCCGACGACCATCACGCGACGATCGAGGGGCCGGCGACACTCCACGGTGCCGAGGTGGAGATCCGCGATCTGCGGGCCGGGGCGTCGCTGATCCTGGCCGCGCTGGCGGCCGACGGGACGTCCACCATTCGTGGCGCGCATCACGTCCACCGTGGCTATGAGAACATCGACGGCAAGTTCGCGGAGCTCGGCGCGCGCATCGAGCGCCTGGCGGAGGAGGTCTAGCGACCCGCCCATGAAGATCGGCATCGACCTCGGCACGGCCAACGTGCTCGTCTACGTCAAGGGCAAGGGGATCATCATCCAGGAGCCCAGCGTGGTGGCCGTGTCGGACGACAACCGGATCGTCGCCATCGGCGACGATGCGCGGGAAATGATCGGGCGCACCCCCGGCAACATCCAGGCCATCCGTCCGATGAAGGACGGTGTGATCGCGGACTACGTGATCACGGAGGCGATGCTCCGGCACTTCATCGGCAAGGTCACCCGTGGCCCGCTCCGCGTCAGCCGCCCGGAGGTGATGATCAGCGTCCCGGCCGGCGTCACCAGCGTCGAGAAGCGCGCGGTCCGCGATGCCGCGCTCAAGGCCGGGGCCAAGGAGGCGTTCCTGATCGAGGAACCGCTGGCGGCCGCGATCGGTGCCAACGTCCCGATCAGCGGGCCGTCCGGGAACATGGTCATCGACATCGGCGGCGGGACGTCGGAGATCGCGGTGATCGCCCTCGGCGGGATCGTCGTCTCGACGTCGCTCCGCGTCGGCGGCAACAAGTTCGACGAGTCGATCGCCACCTACGTCCGCAAGAAGTACAACCTGATGATCGGCGAGCGGACTGCCGAGGAGGTCAAGATCCAGATCGGAACCGCGCTCCCACTGGAGCGCGAGCTGTCGATGGAGGTCCGCGGGCGCGACCTGATCGCCGGCCTGCCACGGACGATCCCGATCACGTCCTCGGAGGTGATGGAGGCGATCGAGTCGCCGCTCCAGCAGCTCGTGTCGGCGGTCCGTTCCGTCCTCGAGCAGACACCGCCCGAGCTGTCGTCCGACATCATCGACAAGGGCATGGTCATGTCCGGCGGCGGTGCCCTGCTGCGCAACATCGACAAGCTCCTGACCCAGGTCACCGGCGTGCCGTGCCACGTCGCCGAGAACTCCCTCGACTGCGTGGCCCTGGGCACCGGGCTCGCCCTCGAGCACTTCGACTTCTTCCGGAAGTCCCTCGTCCAGACCCTCTGACGATGACCGGTCCGGGGGCCGACCGCGAACCGGCCGAGCGATCTCGTGTCTTCGTCGACCTCCACTGCCACACCTCGGCAAGCTTCGATTCGCTGGCCTCGCCGCGATCCGTCGTGGCAGCCGCGGCCGCCCGGGGCCTGACCCATCTCGCCATCACCGACCACGACCGGATCGACGGTGCCCAGGAAGCAGCCGCCCACGCGCCGGCCGGGCTGACGGTCATCGTCGGCGAGGAGGTCAGGACCCTCGATGGAGACTTGATCGCGCTGTTCCTCGAGCGTCCGATCGCCCCGGGACAGAGCGCATCGGCGACGATCGCCGACATCCGGGCGCAGGGCGGCCTGGTCGGGATCCCACACCCGTTCGATCGCTTCCGGGGCTCCATCCTCAACGACCCGGGCCGCGCCGGGCTTGCCGCGGACGCGGACTGGATCGAGGCCTGGAACGCCCGGCTCATCGGCCGCGGAAACGAGCGCGCTGCGGCCCTGGCCGCCGAGCTCGGCCGACCCGGCGTCGCCGTGTCCGATGCGCACACGACGCTCGAGGTGGGAGTCGCGTACACGATCCTCGGCGGCTCGGCGGACACGCCGGCAGAGATGCTCGCGGCGTTCGCCGATCTCGGCCTGATCACGGGTCGCGCGTCCTATCTCGCGCGTCTGGTCGCACCGTTCGCCAAGCTTGTCCAGCGGGCGCGCGGACGCGGCCGGGTCCCGGCCGGAGCGGCCCTCATCACCGATCCCGGCCACGGCTCCGGGACGAGCGGCCGATGAATCGCTGGCCGCGGGACGAGCGGCGCAAGCGGACCCAGGATCGCCGGATCTTCTCTCGCCGGCGGGCGGACCGCGGGCACGATCCCGATCGCCGCGTCGTCGACGACCGTCGCGTCGGCGACCGACGCGAGACGGATCGCGTCAGCAGCGACCAGCTGTCACTCGGGCGGCGGCTCCGTCAGCCGCGGACGATCGTCTCGCTCGTGCTGCCGCTGGCGCTCCTGGTGCTGTTCGTCAGGAGCCTGCCGGGTTTCCGGCTGGAGGAGCTCCCGGACCTGATCCTGGGTGCCGATCCGGCGCTGCTCGTCCTCGCGTTCGTCGTGTTCTACCTCGGCTTCCCGCTGCGGGCGTACCGCTGGGCGGTGCTGATCCGGGCGACGGGGTACCGGCTCCGGGTCCGGGACGCCGGCGAGATCATCTTCATCTCGTGGCTGGTGAACTGCCTCGTCCCGGCCAAGCTGGGTGATCTCTATCGCGCGTACCTGCTGAAGATCAACAGCCCGGTCTCGTTGTCCCGCACGTTCGGGACGGTGTTCATCGAGCGGATCCTGGACCTGTTCGCGATCGTCGTGCTCGGGGTCGCGTCCGGCTTCTGGAGCTTTCGCAGCGGCCTCCCGTTCGAGGTGCAGGTCGTGTTCGCGATCGGCGTCGGGGTGGTGGTCCTGCTCGCCGTGGGCCTGCTGACGATGCGCAACTTCGGGCGCCGGATCCTCGTCCGGCTGCCGTTGCCGCACACCGTCCTCGAGTTCTACGACCGGTTCGAGGAGGGCGTGTTCTCGGCGATCGGACTGCGGGCGCTGCCTGGGCTGGTGATCGTGACCGGCCTGATCTGGGCGACCGAGGCGATGCGGCTCTACCTCGTCGTCGGCGCGCTCGGCTTCGACGGCGTCCAGCTCGGGATCAGCGGTGCGTTCTTCGTGGCGCTGACCGGTTCCCTGCTGACCGCGGTTCCGCTCACGCCGGCCGGGATCGGCTTCGTCGAGACCGGCGTCGTCGGTCTCCTCCACCTCGTGTACGGCGTGCCCCAGACCCAGGCGCTCGCGATCACCCTCGTCGATCGCGCGATCAGCGTGCTGTCGATCATCATCCTCGGCTCGATCGCCTACGCCCTGTCACCGAAGCGGCGCGGCGCCGGGCTGTCGACGGTCGACGCGTCGGCGCGCTCCAGCCCGGCCTGAGGTCGCTCTTCGAGCCAGCCCGGATCCGGTGCGCGGGCGCGCACGCCAGAAGTCCTCCGTCAGGACGGCAGCCGACCGCACCCAACCACCCCCAGCCGTGGTGCCAGCACGCATCGGGCGCCGGTACGTTCGGGTGATACAGGGTGAGGCCGTTCGCCGGGGATAGTGGACCCATCGCGGAACGGCCGCGGGTGCCACGCACGGAGCGCCCACCCATCCCATGACCAGCCAGAACGGTCGCGCATTCAACGAGTGGCTGCGAGCCCAGCTCAAGGCCAAGAAGATGTCCCAGCGGCAGCTTGCCCAGCAGTCCGGGGTCGATCATTCGACGATCTCGCGTCTGATCCGCGGTGACCGGATGCCATCGCTCGGGACGGCCACCAAGCTCGCCCGCGGGCTGCGGGAGCTGCGCGACGACGCCGACACCCCGCAGTACCTGGGTCTCGTCGCCCAGGGCGCCACGAACCCGACCGCCCGGGTCGAGTACGCGCTGCGTGCCGACGAGCTGCTGACGGAGCCCCAGGTCCGCCAGATCATGGAGTACTACCTCGCCGTCCGGATGCGCCGCTTCGGTCGCGCGTTCCAGCCCACCGACAGCAGCTCCGAACGTCCACTCGATCGCACCGTGGGTCGCGGCGGCCCGACGGTGAACGGCACGCCGATCGTCACCGGTGTCGGTACACCCCGACTCGGCAGCGCGCGCCCGGTGACCCGACCGATCGGTCGGACCCCCGGCCGCTACTAGCCGCTACCACCGCACACACCAGGGCACGACCCGGAGTTCCCTCCACACTCCGGGTCTCGGGGACAGCGAACGCCGGCGTCTGGGGCGCCGGCGTTCGCATGTCCGCCAGCCGGCCCAGGCGGGGACCTACGGCGCCCCCGGTGCCGACGCCAGCCGGAGATAGATCGAGATCACGGTCCGGGGAGAGGCGGGAAATCGGCTCGTGAGCAGCCCGAACTCGGGATGCGATGCCACGGCCAACGCCTCGGCCGGGCCGTCGCACGGGGCACCGATCGCCGTCTCGAACAGCCGGTCGCACAGGACGACCAGGGCATCGGCATCCTCGATCGCCACCGGCGGCCAGCCGGCCCGGATCAGGGGATAGCCGTAGGCATCGGTCGGCTTGAGATCCGGGAGCCCGAGCAGGGCGGCGGGCCGATCGTCAAGCTCGGCCACGATCCGCGCCCCTGCCGCCTCCGCGGCCGTCCAGCCGCCGTCCGGCGACACCGGTCCCGGCCGCGCCGCCACCTGGAACGCGGACAGACCGACCACGATCACGAGTGCAGCCGCGGCCCCGGCCATCCCGCGACGCGCGAGTCCGGCCACGCCCACACCGGTGACCAGGAACACGATCGGGTCGAGGAACGCGTGGTAGTGGTCGTTCGGGAGTCCCGGGACCACCGTGGCCAGGCTGCGGGCGCCGACCGACAGCGCGAGCACGCTCCAGACGAGCGTCGCCGCTCCCCAGCGAGCGGCCGAGCGTCGCGGGCCCGGCGCGTCCAGCCCGAGGCCGACCAGCAGGACGACCACACCCATCGCGGCGATCAGCGCCGCGACCGGAGCATTCGTCACCAGCCCGATGAGTGGCCAGGCCACCACCCGCAGCGCGATGAACACCATCCGCACGGGCAGGCTCGGACCGGGATCCGCAGGGCCACCGCCGGTCAGGAACGAGGCCGCGGCCCGGGTCTCGGCAAAGTCGTGGCTGAGCTCGTGGATGCCAAGCGGGACATAGGCCACGACGAGAATCAGCACCACCGCCAGCCCGGCGATCGCGAACGGTCGCCGGTGACCCGGCCCGGTCCGGCGTACGTCTGCGACGAAGGCCACGGCGAGTGGCAGGAGCAGGACGGCTCCGAGCACGTGGAGGTGCATCGTCACCGTCGCCCCCAAACCGGCCACGATCCACCACCGTGCCCGTCGGCGCGTCCACGCCAGCCACGCCGCGGCCAGCGCGATCGAGCTCGAGAGGGCGATGAGGTTCGGATTCCAGATGAACGTGGACTCCTCGATGGCGCTCGGCGACAGCGCTATCGCGAGGCCGGCCACGGCGCCCGCGAGCGGTCCGCCGATGGCACCGCCGAGCCACCACACGACCGCGACCGCGACCACGTTCGCCAGCGCGATCGTGGCCAGGATCGCGAGCGGGGAGTCGCCACCGGTCACCGCCGCGGCCGGCGCCAGCAGGTGGTAGTAGAGGACGCCGTGATGGAAATCGCCGATGGACGTCGGCGGTCCGAGCAGCGGGACCTGGCCGTCGCGAACGAATGCCCGCAGGACGAGCATGTCGTGACCCTGGTCGCTGTCCCACTGCCCCCGACTGGCGAGGTCGGGAAACCGGAGCAGCGCCGCGAGGGCCACGAGACCGGCCAGGATCAACCACGGGTGGCGGTCGAGCCAGCGCGAGGCGGTGGCTCGCCAGTGGCTGGCGATCAGCATCGGCTCGATGACCGGGACGTCTCGGCGGTCTCGGTCGTCTCGGTCGGTCCGGAGGCACGCGATCGGGAGCCGCGGACCTCGAACGCGGCCGGTGGCAGCGCCTCCAGCGGCCGACCGGCGAGGAGGTCGAGGGCGCGGGCGACGTTGACCTCGTCATAGCCCTCGTCCATGCCGGGCGTCTCGACGATGAACGTCGTCGCCGCCAGGCGCGGGTGACGCACGATGTGGCCGAGTCCGCGCTCCCCGATCGTGCCCGCCCCCACGTGCTCGTGGCGATCGAGATGCGAGCCGACGGCGGTCTTCGAGTCGTTGAGGTGGACGAGGGCGAGCCGGTGGAGGCCGACCCGGCGCTCGAATTCATCGAGCAGGCGGTCGACCTCGAACGGTTGGTCGATCGGGTAGCCGGCGGCCCACAGGTGGGCCGTGTCGAGACAGAACCCGAGGCGGTCCTCGGGGACACCGCGCTGCGCTGCCGCCGCGGCGATCCGTTCCAGGTCCTCGAGGTCCGCCCCGACCGGGAACCCGCCGCCACCCGAGTTCTCGATCACGATCATCGGCCCCTGGGAACCGCCATGCGAGTCGATCACCTGGGCGACGCCCGTCGCCAGTCGATCGATCCCTTCGGCGAGCGACGTCCCACGATGGGATCCGGCATGGACATTGAGGAACCGGGCGCCGAATGACTCGGCGGACCGGAGCTCGTGGCCGAGCACCTCGAGCGACCGGCGTGCGAAGGCTTCGTCGGGGCCGGCGAGATTGATCAGGTAGGCGGCATGGACCGCCAGCGGCTGGATGTCGTAGGCGTCGAGGCGGTCCCGGAACTCTGGTAGCTCTGCCGGAGGCGCCGCCCGGCGGCGCCACGCCGCCGGGTTGTCACCGAAAACCTGGAGCGCGTTGGCGCCGATCGCGTACGCGCGTTCGGCAGCCTTGACCATCCCGCCGGCGAGCGGGAGGTGCGCTCCGATCCGGCGAGCCAGGTCCATCGCCGGCCATCGTACGATGCGGTCCGTGGACCGCGACCTCCTCGACGCACTCAAGGCCCTCACGCACCCGACCCGCCTGCGGATCTGGGCTTCCCTCGTCGACGGTCCCGCCCCGGCGAGCGCGCTGTCCGCGCGACTCGGCATTCCCCGGGCCGCCGTCGACCGGCACCTGCGTCTCCTCGTCGATGCCGCCCTCATCGGCCGGAGCGAGGGACGGGAACCGGACTTCAGCGTTCGCGTGCAGGCACTTGCGTCGATGGGCCGGCGGCTGGCCGTCCTCGAGCAGGAATCGAAGGATCCATCCCTCGCGGGTGGCCCGGACGTCGAGGGACTCAGCGGCGACGACGCCAAGGTCGTCCGATCGTTCGTCCACGAAGGACGGCTCGCCTCGATCCCGGTCCAGGGACGCAAGCGCCAGGTGATCCTGCGGTGGCTCCTGGACCGCTGTTTCGACGAGGATCGTGCGTATCCCGAGAAGGAGGTCAACCAGCGACTCGGGCTCTACCATCCGGACGTCGCCTCGCTCCGGCGCTATCTCGTGGACTCGGCGCTCATGACCCGCGAGGGTGGGATCTATCGCCGGGCGTCCGCGGCCAACGCTCCGGTCGAAGCCCCCGCCTGATCGTCAGCGGCGGCCGGATCCGCCCGCCCGTCGCCGCTCGGCCGTGTACTCGCCGCCGATCACGGGCTCGATCAGCCCGAGGTCTCCGTCGGCACGCCGGTACAGGACGTTGAGGTGCTCGGTCTCGGCATTGACGAACACGAAGAACGTGTGTCCCAGCTCGTCCATCCGGGTCAGCGCATCCTCCTCGAACATCGGCTCGATCGCGAACCGCTTGACCTTGACGATCCGCTGGTCCCGTGCCGGCTCCGCCGTCCCATCGGCGAGGCGGCGGAGGACGGCCTTCACCTCGGGCGGCCGCGCCCGCAACCGAGGCTTCGCCTTGTGGTCCACGGCCCGTCGCTCGAGCTTGTCGACCACGGTGTCGATGCCGGCCTCGTGGTTGACGGCCGCAGCGTGCCCACGAAGGGTCTGGCCGTCGATGACCAGCGTGACCTCGACGATGTGGGAGGCGCTCGCACTCCGGTGGGCTTCCACCGACAGCTCGACGACCGCATCGCTCCGGTCGTCGAGGACTCGCTCCAGGCGGTGGAGCTTGCGCTCGGCATAGCGCCGAACAGAATCACGGACCTCGAGGTTCTTGCCCCGGACGATCGTCCTCACGTTGCCTCCCCCGCGCGCGGTTGGCACCCCTGCGTGGCCCGGGCGGATCGATGGGGCCGGGGTGGGCGGCCCCGTGGACGCAGTATACGGCGGCCCTCCCCGGGCACCGAGCTACCGCGCCCAAGCCGCTAGCGCTCGCGAGCGACGGTAATCGCCGAGACACCGATCGCGCCGCATTCGAGGAGGGCATGCGCACAGGCGACGAGGGTCGCGCCGGTGGTGACCACGTCGTCGACGAGGATCGGCCATCGACCATCGAGCGGACGATCCCGGTCGAACGCCGATCCTGCGGGCGGCGGGAGCACCTGGAAGGCCCCGGTCACGTTGCTCGCTCGTTGAGCGCGATCGAGGTCGTACTGCGCGATCGTCGCCCGGGTTCGTTCGACGACGGGGGCGAACGGAAGCCCCAACTCGCGGGCGACAACGCGACCGATCAACGCGGCCTGGTCATAGCCACGCCGGCGCAACCGATCGGCATGGACGGGCACGGGGACGACCAGATCGCCACCGGCCCCGGCTACCGCCCAGCGACGGGCCACGGCCCGCCCGAGTGGAACGGCGAGTCGCTGCTCGCCGGCGTATTTGAGCTCATGGAGCGCCCTGCGGACGGTTCCCCCGAACGGTGCGCACCATTCGAGCTGCAGGAGCGGCGGTGGAACGTCAGACGCGAGGCCGATCGTCACCCCGGGCAGCAGGTCCAGGCGGACGTCGAGGGCGCCTTCGCAGGCTGCGCAGATCGGCCGACCCTCCGTTCCGCAGCCGGCGCATCGGGGCGGGAGGGCGAGCTCGAGGGCACGGCCGAGACCGACCCGGAGCGGCTGGATGAGGCTCATGGCACCGGGCAGCATGCCCAGGTGGTCTCACCGACGGCTTCGCGCCCGACAACCCACGGATGAGCGCCCGCGGGCCGGCGGCGTGCGTGGCCGCGATCATCCAGCGATGGCCGGTGCCGCCTCCGGCTGGTCGACGAGCTCCCAGGTCACGCTGACCGAGGCGTTGACCTCGAGCGAACCGGACTCGATCGGGGTGGGAGCGGCTTCGGCCATCGTGGCCATCCGGAACATCGGCATCGGGTGGGGCGGGCCGGCGACCGCACCCTCCGCGATCGAGAGCACCCGCCCGAGCCTGACACCGGCCTTCGATGCGAGCTGCTCGGCCTTGGCCCTGGCCGCGGCCATGGCGAGCGAGCGTGCCTCCGACTCGGCTTCTTCGCGCCGGCTCGAGCGGAACGTGACGCTGTCCACCGTCGTCGCACCGGCACCGATCGCGTCGTCGATCACGGGCCCGAGCTGTGCGAGGTCCCGGACCCGGATCGCGTACTGGTGACTGACGTGCTGGCCTCGCACCACCGGGCGCCCGTCCGGGTACTCCATCTCGGGCTGGACCTCGAGCGACGCGGTCTGGATGTCGGGTCCCGCCACTCCCCGCGCGGTCACCGCGGCGAGGATTCGCTCGGACACCTCGGCGGCCACCTGACGTGCGTCGCCAACGGTTGCCTTCACGACCGAGACCCCAAGGCGCACATCCGCCTCATCGGGCGAGACGTTGATCCGGCCGGTGCCCGTGACGCTGACGCCCCGCTCGCTCGTCATGTCGTCCTCGGGCGCATCGCGCGATTATCGCCGCTCGGCCGACACCCGGCCTGGCGCTCCGGTTGACTAGGCGGCGTCGAAGCGGACCATGTCGCCCACGGCGCAGGCCGTGGCGTCGATCGTCCCGGCGGGCAGCTCCAGGACCCCGTTTGCCCGTCGGACCAGCGGCACCAGTCCACGCCACGCCGGCAGCCGCCGGTGGAGGGACACGATCGGTCGCGCGCCATCGGAATCCGGGCGGCCGAGGAACACGGCGTCGATCGGGAAGCGCATGAACATCATGTGGATCCCGTTCGAGTCGGGCAGCCAGAGACCCTCCCCATTGGGCAGGGAGGGTCGGCCCATGAGCCCCATGAACTTGGCCCACAACGAGCCGCCCGTCTCCAGGCGGCTCGCGAGGATGGTCCCGCGATCGAGGTTCCGGGCCATCAGCACCGGGCTGGGCGCTCCGCGACCGGTTGGGTCTAGTTCGTGCCCAGGTTCTGGACGATCAGGATGATCGCCGGGCCCAGGATGACGATGAACAGCGACGGGAAGATGCACCCGACGAGCGGGAACAGCATCTTGATCGGCGCCTTGGCCGCCTGCTCCTCTGCCCGCTGGCGTCGCTCGATCCGGAGCTGCTCTGACTGGACCTGGAGCACCTTCGAGATCGACACGCCGAGTTGCTCGGCCTGGATGATCGCGCCGATGAAGTTCGTCAGCGCGGGCACCTCGGTCCGGGGAACGATGTCGCGGAGCGCCTCGCGGCGGGTCTTGCCGACCCGGATCTCCGCGAGCGCGCGGCGGAACTCGTCTGTCAACGGGCCCTTGAGCTTCTCGACCACCTTGCCCAGGGCGCCGTCGAAGCCGAGACCGGCGCGCACGGAGATCGTGAGCAGGTCGAGAGCGTCGGGGATCTGGAGCAGGATCAGGTGCTGGCGGCGGCGGACGCGGCCACCCAGCCAGAACTCCGGCAGGATGTAGCCCGCGAGGAGGCCGGCCAGGCCGCTCATGATGCCCAGGCTGAGGTTGCCGCCGAGAAGCCCGAACAGGACGAACAGGATCCCGGCGCCGACGACCGAGCCGATGGCCTTGATGCCCAGCCAGTCGGCAACCCGGAGGTTCCCTGGGTGACCGGCGAGAGCGAGGCGCTTCTCGGTGCGTTCACTGAACGACTGGCTGGTGACCCGCGCGACGGCGCCCGACAGTCGGGCGGCCAGCGGGCGGAGGGTGCGCTCGAGGAACGGCTGCTGAAGCTCGAGCTCCTCGAGATTCTTGGCCTGCATCGACCCGAGCTGGGTCAGGCGAGCCTGGACGGGGTCGACCGAGCGCGTGCCGGCCAGCCCCATGAAGATGAGCAGGATGGCGAACGCCGCGACGCCCGCGAGCAGGAACGGGATGAACTGGGCCATGGTCCCTAGACCTCGATGTCGACGATGCGGCGAATGAGCATGAACCCGATGAACATCATGAACGCCCCAAGCGCCATGATGATCACGCCCGCCGGCAGGCCGGCGATGTCGGGTGGCTTGGAGAACATGGGATCGAAGAATTTCGGCGCGGCCACGAAGATGAAGCCGGCCAGGCCGATCGGCAGGAATCCCACCACGTAGCCCGACAGTCGCTGCTGGGCGGTGAGCGTCCGGATCTCGCCCTTGATCCGGACCCGCTCGCGGATGGTGAACGCGATCGAGTCGAGGATCTCGGCGAGGTTGCCGCCGACCGTGTGCTGGATCGAGATGGCGGTGGCCATCAGCTCCAGGTCATCGGACCGCACCCGGCGGACCATGTTCTCGAGCGCCTGCTCGAACGGCAGGCCGAGGTTGACTTCGCGGATGACCCGGCCGAACTCGGTCGAGATGGGCGGTCGCGACTCGCGGACGACGAGCTCGATCGCCTGCAGGAACGACGATCCGGCGCGCAGCGCGTTCGCGATGAGCGTGATTGTGTCCGGGAGGGATTTGTTGAAGGCGTTGAGTCGGGCGTTCTTGCGCCGGCTGAGCCACAGGCGCGGCAGCATGAAGCCGAGGAGCGCCCCGACGAGGAGCGCGATCGGATTGCCGAGCGCCGGCAGCACGATTGACAGGATGAGGAACAGGACCGGGATCCCGACCGTCGCGCCGATCCAGATGCCGAGGTACTCGCTGACCTTGAGACGCAGGTCGGCTCGCGCGATCTCGCGCGCCAGGTTGGCACCGAAGTCGCGCTGCTCGACCACCTTGTTGAGCTGGGCGAGCGCGGCGCTCTGGGCGATCAGGTCCGCAATGGCCCCCTGTCCGCTCGGTGCCGCCTTCTGAGGTTGCGCCCCGGCGGCGTAGCGCTCGAGGCGAGCGGTGATCCCCGATCCGCCGGACGTGGCAACGCCGACGGCGATCAGGAGGATCGCCAGCGCGGCCACGGCCGCAACGGCGATCGTCGGGATGGGCACGGTGTAGACCTCCTTCCTGTCGGTCGGCTAGTAGCTGAAGCCGAACAGGTTGGGCGACAGGTGGATGCCCATCACCTCGAACTTTTCGACGAACTTGGGTCGGATCCCGGTCGGCTTGAGCCGGCCCTGGATCTTGCCCTCGATGACGCCCGTCTGCTCGAACACGAACACATCCTGCATCACGATCACGTCACCTTCCATCCCCTGGACTTCGGTGATGTTCGTGATCCGACGGGATCCATCCTTGAGCCGGGCCTGGTGGACGATCAGGTCGACCGCGGACGCGATCTGCTCGCGGATGGCGCGGACCGGGAGGTCCACGCCGGCCATGAGCACCATCGTCTCGAGGCGGGCGAGCATGTCGCGCGGGCTGTTGGCGTGGCCGGTGGACATCGAGCCGTCATGGCCGGTGTTCATGGCCTGGAGCATGTCCAGCGCCTCACCCGAGCGGCACTCCCCGACGATGATCCGGTCGGGCCGCATTCGGAGGGAGTTCCGGACGAGCTCCCGGATCGGGATCGCGCCCTTGCCCTCGATGTTGGGTGGCCGCGACTCGAGCGTCACCACGTGCTCCTGGCGGAGC
>DATBLH010000071.1:0-2511 GCA_036555445.1 Candidatus Limnocylindrales bacterium
GCATGGGACGACGCCGCCGAGGCGGCGGAGTTCGCCGATGCCGCGACGGTCCGGCTCGACGCGAGCGCGGGTGAGGGGTCCGTGGTCCATCAGCCGGGCGAGGCCGATGTCACAGTGCTCCTTGGATCGGACACCGGCGCCGCGGTCAGCCTCGATCGGATCTTCGGCCACACCGGCGTCTGACCGCCCGGTCGGCGGAGCGACACGGACCTACATCGATTCGGGAGCGGAGATCCCGAGCAGTCCGAGGGCGTTGGCCAGGGTCGTCTTCGTCGCGAGCGCCAGGGCCAGCCGGGCGCGTGACCGGTCCGGCGCCGAGGCGTCGACCACGCGGGCATCGCGGTAGAACGCGTGGAAGGTCGTCGCCAGCTCGGTCGCGTAACTGGTGACGCCCTGCGTCTCCTCGGCCAGCACCGCGTCCTCCACCACCTCGGGGAGGCGGGCAAGGGCACGCGCGAGCGTCGCCTCCGGGGCGCCCGACAGGAGAGCGCCGATCGATGACGCCGGTTCGAGCCCGGCCTCCGCTCCCTTGCGCAGGATCGACGCGATCCGGGCGTGGGCGTACTGGACGTAGTAGACAGGGTTGTCGGCCGACTGCCGCTTTGCCAGCTCGATGTCGAAGTCGATCCCGGTTGTGGTCGCACGTGACGCGAAGAACCACCGAGCCGCGTCTACGCCCACCTCGGCCAGCAGCTCGTCGAGGGTGATGAACTCGCCGGCCCGCTTGGACATCGAGACCTCGACGCCGTCGCGGACGAAGCGGACCCATGAATACAGGTGCATCTGGACCCGCTCCGCGTCGTAGCCCATCGCCGTCGCGGCGTTCCGGACCCGCGCCACCGTCCCATGGTGGTCGGCGCCCCAGATGTAGATCAGGTGGTCGAAGCCCCGGCTGAACTTCTCGGTGACGTAGCCGATGTCGGCCGCGAAGTAGGTCGGCTGACCGTTCGAGCGCAGGATCACCCGGTCCTTGTCGTCGCCGAAGGCCGTCGAGCGGAACCACAGGGCGCCGTCCTGCTCGTAGACGTGGCCGTGCTCGCGGAGGCGTTCCACCGCCCGGTCCACCCAGCCTTGCTCGTGGAGCGACGCCTCTGTGGTCCAGACATCGAAGTGGACGCCGAGCCGGTCCAGGCTGGCCTCGATGCCCTCGCGCACGATCCCGGCGGCCCAGTGCCCCACGCGTTCTGCGGTGTCGACGCCCTCAGCCGTGGCCGACTCCCAGACGTCGGCCGGCAGGCGCGCGACCAGCTCCTCGACGTAGGCGCCGTGGTATCCATCTTCGGGGATCGGCTCGCCGCGCCGGATCGCGACGATCGAGGCGCCGAGATTCGGGATCTGTCCGCCCACGTCGTTGAAGTAATACTCGCGCGTCACCTCCTGCCCGCCCGCGGCGAGGACGCGACCGAGGAGATCGCCGATGAACGCGCCGCGCGCGTTGCCGATCGTCAGCGGGCCGGTGGGATTGGCAGACACGAACTCGACGTTGACTCGCCGGGGACGGATCGGGGCGACGCGGCCCCAGCTCTCAGGACTCGCGAGGACCGCCTCCACCACCTGCTCCAGCGCCCGATCGGCGAGGGTGAGGTTGATGAACCCGGGTGGGGCCACGGTCGCGGAGGCGATCGGGGAGTCCTTGATCCCGCGAAGCTCCTCGGCGATCGCCTCGGCGATCGCCATCGGTGGCCGGCGGAGCGGGCGGGCGAGCCTGAGCGCGATGTTCGCGGCCAGGTCCCCATGCTCGGGCTTGCCCGGGCGCTCGATCTCGATCGCCGGCGATCCGGGCTCGTCGGGTGCCGCCGGCAGGGCGCCCGAAGCCACCGCCCGCTGCCACGCCTGCTCGATCGCTTCGCGTGCCTGGGTTCGGAGCGGGGTCACGATCGTCCTGTCCTGGATGGTCACGGGCTGGCCATGGTAGCGGTCAGCCGATCGAGACCTGGGTGCCCGGATCCACGAGCTCCACCGGGCCCGGGTAGCGCTCACGGAGGGCTGCCAACGTTGCCTCCCGGTCGAAGCCCATCTGGAGGTGGGTGAGGAGGACTCGGGCGGGCCGGGTTCCGGCCACAAGGTCGCCGATTGCCTGCGCGTTGAGGTGGAACGCTCCCTCGGGCACGGGATCCGCGCCGAACGAGACTTCGACGAGGAGGGTGTCGCCCTCGCGGATGAGCGGACGGAGATCGTCCGCAACGCCACAGTCGCCGGAGTACACCAGCCCTACGCCGCCTGTGGCCGGCGACACCCGGAAGCCATAGCTGTCGTCGGTGTGCGTGACGCGACCGGCTTCGACCGTGAACGTGCCCACCAAGCGCTCGCCCGGCGCAAGTGGTGACAGGTCGAGGACGGCCGCCGTGAAGCCCGGCTCTCCGTGGAGCCCGTCGATCCGCTCGGCCAGGGCCGCCGGGGCGTGGACGGTCAATCGGCGCGGCGGCTCGAACTCGTAGCGGAGGTAGTGGCGGAGGGCAACGAGGTCGATGAAATGGTCGGGATGGAGATGGCTGATGAGGATGCCGTCGA